>JAZRFR010000178.1:0-29636 GCA_045643785.1 Eubacteriales bacterium | reverse complement strand
TCGGTGAGGGTAGAGCCCTCGCCCGTGGTGCCTACGGCCACGATGGCGTCGATACCCTGACTGATCTGCCAGTCGATCATAGCGCCGTAGCGGTCAAAATGAATGCCGTCGGGGGTCAAGGGGGTGATGATGGCGGTGGCGGCGCCGGTGAAAACGGTACGGTTAGACATGGTAGTTCCTTTCTTTTGGGGCTCTGCCCCAAACCCCGCTTAAAACCCTTTTTGCAAAAAGGGTTTTAAGAATTCTCAAAAACTTTGAGCAAAAATGTGTGCAGGGTCAATATAATATTTCTATCAATACGATTCTGAACCCATAGAAAAAGCCCCCACGGAGGGAGCGGTCGAATCTACGGGTATCCTCCGAAATCCCCACAGGGAGATCGGGTATGGATAGCTCTCCGCATTTCTGCGACAGCCTGACGGATGTTCTCCGTCCGGCCAGTCAAATGCCCTGCCAAGGCATCCGCTTCGGCACCCACGCCTTTCCCGCACGGTTTTGGCAACCATGATGATGTACGGTACTGTTCGTGTAGTGCGCCTCTATCGTTTGATGGGGACAGTATAACATAAAGAGGGGGATTTGTCAAGGGGAGAATGCAAAAAAGTCATTCTCCCCTTGAAATTTTTGCGTGTGCGGTTCAGGGGGCTTCGATCATATCCCGCACCCGCCCTATGGCCTCTGCCGCGCGGATGAGATACTCCTCGTCGCTCATGCCCTCGTACATTTCGTCCTTCCGCTTCAGCTCCAGCACCAGAGGCACCGTGGGGTCAGCCCCCCGCAGAGCCTCGGCTACGTAATCAAAATTCAGATTACCGTCGAAGGGGATGAGGTGCTGATCCTGATTCAACACACCGCTGTTGTCGTGAATGTGGGTACAGATGAGGCGGTTGCCGAACAGGGGCATATACCGCCGACCGGGGGTAAAGCACCCCTCGTGGCCGCAGTCCCAGCAGAAGCCCACCTCGGGAACGTCGCGGAATTCTTCAAAGGCCCACGCGATATTCGCCAGCTTGCGCTGGTTCTCAAAGGCGATCTTGACTCCCTTGCCCACGGCGTGCTCCACCAAGCGGATGAAGCGCCCTCGTCCGATATCCGTGGGAGGCGGGGGATTGTCCCCTGCGGACAGATGCACTACTGCAATGGGGGATGCGATCTCGGCGCAGAGATCTACGCAATCGGTGAGCTGGCGGAGGGTGTCCTCCCCCTCGTCGCCCTCTCGCCAGATGGCGTTCATGATGCCCTTGAAGGGGGCGTGGAGGGTGTCGTAGCACAGGCCGGCGGCGGCTACGTGGTTGGCGTGCTCCCGCACGTTGTCGGGATTGGTGGAGCCTGAAAACACACGGGTAAAGCCCAGGTCGCGGATAAAGGCGCAGAAGGTGGCGGTATCCATCTCCTTGCGGGCGCCGATGTTGATGCCGATCTCTCTCATAAAGATACTCCTTAGCGATCGTGAAATTAAAATTTGGGTTTATCGACCAGGGGCTCTACCCCTGGATCTCGCTGCGGCTCGGTCACGATACGGCTCTGACTGCCACCGGCAGTCATTCACTACCGTGTCGCCGCTTCGCTACCCCGCTTAAACCCTTCTTGAAAGAAGGGTTTAAGAATCCCAAGAACTTTTAAAAAGCATTGTCAAATAATCTTTTTTTGAATTTTCTTGAAGAGAGTCCAGAGAGGAACTTCTTTTAAGAAGTTCCTCTTTGGCGTTCTCCCGCTCCCCTACAAGCAGGGCGCCGTCAGAAATGACGGCGCCCGCAGGGGTTTCAGTTCTTGGATTCGGTGGGCAGCGCGTACTTGACCTTGTATTCGGCGAAGAGCTCCTTGTACTCCATACCGCCCAGATGGACGCGGTGGATGTAGTCGTGGAGATCCAGGGTATCGTTCTTGGCCATTTCAATGAGGCAACCGCCGATGTTGGAGCAGTGGTCGGAGACGCGCTCCAGGTTGGTGAGGATATCCGACAGGACGAAGCCGTGCTCCACGGTGCATTCGCTCTTCTTGAGACGGTGGATGTGGTTGATCTTGATGTCGTCGCGGAGGTCGTCGATGACCTGCTCCAAAGGCTCGATGCGGGCGGCCAGCTCCAGGTCGGAGGTGTTCAGTGCCTGCTCGGTCATGGTGACGATCTCGGAAACGGCGGCGTACAGAACGTCCAGCTCAGCCTTGGCTTCCTCGCTGAAGATCAGGCTCTTGTCCTTGATCTCCTCGGCGGAATCCACCAGGTTCACCGAGTGATCCGAGATGCGCTCCAGATCACCGATGATGTGGAGGAGCTTGGTGACCTCGTGGCTGTCCCGCTCGTCCATGCTCTGGGAGGAGAGCTTGACGAGATAGGAGCCCAGAACGTCCTCGTAGACGTCCACCTTGCTTTCGGCCTCGCGGATATCGTCGGCGGTTTTTCCGTCGTAATTACGGAACAAGCCGATGGAATTACGGAGATACTGGCAGGACACGACGGCCATCTGACCGGCCACGGAGCGGCTGCGCTCCAGTGCCACAGAGGGGGTGTCCAGCAGGCGGTCGTCCAGCATATCGGTGTACTCGTCGCCCTTCTTGTCGTCGCCCTTGATGGTCTTTTCGGCCAGCTTGACGAGGGCGTTGGAGAAGGGGAACAGGAGGCCGACGGCCAGGAACTTGAAGATGGTATGAACAGCGGCAATGCCCCACATGTTGATGGTGGAGTTTTCGGCCAGAGTGAATACGTCGAATACGTTGGTGATGTTCAGGATCCAACCCACCAGGTAGTACATACCCAGCCAGAAGGTCACGCCGATGATGTTGAAGTAGAGGTGAACCAGAGCGGTGCGCTTACCGTTCTTGCCTGCGCCTGCGGCGGAGATCATGGCGGTGACACAGGTACCGATGTTCTGACCCAGAATGATCGGGATGGCCATACCGAAGTTGATGGCGCCCGTGGAGGACAGAGCCTGGAGAATACCGATGGAGGCCGAGGAGGACTGCACGATGGCGGTCAGAACGGTACCGGCCAGAACACCCAGAATGGGATTGCTGAACATGGTGAGGATCTTGGTGAAGTTGGGGTCGCCCTTGAGGCCGCTGACGGCGCCGGACATGAGATCCATACCCACCATCAGGACGGCAAAGCCCATGAGGATGGCGCCCGCGTCCTTGTGCTTGCTCTTCTTGGAGAACATGATGAGGCAGATACCGATGAGAGCCAGGATAGGCATCCAGGCGTCGGGCTTGAGCCATTCGGTCCAGGCCAGGGCTTCCGCGCCACCCTCAATGCCGTTGAGAGCGGTGAGCCAGGAGGTGACGGCGGTACCGATGTTGGCACCCATGATGACGCCCACGGCCTGACCCAGGAGCATGGTGCCGGAGTTTACGAAACCAACCACCATAACCGTGGTGGCGGAGGAGGACTGGATGACGGCGGTCACGCCGAGACCCAGCAAAAGTGCTTTAAAACGATTGGATGTGAGGTTTCCGAGGATGGTCTTGAGCTTGCGTCCCGCGCTTCGTTTCAGGGAGTCGCCCATAACGTCCATACCGTACAGGAACAGAGCCAGACCACAGACTAGCTGCAATACATCAAATGGTCCCATATTTTTTTCCTTCCTATGTGGGAGTTCGAGTTTTAACGCGCTAAAATGCACGCTACTTTTATATTACCCTATAATTGTTACATCCGTCAAGACTAATTTGTAAATAAATATTGAAATTTGGGGTGAAAGGCGAGTGAAGAACGTGTGAACGAGATGGCCGTAAAGCATTTTCACACAAAATTCAAACCTTTCCCTCTTGACAAATCTTAAATCTGTGCTATAATAGTTAACGTGTTAATCATTAACCCCTTGACATTTCAAACGTGAACTGTTTGAGGCAAGCCCAAACGAAAGGAGAAGCCATGAATTCATCGCAATCATCCGAGCGCCGCATTCCCGATTCCCCGTACATGAACGCGGTGCGCCTCCTCATTCGGGTCATGCGCCGTCATCATGCCTGTGTGGAGCGCCGCATCGGAGACTTGGGTATCCACCACGGCCAACACCGTATGCTCATGCAGCTGGCTCGTCACGAGGGGGACGTCCCCTCCCAGAAGGAGCTGGCCGAGATCATGGGTATCAGCCCTGCCGCCGTGACTGCCACCCTCAAGAAGCTGGAAAGGGAAGGATACATCTCCCGCTCCATGACCGACGAGGACAACCGCAGAAACGAGATCCGCATCACCGAGAAAGGACTATCCAAGGTGACCGAGAGCCGCGCTGTATTTGAAGCCACCGACACCGAGATGTTCGCGGGCTTCACCCCCGAGGAGATCGCGACCTTCATCTCCTTCATGGAGCGGCTGGATCGTAATCTCGACGCCGCCGGCGCCCCCGCCGATCCCAGCGCTATCCAAAAATCCCCCCACGAAAGAAAGGAAGTGTGACCGTGAGCCAACATCAATCCGCCACCCGGCGCAAAGCACAGCAGCCCGAGCGCCTGCGGTGGTTTAAGTACATCAAGCCCTATCTGCCCTGGTTCATCATCGGCCCTCTCTGCATGATCGTAGAGGTCATCGGCGAGGTCCTGCTGCCCAAGCTCCTGGCCTATATCATCGACTTTGGCGTGAACCACACCATGGAGGACGCCCCCGCCTGGTTGACCTGGGCGTACGACACCCTGGGACAGAACTTTTCCGACCCCGACGCGCCCCTCGTCGTGGCCTTGGCCGTGGGCATGGTGCTGACCTCTGTCCTCATGATGGTCGGAGGTGTGGGCGGCGCCTACTTCGGCGCCAAGGCATCCGTGAACTTCGCCGCCGATCTGCGCGCCGACATCTACCGCAAGGTGCAGAAGTTCTCCTTCGCCAACATCGATAAGTTCAACACGGGCTCTCTTGTGACCCGTCTGACCAACGACGTCACCCAGGTTCAGAATTTCGTCAACACCCTGCTCCGTATGGCCCTGCGCGCCCCCGGTATGCTGGTGGGCGGTCTGATCATGGCCATCGCCCTCAACGGGGAGCTGGCTCTGGTGCTGGCCGTGGCCGTGCCCGTACTGCTGGTGGGTATCGTGGCGTTCATCCGTTTCGGCTTCCCCCGCTTCTCCGCCATGCAGGAGAAGGTGGACGGCCTCAACGCCAACGTGCAGGAGAATATGACCAACGTCCGCGTGGTCAAGTCCTTCGTCCGCGAGGAGCATGAGACCCGCCGCTTTGCTCAAACCAACGCCGACCTCAAGCGAGCCGGCCGCCGCGCTATGCTGGTGGTGATCTGGATGTCCCCCCTCATGACGTTGTGCATGAACGCCGCCGTTATGGCCGTTCTGTGGTTCGGAGGCAACATGGTGCTGAACGGCTCCATGCTGGTGGGTGACCTCACCGCCTTCGTGACCTACATCACCCAGATTCTGTCCTCCCTTATGATGGTGACCATGCTCTTCATGCAGGCCTCCCGCGCCATGGCCTCGGGCAAGCGCATCAAGGCCGTCATGAACGAGGAGATCGACATCTCTGACCTGACCGCCGCTCATCCCGACAAGCAGGTGGAGCGGGGCGAGATCGAGTTCCGAAATGTTACCTTCCGCTACTACAAGGGTAGCGAGGGCAAGGTGCTGGACGATATCAGCCTCAAGATCGCCGCAGGCTCTACCGTGGGCATCATCGGCTCCACGGGCTCGGGTAAGACCACCCTGGTCTCCATGATCCCCCGCCTCTACGATGCCGACGAGGGCGAGATCCTGGTGGACGGCGTCAACGTCAAGGATTACAGCCTCTACAATCTCCGCGAGGGCGTGGGTATGGTGCTGCAGAAGAACGTTCTGTTCTCGGGTACCATCGAGGATAATCTCCGCTGGGGCGACGGGGATGCCGATATGGATTCCATCCGCGCCGCCGCCGATTCTGCCCAGGCCGACGGCTTCGTCATGGGCTTTGCCAAGGGCTACGAGTCCGACCTGGGTCAGGGCGGTACCAACGTATCGGGCGGTCAGAAGCAGCGTCTCTGCATTGCCCGCGCTCTGCTCAAGAAGCCCAAGATCCTGATTCTGGACGACTCTACCTCGGCGGTGGATACCGCCACCGAGGCCCGCATCCGCGAGGCCTTCCGCGGTGAGCTGAAGGATACCACCAAGATCATCATCGCCCAGCGTATTACCTCCGTCATGGAGGCCGACCAGATCATCGTGGTCAACGAGGGTCGCATTACGGGCATGGGTAACCACGAGACCCTGCTGGCATCCAACGTGGAATATAAGGAAATCTACGATTCCCAGATGGAAGCCGCCAAGCAGAAGGCCGAGCTGGAAAAGGAACTCAATAACGGGGAGGTGAACGGGTAATGGCAGCCAGAAATTTGACAGAGCTTCAAAAGCGTTACGCATCCCTCGGTAAGATTCCCGCAGGACGCGGCCCCGGCGGTCCCGGCGGTCCTCGCAGAGGCCCGGGAGGCCCCGGAGGCCCCGGTATGCGAGGCAAGGGCAAGCCCAAGAACAGCCGCGCCACGGCGCGCCGCCTGCTGGGCTACATCGCCGCCCACTGGTTCCGCCTGATCTTTGTTTTCCTCTGCATGATCGGCAGTACCGTTACCTCCCTCGCGGGCTCCTACCTGCTCCGTGACGTCTACAACGTCCTGACTCTCCCCGCCGACGGCGAGGTTTCCGCGCACACCAAGAGCATTCTTCTGAACATCTTTATGCCCGACCTGGCCGCCAACGCCACCCCTACGGTGGAGCAACGCGTGGGCTGTCTCGTCATCATCCTGATGATACTGGCCGTCATTTACGCCGTGGGTATCGTATCCACCTACCTCCAGGGACGGCTCATGATCGCCGTGTCCCAGAACGCCGTGGAGAAGATCCGCAACGACCTGTTCAAGAAGCTGCAAAAGCTCCCCGTCCGCTACTTTGATTCCCATCCCACGGGCGAGCTCATGTCCCGCTTCACCAACGACGTGGACGCCATCGACATGATGATCAACTCCACCGTCACCAGCCTCATTTCGGGTTCCATCATGCTGGTGGGTACCCTGGCCATGATGATCTATACCAACTGGATCCTGACCCTCATCACGGCGGCCTTCATCCCCCTCTACCTCTTCGGCGGCGGTCTCATCGGTAAGAAGTCCGCCAAGTACCACTCTGCCCAGCAGGCTGCCCTCGGCGCCGTCAACGGCTACATCGAGGAAACGGTGACGGGCTCCAAGGTGGTCAAGGTCTTCAACCACGAGGAGGTCTGCGTGGAGGAGTTCGAGACCCTGAACAACGATATGCGCGACAAGCAGTTCAAGGCGCAGTTCTTTGGCGGCGTGATGGGCCCCATCATGCACAACCTCTCCAACCTCTCCTTCGCCGTTACGGCGGGTGTGGGCGGTCTGCTCTGCATCTTCGCGGGCTTTGACGTGGGCGGTCTTACCGTGTTCTGCGACTATTCCCGCAAATTCTCCTTCCCCATCAACAACCTGTCCATGCAGATGTCCACCGTCTTCTCGGCGTTGGCGGGTGCTGAACGTGTCTTCTCCGTCATGGACGAGGAGCCCGAGACCCCCGATCGCATCGACGCCATCCGTATGGAGGACGTCAAGGGCGAGGTGATTTTGGACGACGTAACCTTCGGTTACCTGCCCGGCCAGACCATCCTCAAGCACGTCAGCCTCTACGCCCATGCGGGACAGAAGATCGCCTTCGTAGGCTCTACGGGCGCGGGTAAGACCACCGTGACCAACCTGCTCAATCGCTTCTACGACATCGACGAGGGAACCATCACCATCGACGGCGTGGATATCCGCGCTTACAAGCGGGATGAGCTGCGTGGGAATATCGCCATGGTTCTGCAGGATACCCACCTGTTCACAGGTACCATTATGGAGAACACCCGCTACGGCCGTCCCGACGCCACCGACGAGGAGGTCATCGAGGCCGCCAAGACCGCCTCGGCGCACAGCTTCATCATGCGCCTGGAGAACGGTTACCAGACGGTGCTGGAGGGCGATGGCGCCAACCTCTCCCAGGGACAGCGCCAGCTGCTCAACATCGCCCGCGCCGCCATTTCCAAGGCTCCCATTCTGGTTCTGGACGAAGCAACCTCTTCCGTAGATACCCGTACCGAGCGCCACATCGAGCGCGGTATGGATCGGCTCATGAAGAACCGCACCACCTTCGTCATTGCCCACCGTCTGTCCACCGTCCGTAACGCCAACGCCATCATGGTGCTGGAGAAGGGCGAGATCATCGAGCGAGGCAACCACGACCAGCTTCTGGCCCTGAAGGGACGCTACTACGAGCTGTACACCGGCAAGAAGGAACTGGATTAAGCTTCATGCAAATATCATCATACAGGAAAGAAGACGACTATGGAAAGCAAGAACAAATACTACCCCCGTCTGCGTGAGCTTCGCGTCGCGGCAGACATGAACCAAATGGAATTGGCCGACGTGCTGGGCATGCAGCAGAATCAGTACAGCCGCTACGAGCGGGGTGAGCGGGAGCTCCCCATGCACCTGTTCGTCAAGCTGGCCGAGTACTACAACGTCAGCCTGGACTATATGGTGGGACTTTCGGACGAAAAGAGCCGTTTTTAACGGCCGCCGTAAGCGGCCCCATAAAACCCAAGCAAAAGGGCATCCTGCTTCGGCAGGATGCCCTTTTCTATGGCGTGACGGTGACGGTCAGCGTTTCTGCGGGGGTGGTGACGGTGACGAGAAGGGGAGACGCCTGCCCCTCCGCAAAGGTGAACACCGCCTCCCGCCCCTCTCCTTTGCGGGTGACGGTATAGCTTCCGTCTGTCACGGGCGATACGTCGGCCACGTCTCCCAAGGGTAACAGAGCCTCGGCAAAGCGCAGGAACCCGTCGAATTCCTCGCCCTTCGCGGGGATCTCGACCTTTCCGTAGTCCGAGGGATAGGTAAAGACCACCGATCTTTTGTAGGTTCCGTCGGATGCGGGGGTCAGAGCGGCGGTAACGGTCACACCTGCCAAGGTAGCGGGAGAAGTGAAGGTCACGCTCAGGTCGCGGCGGGTGGGATCGCCGTTCATTGGCGCGCCCGCCGAGATCCGCGCCGAAAAGGAGCGGGAAGCGGTGTCTCCCGTGGGGGTATAAGTGCCCCGTACCACAACCGAAAAGGCCTCCCCTGCGTAAGCGAAGGGATCCCTCGGCGCGGACGGGGAGCAGGCGGGGAAGGATATCAGCAAAAGGAAAGCCGTAAGGCAGACGAGAAAAGAGCGCATGGCGTACCTCCTGTAAGACGTTGAATGTTCTCTTGACATTCTATGAAAAATGTGGTACGATATGTGTGGAATCTCAGCGAAAGGAGCTGTCACGGTTATGCTTTCCTCTATGAGCCGCCAAAAGAAACGGCGCATCCTCGTCCTGACCGCCGTTTTGATTCTATTGGCTGGTTTGGGTGGGTGGATATTTCACTCCAACACCGTCCCTGCCCTCACCGAGGTCACCATTCCCGCCGAAGGGCTTCCCGCCGCCTTTGACGGTCTGCGCATTGCGCATATATCTGATTTGCACGATGCGGAGCTGGGAGAGAACCATGAAAAAACTCTCGCGCTGATCCGCGACGCGAGCCCCGATCTCATTCTTCTCACGGGCGATATGATCAGCCGCCAAAAGAAGCGCACCGACATAGACCTGACGGCGTCCTTCTGCCGCGAGGCGATGAAGATCGCCCCCTGCTACTACGTCACGGGAAACCATGAGGGGGCTGTTTCTGCCGAAACCTACGCCGAGCTGGAGGCCGTTTTGCTTTCTTTGGGCGTGACGGTGCTTCACGGAGAGGCGGTTACCTTGGAGCGGGGCGGTGAACATATTACCGTGGCGGGGGTGGATTCCCCTGACTTTCGGCACGGTGAAGAGGGCAAGTCATTGTCCGAGCTGTGCGGGGATGGGTATACCATTCTGTTGGCGCACCACCCGGAATTTGTGTCCGACTACGCCGAGGCAGGAGCGGATCTGGTCTTTTCGGGTCACGTCCACGGCGGGCAGATTCGGGTTCCCTTCGTGGGTGCTGTCTTTGGCCCCGGACAGGGGTTCTTCCCCGCCTATGAGTCGGGGCTGTACAGCATTCCCATCAATGAGGGTGAGACGCTGCTGTATGTCAGCCGCGGTCTCGGGAACAGCGGCATTCCGATCCGTTTCGCCAATCGCCCCGAGGTGGTGCTGGCGGTGCTGGAGGTGGAATAAAGACAAACAAGACCCGCTTTCGGTGCGGGTCTTGTTTTGCATATAGGGGCGTGGGTCAGGAATCCTCCTCCACGATCACTCCATCCAGCAGCTTCTGCGCGTCGGCCGCGGGAAGCTCGGCCACCGACTTCAGCTTGCGGTTGATCTGTCTGGTACGGGTGCCGATGAGCTTGTCCAGCTCGTCGCCGGTCTGGTCGATGCGCTCCTTGGCCTTGGCCAGCACCTTTTCGAAGTTGCCAAACTCGGTCTTGACAGCGCCCAGAACCTCCCAGACCTCGCCCGAGCGCTTCTGAATGGCCAAGGTGCGGAAGCCCATCTGCAGGCTGTTGAGCAGAGCGGCCAGGGTGGTGGGGCCAGCTACGCTGACGCGGTACTGAGTCTGCAGAATATCCACCAGACCCATCCGCACGACCTCGGCGTAAAGCCCCTCGAAGGGCAGGAACATGATGCCGAAGGTGGTGGTGTAGGGGGGCTCCACGTACTTGTCGCGGATGTCCTTGGCGGCGCCTTTGATACGGGTCTCCAGCTCGCTCGAGGCGGCCTTGATGCGGTCGGGATCCCCGGCCTCGTAGGCGTCCACCAGATGGTGGTAAGCGTCGGCGGGGAACTTGGCGTCGATGGGGAGGTAGACGGGCTGATCCCCCTCACCGGGGAGCTTGATGGCGAACTCCACGCGGTTGGCGGTGCCGGGACGGGTGACGGCGTTCTCCTCATACTGCTCGGGGGAGAGGATCTCGGAGATGATGGCGCCCAGCTGGATCTCTCCCAGAATACCGCGGGTCTTGACGCCCGCCATGACCTTCTTGAGGTCGCCCACATCCCCCGCCAACGTCTGCATCTCGCCCAACCCCTTGTAGACGTCGGCCAGACGTTCGTTGACCAGCTTGAAGGACTGGGAAATGCGCTCGTCCAGAGTCTTCTGCAGCTTTTCGTCCACGGTGGCGCGCATCTGCTCCAGCTGCTCGGCGTTGCGGGTCTGCATGGCGGTCATGCGGTCCTCCATGGTCTTGCGGAGAAGCTCCTGGGCGGCGGCGGACTGCTCGCGGAAGTCCTTGAACTGCTTGTCCACCTCGGCCAGCCGCTGGCCGACGGTGGTATTCAGGCCGTCCATGCGCTCCGAAAGCAGAGCGTTCAGAGACTTCTGCATGGCCTCCAGACGGGCATCCTGAGCCTCAAAGCGGCGTGCCTGGGCTTGCGCCAGCTCGGCCATGAGCTTGGTTTCGGCCTCGGTCAGCTCGGAAATGCGCTTGGCCTGAAGCTCGGCGGTCTCCCTTTGGGATTCCCGCAGGGACTGCCCCAGCTTTTCCACCGAGGTCTGCACCACCCCCGTGGTCTCGGTGCGGGAGCCCCGCAGCTCGGTTTGCAGCTCGGTACGCAGGGTACTCTGATTGTGCCGCTCCTCCCGCAGGATGGGATCGGT
Source organism: Eubacteriales bacterium (assembly GCA_045643785.1). Lineage (GTDB taxonomy): Bacteria > Bacillota > Clostridia > Oscillospirales > CAG-272 > CAMEON01. The sequence goes on along the minus strand of JAZRFR010000178.1, from coordinate 18,084 downwards.
GACCTCACGGCGCAGGGCGTCGGAGAAGGCGGCGGACAGGGCAGCGGTGTCGACGGTGGACTCGGGCTTCTTGCGGAGCAAGACCACCAGCAGCGCCACGGCGGCCAGCACGCCCACGAGGATCAGAATGGCAAGTATTTCAATGGGTTCCATGGGAAAAGACCTCCTGTATGAATCTGCCTATATTATACTGGATTTTCGGGCGGCTGTCAAGAGGCTTTTGGACTTGACAGGGGCGAAGGATTGTGCTATAATGAACCCATAAGAAAGCAGAAGGAGATCATCCGTGATGTGCTTGAGAAAAATTTTGTGCGCCGCGTTGGCGGCATTCATGATCCTGATGGGGACGTCTTGCGACGTGCTGCTGGCGCCCGCGAATCCCGAAGAAGCGACCGAAAAGGCTCCGACGGAAAATGTACCGAACGAAAGTACCCCCGGCGAGGCGGACTCCACGGGAAGGAATCCCGCTGAAACCGCCCCTTCGGACTCCGAGAAGGAAGAGGGAACCAAGGAAGTGATTACCGAGGGAGAAATGACCGAGGAAGTGACGACAGCCCACACGCACGTTGAAACGGTACTCGATGCTGTTGCGCCCACCTGCACCGAACCCGGCTTGACCGAAGGAAAGCAATGCGAGGAGTGCAGGGAGATTCTGATGGCGCAAACTGTGATTCCTGCCGCCGGACATACCCCCGGTGCGGATGCTACCTGCACCGAATCACAGAATTGTACCGTGTGCGGCGAAATCATGGAAGCTGCCAACGGTCATATCCCTGGTTCGCCTGCCACCTGCACCACGGCGCAGACCTGTACGGTTTGCCATATTGAACTGGCTCCCGCGCTGGGTCATACCGAAACGATGTTGCCCAGCACGGAACCCACTTGCACGACAACAGGCTTGACTGCAGGGAAGCAGTGCGGAGAGTGCGGAGAGGTTTTGGTGGAGCAGGAGGTGATTCCTGCTACTGGACATACTTGGGGAGAATGGATCATCGATAAAGAAGCGGGTTGGGGCTTTGATGGTAACCAACACACCCAGTGTACCGTATGCGGAGAGGTTTTGCGTGAAGCCATTGAAGGACAATATTCTGTGGGGTTGGAGTTTTCGCTCGATTGGACCGGAGAATACTATTGTGTCAGTGGAATTGGTACATGTAAGGATACGGATATTGCAATTCCGCCCACATACGAGGGAACGCGTGTGACGGGTATTGGCAGGGAGGCGTTCAAATATTGTACCTCTTTACACTCCGTGATTATTCCCGACGGTGTGACAAGCATTGGTCAGTATGCGTTTGCCTATTGTACCAGTTTGACTTCTATTGATATCCCCGACAGCGTGACGAGCATTGGTAATTGGGCATTTCGGGAGTGTGCTAATTTGTCTTTTATAGACATTCCCGAGGGTGTGACGAGTCTTAGCCAGTCGTTTGAATTCTGTACGGGATTGATCTCAATTGTCATCCCCGAGGGCGTGACCATGATTGGCGGTCAGGCATTCCATGAGTGTACAAACCTGGTTTCCGTCACCATCCCCGACGGTGTAACACTCATCGGGGCTAGTGCATTCAGCGATACCAGCTTGACTTCCATCGTCATCCCCGACAGCGTGACAAGCATTGGAAATTGCGCGTTTTATGCTTGCACCAACCTGACCTCCATCGCTATTCCTGATGGTGTAAAGAGCATTTCCTTTAGAACGTTCGACGGCTGTGAAGCCTTGATTTCTGTTATTATTCCTAACAGTGTGGTTGGCATTGAAGGAAAGGCCTTCGAAGACTGCACTTCCCTGACCGACATCTACTTCACCGGCACCGAAGCCGAATGGAACGCCATCTACAAAGATCCCAGTTGGGATCGCAACACCGGCTCCTACACCGTCCACTTCAACTACGTCCCCTAACCCCCCGGGAGCGGCTTTTGCCGCTCCCTCTTTTCTTTCCCCTTAACGCTTAACGCTCAACCTTTGGTTCACAAAAAACATCCCAACAGTTTTGCCAAACCCCCTTGATAAATTATAAACAATATGATATAATAGGTATAATGCGAATTTTGCGATCTGCGGCGGACTTTCCGCCGAATCTAACCGAAATGAGGTGAGCCCGTGATCTTCGGAAAACACATCAACCGATACTACCTGAAGCATCTGCCCGCGCTTCTGCTGGGTGTTCTGTCCCTCGTTATGATCGACTTCTTCCAGCTGGAGATCCCCAAGCTGTACGGTATGGTCATCAACGGCATCAAGGACGGCAAGGTGGAGACGGCGCCTGAGGTCTTTGCCGGCTTTGACATGGACTTCTTGCTGGACAAGATCTGTCTGCCCATGATCTTCATCATCGTCTGCATGGCAATCGGGCGGTTCATCTGGCGTATCTGTTTCTTCGGCTCGGGTATCAAGGTGGAGACCGACCTGCGCGGACGGATGTTCGACCGCTGTAAGGATCTCTCCCGCGAGTACTACCAGGTCAACAAGGTGGGTACCCTCATGTCCTACTTCACCAACGACCTGGAAACCGTGCAGGACTGCTTCGGCTCGGGCATCCTCATGCTGGCTGACGCCCTGTTCCTCGGCGTGCTGGCGCTCTGGAAGATGTTCCGCATGAACTGGATTCTGACCCTGTTCTCTCTGATCCCCATGGTGTTTTTGTTCATCCTCAGCGCCATTGTGGGTCACTCTCTGGAGAAAAAGTGGGACGAGCGGCAGGAGGCCTTCTCGGCGCTTTCCGACTTCTCCCAGGAGGGCTTTTCGGCGACCGCTGCCATCAAGGCCTTCGTCAAGGAAGCCGTCCAGCTCATGGACTTCCGTAAGCTCAACAAGCAGAACGAAAAGGTCAACGTGGAGTTCACCAAGATTTCCACTATCTTCAACATTCTGGTCACTCTTTTCGTGGAGTCTGTCATCTGCGTGATCCTGGGCTACGGCGGCTACCTGGTCTACCTCGGCCAGTTCAACGCCGGACAGCTGGTGGAGTTCATCGGTTACTTTACCTCCATCATCTGGCCCATCATGGCCATCTCTCAGCTCATTGAGATGCGCGCCCGCGGCAAGGCCTCTCTGGCTCGTATCGGTGAGCTTTTGGATACCCCCGTGGACGTGGCGGACAAGCCCGGTGTCACCGAGCCCGCTGCCCCCCTTGCAGGCAACATCGAGATGAAAAACCTCACCTTCCGCTACCCCGGCGGCTCCTACGATTCCCTCACCGACGTCTCCTTCACCATCCAGGCAGGAGAGAACGTGGGTATCATCGGTAAGACCGGCTCGGGCAAGACCACCCTGGTGGATCTGTTGCTCCGCACCTATAACGTCCCCGATGGAACCGTGTTCCTGGACGGCTACGACGTCAACGACATCCCCATCCGCACCGTGCGCAAGTACGCCGCCTACGTGCCCCAGGATAACTTCCTGTTCAGCGATACCATCGCCAATAACATCTCCTTCGCCTCGGATACCACGGATCAGGCCGTCATCGAGGAGGCTGCCCGCCTCTCCGACGTCCACGATAACATCTCCGAGTTCACCGAGGGCTACGCCACGGTGCTGGGCGAGCGAGGCGTGACCGTCTCGGGCGGTCAGAAGCAACGCATCTCCATCGCCCGCGCCCTCATGAAGGACGCCAATATCCTGGTTTTGGACGACGCCGTTTCGGCGGTGGACGTCCGCACCGAAAAGGCCATCCTGGAAAATCTCCGCCGCATCCGCGCAGGAAAGACCACCATCCTCATCGCCCACCGCATCTCTACGGTGGAGGGCATGGATAAGATCATCTTCCTGGACGACGGCCGCGTGACCGCCGTGGGTACCCACGCCGAGCTGCTGGAAACCTGCCCCGACTACCGCACCATGGTGGAGCTCCAGCAGGTGGAGGGCGCCATGAAGGAAAGCGATTCACACGAGCTCAAACGACCGACCGACTGCCGAGAGGAGGTGGGCGACTATGCGTGAATATCTGCCCCTTCTCATCATCGGCGCCATCGTAGGCGTCCTGTCGGTAATCTTCCTGGTGGCTTACATCACCATGAAGGACAAAAAGGAAGCCATCGGCTTCGACCGCAACATGAAGGACGGAGAGATTGTCCGCCGCCTTTTGAAGTACGCCAAGCCCCATTGGCGCAGCTTCCTTGTGGTGATCCTGCTCATGGTCTTCTCCATCTTTTACGACATCGTCTCCCCTCTGGTCATCGGTGACTTGACCGAATCCATCCAGAACGAGACCTTTACCCTGCCCTACCTCTACACCGCGGTAGCCGTTTATGCCTCCATTCTGGTGGTGTCCATGGTCTGTACCTACATCCAGGCCATCGTCCTGCAGAAGACGGGTCAGCGCATCCTGTCGGCCATCCGTGAGGATTTGTTCATCCACATCGAAAGCCTGTCCCACGAGCAGCTCAACCACATTCCCGTGGGTAAGCTGGTCACCCGCGTGACCAACGATACGGGTGCCATCTCCATGATGTTCACCCACATCATCGTCAACCTGGTCAAGAACGTCTTCGTCATTCTGGGCGTGCTGGTGGCCATGCTCTGCCTCAACTACGCCCTGACCCTCATGGTGCTGTGCTTCGTGCCCTTCATCGTGCTGTTCACGGTGATCTTCCGTAAGTTCTCCCGTAAAGCCTACCGCCGGGTCAAGGACGGCACCACCGACATCAACACCTTCCTGTCGGAGAACCTGTCGGGCATGAAGATCATCCAGATCTTCAACCGCGAGGCCTTCAAAAAGAACGAATTCGACCGCAAGAACAACGCCCTCGGCAAGTCCAAGCGGGATCAGATCTTCGTCTTCGGCGTGTTCCGTCCCGTGGTATACATGCTCTACGTGGCTTCCGTCATGTGCCTGTTCTACCTGGGCGGTAAGGGCGTGATCCAGGACAAGGCGTTCCTCGGTCAGGTGATCACGGGCGGTACCGTGGTGACCTTCTACATGTACATCAACAAGTTCTTCAACCCCATCCAGTCCCTGGCGGAGCAGTTCAACTGGCTCCAGTCGGCCATGGCCTCGGCCGAGAAGATCTTTACCGTCTTCGATATGGTGCCCGAGATCCAGGATTCCCCCGACGCCATCGAGCCCGAGGAGATCCGCGGCGAGATCGAGTTCCGCGACGTATGGTTCTCCTACGTCCCCGGCGAATGGGTGCTGAAGGGCGTATCCTTCAAGGTGGAGGCAGGTCAGACCGTGGCCTTCGTGGGCGCGACGGGCTCGGGTAAGACCACCATCCTCTCCCTCATCTGCCGTCACTACGACATCCAGCAGGGTCAGATCCTCATCGACGGACGGGACATCAAGGAGATCAAGATCTCTGCCCTCCGCCGCCACTTCGGTCAGATGCTCCAGGACGTGTTCCTGTTCTCGGGTACCGTGCGCTCCAACATCCTGCTGGGCGCCGATCACATCCCCGACGAGGAGGTCATGGAGGCCTGCCGTTACGTCAACGCTCACCACTTCATCGCTAAGCTGGAGGGCGGATTGGACGAGCCTGTTCGTGACCGCGGTAACAACCTGTCTGCCGGTCAGCGTCAGCTTCTTTCCTTCGCTCGCGTCATCGTGCATAAGCCCTCGGTCATGATCCTGGATGAGGCCACCGCCAACATCGACACCGAGACCGAGGTCCTCATTCAGGACTCCCTGGAGAAGATGATGAACATCGGCACCATGCTCATGGTCGCCCACCGTCTGTCCACCATCCGCCACGCCGACAACATCATCGTGCTGTCGAACGGCGAGATCGTGGAGCAGGGCAACCACGAGGCTCTGATCGCCCACGGCGGCCGCTACTACGAGCTGCATAAGCTCATGGCCGACGAGGAGAGACTGCGTAAGGGCTGATCCCGATTTCCATAGAAAAGCCACCGTATCCCGTCAGCGGGATACGGTGGCTTTTACCCTTTCAGGGTTATTTCAGTACAATGCTCTTGACGTACATCACGTCTCCTGCCTCGCATGCATCAAGGAAGTCGAAGCGAATCTTGTGAATGTCGCCGTTCCAGAAGGACTTGCCAGAGAGATCCACGACGAGGGTGTGATATTCGCCGTCGGCTATCAGATCCATGCGGACGCAGGCATTGGGATCGGGATTGGTCACGTTTCCGGCGCAGAGGAAGAGATCGGTCACGTTGTTCCCGTCGCTGTTGGAGGCGGGAAGCATGTAGGTGATCTCAATGGTCTTGTACTTATCTGCCGAGAGGAGGTCGCCGCAGTCAACGGTGACGTGGGGATCTGCGCCCTTGACGGTCAGGGTGGTGGCACCCGCGCCGGCATCAAAGCCCACGATGGAGTTGTTGGAGGCGATGACGTGGGCGGTGTTGGCCTCTACGGTCAGATCAAGATTTTCCGAGAAGTCGGCGCCGGCATTTCCGCTACCACCGGTCTCGTTTCCCAGATCGGCATAGGAATTTTCATTGGTGGCTACCGTGCTGTCTGCCACCCGACGGGACTGATAATTCTTGTGGAGGGTCTCGTTTGTGGCGAAATCCTTGTTCTCCTTGAAGGTGGCGCGGATCTCCTCCACCGAGCCCGTGGAGATGAGGTAGCTGTATTCCAACGCCTCAAAGGAGGTCAGGATGATGGTGTTGACGGGAGCTACGTAGTTGCAGGCTCCGTTGGTGGAATCGGGGGAATTGTTGAAGGCATGGCGACCGGCCAGCAGGGAGTCCACGTTGGGGACGTACAGACCGATACCAAAATCCTCCCGGGGATTGGTCCATGCGCACCAGGTCTCGGTGTTGCTGTTCTTGATGAGGAAGGTGCAGTCGTTGTAGTAAGTGGAATCTCCCCAGAAATTCAGGTTGTCGCGGTAGGACAGGGTATCGTCGGTCCAGGGCTTGGCGCCGTTGTAGAGGGTGAAGCGGCTCAGGTAGCTGACGGTGTAGAAGGCAGGGAGCTCCTGATGGGCGTAGCGGTGGGTCCAGCCCGAGAAATCCACGAAGCGGTTATCCACCTGGATGCGGTCGGAGTAGACCGTGTAGACGTTCTCCATGTAGGAGGGGGTGATCTCGTTGTCCTTGGCCCAGTCCTGAGGCTGGGACTTGACGTAGACCGAGCGCTCGGTGACTACGATATCAATGATACGGGAATGGTTCTGCTCTTTGTCACCGCCCTGCACGGGGTTATACGCCCATGTGGAACCGTTGAAATGGCCGGGAGTGTATTCACTGTTTTGCTGGACGCCGTAGTAGGACTGCTGTATGAGGCGACCTGTATCGGCTTGATTGACCAGATTCTCCAGACGGCTGGAATCATCGTTTTTGTCCTCGATGTAGTTGATGCCGCCGCCCCAGCCCAGGCGAATGCCCAGTTTATAGCGGGGCGATTCAATGAAGTAGGTGTCACTGTCGGTGCCATAAACGGGGTACTCCATGGTGTTCAGCACGCAGAGTGCGAAGTCGGCAGACTTGTCGTTGCAAGTCTCAAAGGTCATCTGGGTGATGCCTTCACCCTTTTTGCCGTTCAGATACTGCCCGATCAGGCAGGAGAAGGTATTCTCCCCCGCCTCCAGGTAGAAGTCGTCGGTGACGGTCTTGCCGCCCAGGGTGTAGGTTACCTTGCCGTACAGCGGCTGGGTGGAGGTGTAACCCAGGGTGAAGCGGTTAAAAGCCTCGGCGGTGTTTGCGGGATCAAAGGTCAGGGTCAGACCCTTTACGAACGTGAGCTGATTTCCTGTGGCGGAATCGTAGCCCGTAGCCGTGTAGGTCAGGCCGTCCTTGTGGGTGACGGCAGCCTTGCCGCTGTTCTCGGTGACCGTGACGGTGGCATCAAAGGTAAGGGTCTCAGGACCGGCCTTGACCACGTCCTTGTCAGAGGGCTGGGTCTCGGGGGCGGCGGTCGCAGGCTCGGTCGCCTCCTCGGTGGGAGCTTCGGTTGCTCCGTCGGTGTTTGCCCCTGCGGTATCCTCCGTGTCGGTTACGTCGGCCGTATCGGTGGGGGTTGCCGTGGTTGCGGCGTCGGTGGAAACGGAGGGATCATGAGTGCCCGTCGTACAGGCCGCCAGCGTGATCAGCAAAGAGATCAGCAGGCAGGGAAGGATCAGCTTCAGGAAGGTACGCATAAAAGTCTCCTTTTCAGTTGAGTGTAATTGATTATACCACGTTTTTGTGTCCTTGTGTTGAACAAACCGCAAAATATCCTTACAGTACCGCAGGACGGATGGATATTTCTCCCGAGGACAGGGTCACAGTCTCCCCTTTTACGGATACCAGCAGAGAATACCCCTCGTCCACCCCCAGGATCACACCCTCAAAGGCTTCACTCCCGCGGGTGCAGAGAACCGTCTCTCCTACGTAGCAAAGATGCTCCCGATAGGCTTGCAGGCAATCCGCAGGGGAGGTGATCCCGTCCACGGCCTCCAGCAGGCGACGGGTGATCTCTCCCGCCAATCGGTCTGCAAATGCGGTGGAGGCCATGTGCGCCTCCGACGGTGAAAACAGGCAGGAGGCGGGGGCGCGGAGCCCCTCGGGGAACTCCCTGGTGGTGAGGTTGATGCCCAGCCCCACGATCATACGATTTCCACCGCCCTCGAGTGTGACTGCTTCGGTGAGGATGCCGCCGATCTTGTGGTGATCCAGATATATGTCGTTGACCCACTTGATGGCGGGGCGCTTGTCGGTCAGCGCTTCAATGGCCGAAACAGCGGCCACGGATGCCAGAGCGGTCACGCGGACGGCCTCGGTCAGAGGCTCTCGGGTGGTGTAGGCCACCGTCATATACAGTCCCGTGTGGGCGGGGGAGTGGAAGGAGCGCCCCAACCGTCCCCGTCCCGCCGTTTGGGTGCGGGCGATATACAGAGCGGGCGTAGCTTCATGCGCGCGGGCTTTGGCAAGATTGTTGGTGGAGTCCAGCGTGTCGTAGATCTGTATGGAGACCCGTTCAAGGTCCTTGTCTGTGTACGGCCCTAAGGCGTCTCGGATGTCGTTCACGGCGGGGCCCTCCTTTCGGAATTTTTCTTCTTTCATGATACCATTCCGCGGGCGAATAGTTGTGAACGCGATGTAAATTCTGCCATTTTTTCTGTGGGAGACGGGTGGAAACCGCCTGAATTTTTCGTGAATTCAAAAAATAGACTTGATTTTTTGATGAAAAGGTAGTATCATGAATGGGTATTGTTTTTCGGGGGTGACGTATCCCCGTAAAAAGGAGTTTACTACATGAAAAAGAATATGTTGATTTTGGCGGTGCTGAGCCTGTGCGCGATTATGCTTATGGTGGCTTGTACCGCGAACACCGTGACCCCGCCCGAGTCGGAGACCTGGCTCTGTTCCTGCGGCGTGGGCAGTAGCGGCAAGTTCTGTCCTGAGTGCGGCGCGCAAAAGCCCGCCGATACGGCCGCCGATACGGCCACCGATACGGCGCCCGTGACCGAGCCCGATACGGCTGAAACCGACGCTGTGACCGACGCCGTGACCGGCACCGAGGACGGCACCGAGGACGGCACCGAAGCGTCCACCGAGCCCGTGACCGCCGCGCCCCGCTACGACTACTTTGCCGCCGACGTCAAAAACGACGTGACCATCGATAAGTCGCAGTACACGGGTATGGAGCTGAAGCTCCCTGCCGCCCTGCAGGTCACGGAAAAAGATGTGATGGACTACATCGACTACATCCTGTTCCAGTACCGCACCGCTGACAACGGCACCACGCAGGTCACCGACCAGGCGCTCCGTCTGGGTGACACCGCCTACATTTATTACAAGGGCGTGATGGACGGCAAGGAATTCGCGGGCGGCTCCAACTGGACGGACGCTTCTCCTTACGCCCTGGGATTGGGCTCAGGCTCCTTCATCCCCGGCTTTGAGGAGGGTTTGGTGGGTGTTATTCCCGCCAACGCCACCAAGGACAATCCCGTCGAGGTTCACGTGACCTTCCCCGCAGACTACGGATCCGCGGATTTGGCGGGTAAGGACGCCATCTTCTACGTGGCCGTGGAGTACGCCGTGCAGTACACCATCCCCGCCTACAACCGCGAGACCGTGGAGAAGACCCTGCAGTACAAGGGCGAAAAGGACTTCTATGCCTCCGATGCCGCCCTCCTGTCCGAGTTCGAGGGCTACGTCAAGAAGTATCTGGAAGGCCAGAAGGCCGAGGCGCTGGAGAGCGCCAAGATCGACGCCCTGTGGAATTACCTGACTGAGGTAGCGATCTGCAAGAACCATCCTCAGCTGGAGCTGGACTACTACTACAACGCCTACGTGGACGAAATCGAGTATTACTACGACTACTACAAGTCCTACGGCGGTGCGTCCTTCACCGAGCAGTACCCCAACTTTGACGCCTTTGCCAACAGCTACGTGGGCGTAGAGGAGGGCGGCGACTGGAAGGCCGAGCTGCAGACCATTAGCAAGGATATGGTCTGTAAGGACATGATCAGCTACGCCATCGCCGAGCTGGAGGGCATCAAGACCGTCACCGAGGAGGAATTCAAGGCTGAGCTGAAGTATTGGGTAGACTACTACCAAGGCTACATGACCGAGGCCGAGATCCTTTCGAACATGGGCGAGGGAACCATCCGCGCCGCCGCCTTTGGCGAGAAGATCCAGAAGTGGCTCATGGAGCAGGCAACCTTTACCTTTGAGTCCGAGGCCCAGTGACCCAATCCTATCGTACAAAAATTCAAGGAGAATACATTATGCGCAAAGTATTGCTTATGCTGCTGGCCGCCTCTATGCTGGCCGCATCCCTGACCGCCTGTAAGAGCGGCGACAACACCACCGAGACCGGCACGGGCACGGGCACCGGCACCACCGCCGAGACCGAGGCCGTGACCTCCATCCCCCGCTACGACTACATGGACGCCGACGTGGCCGGCAACGTGACCATCGCGAAAGAGGATTACACGAACCTGACCCTCACCATCTCCGACTCTCTGAAGGTTACCGACGAGGACGTGCAGGCGTATCTCAAATCCTCCATCCTGTTCCCCAAGCGTACGGCTGTCAACGGTACCACCATGGTCAAGGATCAGCCCCTGAAGCTGGGTGACGACGCCTACATTTACTATAAGGGCTTTGTGGACGGCAAGGAGTTTGACGGCGGCTCCAACTGGGACGACGAGAAGCCCTATACCCTGGGTCTGGGCTCCGGCTCCTTCATTCCCGGCTTTGAGGATGCCCTGGTGGGTATCGTGCCCAACACCACCTCCAAGACCAAGCCCGCCGAGATCAAGGTGACCTTCCCCGAGGACTACGCCGAGGAGCTGGCAGGCAAGGACGCCACCTTCCAGATCGTGGTGGAGTACGCCGTGCAGTACACCCTGCCCGAGTACACCCGCGATTTCGTGGTCGACACTTTGAAGTACAAGCCTAAGGGCGAATTCTATGCCAGCGATGAGGCTCTGCTGGACGAATTTGAGGATTACGTATACGAAACACTCGTAGCGAAGAACGCGACCAACGTGGAGAACGCCAAGGTGGACGCCCTTTGGAACCACCTGACCGAGAAGGCTGTGTGCAAGAACCTCCCCGAGACCGAGGTGAAGTACTACTTCAACGCCTACGAGTCCGAGGTGAAGTACTACTTCGACTACTACACCTCCGCCGGTGGCGAGGAGTTCAAGAAGCTCTATCCCAATATCGACACCTTCGCCGTGGCCTACCTGGGACTGGATAAGGATGCCGATTGGAAGGCAGAGGTCACCAAGATGTCCGAGCTCATGGTCAGCCGCGACATGATCACCCACGCCATCGCCGAGATGGAGGGTCTGGAGACCGTGACCAAGGAGGAGTTCGATGCCCAGGTCAAGTATTGGGTCGATCAGTACTACGGCTACATGACCGAGGAGGAGATCATCCAGAACATGGGTGAGGTCGCCCTGACCGAGGCCGCTTTTGCCACCAAGCTGGACAAATGGCTCATGGATCAGGTCACCTTCACCTACGAGGACGGTACGCCTATCGTCAGCAATACCGAGAACGAGGCCGAAACCGAGACCGCATAAGGTGAATTTGTACAAAATTTCGATTCAGGAGCGGTTTTTTGAAAAAAATTCAAAAAAACCCTTGACAAATCGGGATATTGCGGTTATAATATAACAGTCAATGTCGCGCGCTCCGTGTTTTTACGCGGGATTTCTGCGCCTGTCAGACCGGCAGAATTACGCCCCGACAGCAAATCTTGAAGGAGGTAACCGAAAATGCTCAGAACCTACCAGCCTAAGAAGCGTCAGAGAAAGAAGGAGCATGGCTTCAGAAAGAGAATGAAGACCTCTGATGGTCGCAAAGTTCTCAAGAGAAGACGTGCCAAGGGCAGAAAGAGACTGACCTACTAATTTGGGACATCCCATATTGAAAACCCCGAGGAATGATAGGACACGAGTCTATGCGATTGTCTTTTCGTCCTCGGGATTTTTCGTCGGTTTGGCTCATATGCCTTTTCCCGCCGTCTGTGGCATAATTTGCCGAAGGGCGGCATATCCTAATTCATAGCGGATGCTATGGGGAAGGAGTTCTATGAAACCCATTGCCATCAAGGAGAACCACCTGTACCGAAAGACCTTTCAGCGGGGCAAACGCTGGTCGGGTAAGTTCGTGACGGTCTGCGTTCTCAAGGATCTGGCGGCCAAAAAGCTGAAGAAGGCGAATCCGCAAAAGCAGTATATCAATCGGATCGGTCTGTCTGTGCCCAAACGCGAGGGCGGCGCCATTGAGCGCAACCGCGTCAAGCGCATCATCCGTGCGGGACTGCAAGGCGTGGAACGCCGCTATGCCTTGCGCCGCGGATACCTCATCGTCATAGCGGCCCGCCCCGGCATCGAGCGGCAGAAATCCCCCGCCATCGAGTCGGAGCTGAAGTATATCTTTAAGAAGCTGGATATGCTGGAGTCGCTTCCCCCAAAGCTCGAGAGCCCCGTTCTCAGCACCCCCGATCAGAAGGATAGGCCATGAAACGTATCGCCATGGCGCTGGTCCGCTTCTATCGGAAGTACCTGTCGGGACTCAAGCCCGCTCCCACCTGTCGGTTCACACCGACCTGTTCAGCCTACTCGCTGGAGGCCTTTGAAAAGAGAGGCTTTTTTGCCGGGCTGATCCTCACCGTCTGGCGGATCCTGCGTTGCAGTCCGCTCTCCCCTGCGGGATTCGATCCCGTGCCCGAAAAGGGCTTCAAAACCATGCCCATGCGCTGGAGCAAGTACGACAAGTACCGTGCAGAGCGCGAGGCTGTCTCCGAAGACATTACCAGCCATTCCGAGGAAGGGAATGATCCTGATTCCGACGGAAACGCCTGACCGACCATTTTTTAAACGGAGACGTACACAACTGAACACAGCGGCCAGAATCAGAGGAGCCGCGCCCCCGACCGCCTTTGTCGGGGTATGCACAAGAAACAAAGGAAACGTAAACATGAAAAGACTTTTACAAAACCCCAAGACCCGCTCGACGCTGACCCGTATCGCGTTGCTCGCGTTGATGCTGGTGGTTCTGGTCGGCTCCATGACCTCCTGTATGAGCGGCGCCGGGAAGATCACCACCATCAAAAAGAACTACGAGATCACCAAGGTCACCGAGGACAACGGCCTCACCGCCGTCCAGCTGGACGAGCTGGCCACCGCCATTGCAGCCAGCAAGTCGGGCTTCGATATCCGCGAGCAGCTGGTCGCCGCCCTGAACGGCTACGATATGTCTGCCGATGATTTCGACGACGCCAAGGTAGCCGACGGCACCCTGAAGGCCCAGCCCGAAAAGGCGGCTGAGTTCGCCCTGAACGTGCTGGACGACTTTGGGCTGGATATCGATGCATGCAAGAAGGTATCCAACGACAAGGTGGAGATCGTTATGACCACCGCCGACGTACAGGCCCTGGTGAACTGCTTCCAGATCGAGGTGGAGACCGATGCCAAGCTGAGTTGGTTGGATCAGATCATGCACTGGATCGGCCTGGGCTTCGCCTGGCTCATTGAGGTGCCCGGCTTCGGAAGCTTCATTCTGGGTACCGTGTACTTCGCCATCATTCTGGAGATTCTGATGCTGCCCCTGGGTATCAACCAGCAGAAGAACTCCCGCAAGCAGGCCAAGCTCCGTCCCAAGGAAATGGCCATCCGCAACAAGTACAAGGGCCGCAACGATCAGCAGACCATGCAAAAGTTGAATCAGGAGATCCAGGAGCTCTACGCCAAGGAGGGCTACAGCCCCATGTCGGGATGCCTGCCCCTGCTTCTGACTCTGCCCTTCCTGATGGCGCTGTACTACGTGGTCATTGACCCCATGACCTATATCTTCGGCGCGCCCACCAATCTGACCTCCGCCTTCCTGACCTTTGCCGACGCTCCCCGCGCCGCAGGCGGTCTGGGTCTGGCGCTGGGCTCCAACCGCGGTACCATTGAGGTACTGTCCCTCATCCGTGAGAGCGGTGTCAGCCTGGACGGTCTGGCCAACTTCGGCTATTTCGCCAACGCTCCCGAGTGTCTGGAGGCGCTGGGCGGTCTGGCCGACAGCATCCCCAACTTCTCCCTGTTCGGTCTGAACCTGGGTCTGACTCCCGGTGTTGGTTCTACGGCGCAGTTGATCCTCTTGTTCATGCCCGTTTTGACCTTCGTCGTCTACTGGGCCAGCGGCAAGCTTACCCGCAAGTTCTCCTTCCAGCCCATGCAGCAGGCTGCTGACGGCCAGAAGGATCCCGCCCAGGGCTGCTCCAACGGCATGATGAACAACATGATGCCCGCCATGAGTGCTTGGTTCACCTTCATGGTGCCCGCCGCCGTAGGTCTGTACTGGATCTTCAAGAGCGTTCTGGGTACCATCAAGCAGTTCGTGCTGTACAAAGCCATGCCTATGCCTACCTTCACCGAGGAGGAGTACAAGGCCGCCGAGCGCGAGCTGATGGGCAAGGAAATCAAGAATAAGCCTGCCAAGCGTGATCCTAACGCGCCCCGCAACCCCAACGTCCGTTCTCTGCACCACATCGACGACGAGGACTACGAGACCCCCGCCGAGCGTGAGGCTCGTCTGGCCGCCCGCAAGCGCGACTACGTGGAGCCCGAGGAGACTCCTGCCGAGCCCAAGACCGCCGAGGGCGCCTATGGCGACGGAGCGACTCTGAAGGAGGACGACCGTCCCGCCCGCAAGAGCAAGAAAGACAAAGACCACAACAACGATTGATTCGCATAGGGAAGCTTTGCCCGCCGAGATAGCGGGCGAGGCGCCCAAAAATTGAAAGGACACATACACCGTCATGAAGAAGGAAATTGAAATCAGCGGCAAGACGAGGGAGGAGGCCATTGAAAAGGCCGTCATCGAGCTGGGCGCCCCCTCTGCCTCTGCCATTATGTATACCGTGATCAACGAGGGCCGCAAGGGATTTTTGGGCTTCGGTGCCGTGGATTGCACCATTAAGGCCATCTACCAGGTGCCCGATGCCCCCGCCGAGGATAAGCCCCGCCGTGAACGCCGCGACCGCAACGATCGTCGCGATCACGATCGTCGCGATCACGATCGCCGCGATCGTAACAGAAACGATCGCCGCGACCGCGCTCCCAAGAAGGAGACTCCTGTTGAAGAAGTCGTTGAGGAGGTTGTCACCCCCGTTCGTCCTCCCGTAGAGAACATCGATCCCGCTACCGCCACCGAGAGCGAGCAGACCGCTTACCGCTTCATCTGCAAGCTGGTGGAGGATATGGCTCTGGAGAACGTAGAAATCGCCATGCACCCCGGCAACAACGACGACATGGTCATTACCGTGGACGGCGAGGCCGCAGGCGTGCTGATCGGCCACCACGGCGACACCCTGGACGCTCTCCAGTACCTCGCCAACCTGGCCGCTAACCGCAAGGAAGAGGGCGAGAAGCGTGAGTACGCCCGCATCACCGTGGACGTGGAGTCCTACCGCGCCAAGCGCGAGGACGCTCTCCGCATCCTGGCTCGCAAGAAGGCTCATCAGGTGCTGAAGTACAAGAAGAGCATCATGCTGGAGCCCATGAACCCCTACGAGCGCCGCATCATCCACTCCGAGATCCAGAAGATGGAGGGCGTTGCCACCAACTCCATCGGTGTGGAGAACAACCGCCGCATCGTGATCTACCTGGAGGAGGAGGGTATGCCCACCGCCGGCATCAAGGCCAAGGGTACCTCCGAGAAGAGTGGAAGCGGCACCAAGTCCCGCAGCCGCCGCCGCCGTTCGGGCAGCAAGGTTGTGGATCCTCTGTCCACCGAGGCTCTGACCGGCGAGACCCGCAAGCAGGGCGAGTCCATCTTCGGCGAGGAGGAGCATGACCCCTTCGATATCGACCTGTCCGCCGCTACCTACAGCGAGGATGAGGACCTTGTCGCAGACAGCGCCGCCGAGACCGAGAACGAATAATCCATCCTACATCCAAAAGGAGGCATACCGATATGACCGTATCCCCTTTTGATACGATTGCCGCCGTCAGCACCCCCTATGGCAAGGGCGGCGTGGCCGTCATCCGCGTGGCGGGTGATCAAGCCCTGGCCGTAGCGGAGCGGATATTCGCGCCCCTGAACGGCAAAAAACTCATCGAACACCCGGGCCGCACCGCCGTCTACGGCTTGCTCCGCGATCCCGAGGACGGGCAGGTGCTGGACGACGTCCTTTGCACCGTCTTTCGCGCGCCTCACTCCTTTACGGGGGAGGACACCGTGGAGATCGCCTGTCACGGCGGCGTGCTGGTCACCCGCAACGTGCTGGAGGCCTGTCTGCGGGCAGGTGCCAGACAAGCTCTTGCGGGAGAATTCACCCGCCGCGCCTACCTGAACGGCAAGCTGGATCTGGAGCGCGCCGAGGCCCTCGGTAACCTCCTGGACGCAGGGAACGACGAGCAGGTAAGACTCGCGCGAGCCGGCATGAACGGTCTGCTCACCGACTCCGCCGAAGCGGTCTACACCGACCTCATGGCGGTGCTGGCCAACATGGAGGCGGGGATGGACTTCCCCGAGGAGGATCTGACCGAAATGCCCCGTGAGGAAATCCGTGAGGCTGTCGGACAAGCCGAGACCGCCATTCGCGCCCTCGTGGGTACCTACCGCACGGGACACGCCATCGCCGAGGGAATTCCCACGGTGATCTGTGGCCGTCCCAACGTGGGCAAAAGCGCCTTTTACAACCGTCTCGTGGGACGGGATGCCGCCATCGTGACATCCATCGCGGGTACCACCCGTGACGTCCTCACCGACACCGTATCCTTGGGTCGCGTGACCCTGCGCCTGTCGGATACCGCAGGCCTGCGGGAGACCGACGACGTGGTGGAAATGATCGGCGTGGAACGCGCCCGCAAGGCCTTGGATGAGGCTGAGCTGGTGCTGGTTTTGACCGATGCGGACGCTGACCCCGAGACCGAGGAGCTGATCCACAGCCTGACCGCGGTCGGGAAAACCGTCATTCGCGTGTACACCAAGCGGGATATCTATCCTGTAGTTAACCCTTCTGCCGACGGAATTTCCGTGGACGGCGTGCCCACCGTCAGCCTGTCCTCGGTGACCGGCGAGGGCTTTGATACCCTGCAAGCCGTTGTGGAGAACGTGTTCATCGACGGAAACCTCCGCATGGGTGAGGAGGCCGTGGTGTTCAGCGCCCGACAGGCCGCCGCCCTCCGCGAGACCGCCGCCCTCCTGCATACCGCCGCCGAGAATCTGGACGCGGGACTGCCCTACGACATCTGCGCCGACGATATCCGCGCGGCCATGGGTGAGATGGGAAGTCTGTGCGGCCGCGAAATGAGAGAGGAAGTCCTCTCCGAGATCTTCTCCCGCTTTTGCGTGGGGAAGTAGCGTAAAAGCTTTGGAATCAGTAAGCAAGCGTTGCTGTTTCACGCCCAAATTCGACGGCAACCGACCCGGTCGAATTTCAAACGTAATCAGTATCTATCGGGAACCGGGAAGGGTGATCCCCTCTCCCGATTCCCGCGTGTCAGCCCAAAATATTAGTTAGTCAAACAAATCAATTCACTGTTTCCCGATTGAGGAAACGCGGGAAGGGATGACCCTCCCGAGAAAGGAAGCATAGCTATGGCAAACAAAATCACGGCAAAGAAGCACAAGCCCATCAACCGCCAGCGCATGAACCAGCCCATCCCCCGCGCCAGCGACGTGCTGGATCTGATCGAGCAGATCGCCGATCACGGCGACCGCGTCGCCTACCGCTACTACGT
>JAZRFR010000177.1:0-2002 GCA_045643785.1 Eubacteriales bacterium | reverse complement strand
GAATCTCCAAAACTTTCAAAAAGGGTTATTTATCAATATCTTTTTTGAAAGTTCTTGAAGGGTGTCCAGAGGGAAACTTCTTTCAAGAAGTTTCCCTTTGGCGTTCCCCCGCTCTCCGACAAACCCCAAATTCATCTTTTTACAATCACCTGACATCGATTCACGGGATTAGTTTGCGCGGATCGCGGCAAAATACCCGATGAAAAACTTGCAAAAAAAGTCGGAGATCTGCCATATCCTCCGTCAATCGCCCATCGCGGTAAAAAAACTGTTAATTCTTATTTTTTTGCCAATTTGTTCATGAAGCAGTCACATATTCCCGTTATAATTAAACAGTTGTAAATTGTATCCAATCTGAAAGGAGGCAGCATGGCCAATACCTTCAAGCGCATGGAAAAAAAGACCACCCTGCCTACCGAGCGGGTGGAGGAGCTGAAGGCGCGCATCGCGCCCTACATGAACGATGACCCCTTCAACGTGGACGGCAAGCCCTACATGATCTGCAATCTCTACTACGACGATTTCGACGATCACGTCATCCGCGGGTCTGTCCAGCTTCCCAAGTACAAGGAAAAGCTGCGACTGCGGAGCTACGGCGTGCCGACCGTGGACACCAAGGTTTTCCTGGAGCTGAAAAAGAAGTACTACGGCGTGGGCACCAAGCGGCGCACCAAGCTCCGCTACGGCGACCTGCAGCACTACCTGGAGACGGGCATCCACCCCGAGGGGCTGTCCTACATCGACGAGCAGGTGCTGCGGGAGATCGACTACTACCGCTCCCACGAGACGGTGGAGCCCCGCGTCTACGTCAGCTATCTCCGCAACGCCTACCACGGCAAGGAGGATCCCTCCTTCCGACTCACCTTTGACAGTGACATACTGACCCGCCGCTACGACCTGGATCTCACTCTGGGGCGGTACGGAAGTCCCATCCTCACCGAGGGGACGACCCTTCTGGAGGTCAAATTCGCGGGTGCGGTTCCCTTCTGGTTCTGCCGCGTCATGAGCGACTTCGGCCTGTCCTTCCACACCTTCTCCAAGGTGGGCACCGACTTCAAGCTCCACTCCTTTGAAAGAGCCTGCGCCGAGCATCCCGACGAAGATCACTACCTGCGACTGATACACTAAAAAACGGAGGAAATACCATGAATCACATTCTGGAATCCATTGATATTACCGTCATCACCCTGGGCCGCGCCCTCACTGTGATGGGCTGTGCCCTGGCCCTCTCGGTGGCCATCATGCTGGTGTACATGTTCACCCACCGCCGCACCGGCTTCCGCCCCGCCATGCTCTTTACCATGATGCTCCTGGGCCCCATCGTTTCCATCATCGTTATCTGTATCGGCTCCAACATTGCCCGCGCCATCTCCATCGGCGGCGGTCTGGCGCTGATCCGTTTCCGTAACACCGTGGAAGACCCCCGCGACATCGTCTACTACTACCTCTCCATCGCCTCGGGTATCGCCTGCGGCGTGGGCTTCATCGGCTTCGGCGCTCTGGCCGTGGGTCTGATCCTGTTGTTCGTCGTCCTCCTGTCGGTCATCGGCATCGACCGCTTCGGCGGCACGGGCAAGAGACTCCGCATCCTCATCCCCGAGTCTCTGGACTACGACGGCGTCTTCGTGCCCATCATCAAGAAGTACTGCCGCTACGCCCACCTCAACCGCATCAAGACCCAGGACTACGGTACTCTCCTTGAGCTGGACTACCGCATTGTCATGAAGGACAAGAAGCAGGAAAAGGAGTTCATTGACGAGATCCGCCAGCGCAACGGCAACCTGAATATCTCCCTGGTGCAGAACACCTTTGAGGAGCTGTAATGAATTGATCGTTGATACATAAGGAAAAACCACTCCGCTGAACTGAACCCGTAAAAACGGACATTGAAATAAAAAGCCTCTTGTGGTAGAATAGAGATATCTACCACAGGAGGTTTTTTTGCATGGGAAGCAGAAAAGGTCAAAAACATTACACAGAAGAGATCAAGCAAATAGTTGTA
>JAZRFR010000176.1:0-14075 GCA_045643785.1 Eubacteriales bacterium | reverse complement strand
GCCATATTTCCGGCTCAACGAATGGACAGACTCTCCTTCTCGTTGTTTAGCTACAACTATTTGCTTGATCTCTTCTGTGTAATGTTTTTGACCTTTTCTGCTTCCCATGCAAAAAAACCTCCTGTGGTAGATATCTCTATTGTACCACAAGAGGCTTTTTATTTCAATGTCCGTTTTTACGGGTTCAGTTCAATGTAGAGGTTTTCTTTTGGTTTGGGCGATTCAAATTTGGGTTTATCGAGGGGGCTTTGCCCCCCCCACCCCCACCAAAGGGGCTTTTGGGAAAGTCCCTTTGGAATCTTCAAAACTTTCAAAAAGAATTATTAAATTATATTTTTTGAAAGTTCTTGAAAAGGGGTCTGGGGAAAAACTTCTTTCAAGAAGTTTTTCCCCAGGCGCTCTCTCGCTCCCCTATAAACTGCAATTCATCACCCCATCAAAATTCCATCAACCGCCCATCCGTCGTCACGGTCACCACCCGCCAGGGCAAAAACTTTCCGCTGGCTTGGATCGCACGCTTGGCCGCGTTTTCGATGCCGCCACAGCAGGGAACCTCCATCCGTACGATGGTCACGCTCTTGATGTTGTTGTTTTGAATGATGGCGGTCAGCTTGTCGGCGTAATCCCCCTCGTCCAGCTTGGGACAACCGATGAGAGTCACGCGGCCCTTGATGAACTCCTCGTGGAAATTGCCGTAGGCATAGGCCGTGCAGTCGGCGGCGATGAGCAGGTTGGCACCGTCAAAGTAAGGCGCGTTCACGGGCACCAGCTTGATCTGCACGGGCCACTGGGACAGACGGCTGGTCACGGGTGCTGAGGACACCGAGCAAGCTGATTCGTCTCGCGCGATGCGTTTGGAGCTGGTGCCGGGACAACCGCAGGGAAGCTTTGCGCCGCCGCCGACCCCATGGGAAGGCATAGCAGGAGCGGTGGGACGGGTGAGAGGCTTACTCTGCGCCTTGGCGGCCAGTACAGCCGCTTCGTCGTAGGCGGGAGCCTCACGCTCCTCAAAGGAGATCGCCCCCGTGGGGCAAGCGGGCAAACAGTCGCCCAGACCGTCGCAGTAATCCTCACGGGTCAGCACGGCCTTGCCCTCCACCATTTCAATGGCTCCCTCGTGGCAGGCGGCGGCACAGGCTCCGCAACCGTTACACAGGTCTCTGTTGATGTGTATGATCTTGCGCTTCATATATTTTCCTCCAAAATTGAAATTGTTCTTGACTTTGTGGCTCCATTATACTATAATAAGAGCAGAAAGTCTGTTGAATTTTCAACAAAACGGAGTTTTTATGAAAAAATATTTGCCCATTCTCCAAAAATCTCCCCTGTTTGCCGCCATTGACCCCGAACAGCTTCTGTCCCTTTTGACTTGTCTCGGCGGGACTGTCAAAAGCTACGCCCGTGGGGAAACCGTGTTCCGCGAGGGCGACCGTCCCACCCATCTGGGCGTAGTCTTGACGGGGGAGGTACGCATCACCCGCACCGATTATTACGGAAACCGCAGTATCGTCGCTACCGTTACCGCGCCCCGTCTGTTCGGTGAGACCTTCGCCTGCGCCGAGGTGGACGCTCTCCCCGTGGATGTGATCGCTTCGGAAAACACCGAGATCCTCATGATCGACATTCACCGCATCACCATGCCCTGCTGTAACGCTTGCTCCTTCCATCACAGGATCATTTTCAATCTCATGAAGCAGACCGCCGCCAAGAATCTTCTGTTCCACCGCAAGCTGGAGATACTGGCGGGGCGCACCACACGGGATAAACTGATGACCTACCTGTTCATGGAGGCCAAGGAGCAGGGAAGCAATACCATTACCATCCCCTACGACCGCCAGGAGCTGGCGGATTACCTGGAGGTAGACCGCAGCGGCCTCTCCGCCGAGATCGGCAAGCTCCGACGGGAAGGGGTGCTTAGGGCAGAGAAAAACCGTTTTGTGTTGCTCTGAGCGAATTTTTTCGTTTGCTTTCGTTGAAATCCCTTTACATGAATCCGGAATTATGCTATAATGAAAGTGGAAAACATGTAGAAAGGCATTCTTATGAATATCACACCCTTTTACCGTCGGTACAGCGCGGTGCGATTGCTCATTGCGCCCTACCGTATGAAGACCGATTTTGAAACCGTCAAGACCGTTGCCATCATCGACGAGCTCATCAACCGTGCCGAGACCGTCAACTCCGGCGCTTATGCGGGCGGCCGCTTTGGCGGCGCCGTGGGACATACCGTTGAGAATCTCATGGGACGCGCCGAGAAGTACGCTCACGCGCTTGCGCGGGGGGAATACCCCCTCAAGGGGATGTTCACCGAGCCGGGTATGTCCCTCATTGACCATACCTTCGTGGAGAAGGACGGGAAGATGCACCTGTTCTACAACCGCGGCTACATCGGCTTTGAGTGGGACGGCCGCTTCGTGGATACCGTTGGACATGCCGTGACGGAGGATCTCATCCATTGGGATATCTATCCGCCCTGCCTCACCGCCGATGCGGGCGCACCCGATGACTACCAAGTGTGGTCGCCCGGTGTGACCGAGCGAGACGGCCGATACTACATGTACTATACGGGCGTCAATATCCATATCGCCCAAACCATCTGCCTGGCCACCTCCGACGATCTGTACACGTGGAAAAAGCATCCCAAAAATCCCGTGGTTTTGCCCGGAGACTGGACAGAGTGGAGAGAAGACCGCTGGTCGGATTGCCGCGATTCCATGGTCTTTGTGGATGACGACGGCACCGCCTACATGTACTACTGCACCTCCCGCAAGAAGGCCGACGGCGGGTTTGAAACAGCCTTAGGTATCGCCTCCTCCACCGACATGGTGAACTGGCAGGATCGCGGAGCCTACCACTTTGACATCTGCGACATTACCCTGGAATCTCCCTTCGTTCTGAAACGGGACGGTCGCTACTATCTGTTCTACACCAACTGTGGCTACGGAACGGCTTACGCCGTATCCGACAACCCCGTGGACGGCTGGCAGAGCTTGGGTATGCTTCTGGAAAAGAAGGGCGATCCGCCTGCCTGCCCCGCCAACGTCCCCTCCTGCGCCGAGGTCTTCTCCTTCAAGGGGAATTGGTATATTTCCTGCGCTCAGCGTGAGCCCGGATGCGAGCAATACCTGGAGATCTTCAAGCTGACTTGGAATCACGACGGCACCGTTACCGTCGGAGACCGATTGGAATAAGAAATTATCGGAATCACATAAACTGAAAGGAGTTACCCCATGAAAGATACCACCGTACTCGCCCGCTGCAATCTCTTTGCCGTTTTGGGCGCTATCCCCCATTTGCTCAAGCTCGATCCCGAGGCCGCCGCGCTGGTGGCAGGGAAGAACCTCAAGGTCGGCTTTTCGGTCAAGAACGGCCCCAAGGCTACCCTGATCTTCAAGAACGGCGAGGCCGAGATGGTCAAGGGCACCAAGGGCTGCTCCATCAAGCTCTGGTTCCCCTCGGCCGAAAAATTCAACGCCATGATCGACGGCAAGGGAAGCCCCGTTCCCGTCAGCGGGTTCCATCATATCGGATTTCTTCTGGGCGCGTTCACCAAGCTGACGGATATTCTTTCCGCCTACCTGCGTCCCGAGCCTGAAAAGCTGGCGGATCCCGTTTTCTTTGAGCGCTCCACCACCCTCATGCTCTACGTCATCGGCCGCGCCATCGTCCAGATCGGCAATCACGACAAGGTGGGTCAGTTCTCGGCCTCCAATATCGTGGACGGTAAGATCAAGCTGGGTATCGGAGATGACCTTGCCGTGGCTATCCACGCGAAGGATCATCGCCTTATGTTCAACCCCACGCCGAACTGCGATGACGTTACCTCGCAAATGGTGTTCGACAGCCTCACCACCGCCCGTGACCTGTTTGACGGCCGTATCAATGCCATTGCCGCCGTAGGTATGGGACAAGTCCGCATCAGCGGTATGATCTCCCAGGTGGATAACGTCAACCGCATTCTTGACCGCGTTGCCATCTATCTGGCGTAAGTAAAGGAGGAAACCAGTATGCATAAGATCAACGATTATACCAAATCCCGCGAGGCCTTTGCCCGCGCCGTCAAGGTCATCCCCTCGGGTATCTACGGCCATCAGGGCCCTGCCGAGGGCTGCTACGTCCCCGTAGAGGCATTTCCTCTGTATTCTTCTAAAGCTCAGGGTACCTACCTCTGGGATCTGGACGGCAACCGCTTTATCGACTACATGTGCGCCTACGGCCCCAACGTCCTGGGCTACCACGATCCCGACGTGGACGCCGCCGCTGCCCGTCAGCGCGCCATCTCCGACTGCACCACCCTCCCGAACACCGTCATGATCGACTTTGCCGATCTCCTGGTGGATACGGTGGCCTGCGCTGATTGGGCGTTCTTCGCCAAGAACGGCGGTGATACCACCACCCTGGCCGTCATGACCGCCCGCGCCTACACCCACAGAAAGAAGATCGTGTTCTTCAAGGGCTACTACCACGGCGTTGCGCCCTGGACCCAGAAGATCGACTACGCGGGCGTCATCGAAGAGGACGTCATGCATAATCTTTACTGCGAGTGGAACAACTTCGAGCAGCTCTCCGAGATCTTCGACACCTACAAGGGAGAGATCGCGGCGGTGATCGCCCAGCCCTACATGCACGGCAACTTCATGGACAACCAGCTCCCCGCCGAGGGCTTCTGGCAGAAGGTGCGTAAGCTCTGCACCGATACCGACACCGTCCTCATCGTGGACGATGTCCGCGCGGGCTTCCGCCTGGATCTGGCGGGCTCGGATCACTACTTTGGCTTTGAGGCTGACCTCATCTGCTTCTGCAAGGCGCTGGCTAACGGCTACAACGTCTCGGCTCTTTGCGGTAAGGACTTCCTCAAGAATACCGTTTCCTCCATGTCCTACACCGGCTCCTACTGGATGTCCGCCGTCCCCTTCGCCGCAGGTATCGCCTGCATCGAGAAGATGAAGAAGCTGGATCTTCCACGCCTCCTCATCGCAAAGGGAACCAAGCTCGCCGACGGGCTCACGGCCACGGCTACCAAATACGGCTTCGATCTCCGTGTGACGGGCGTGCCCTCCCTGTTCTATCTCCGCCTGGCCGATGATCCGTCTCTCAAGCTCCATCAGGAGTGGATCGCCGAGTGCGTCAAACGCGGCGTGTTCTTCACCAACCACCACAACCACTTCATCAACGCCGCCCTGTCCGACGAGGACATCCGCGAGACCGTTGAGATCGCCGACGAGGCCTTTGCGGTGCTTCGCGAGCGTTACCCACTCTGAAAGCGGATAAACTGACGAAAAAATTTGATATTTAGAAAAAATCCTCCTGCGTGAGGTATTGCTCATAACGCCGCGTGATGTTGTATAATAGCGGTGTAAGGAGGTGAAAGCTATGTCACAAACGAACGAGAGTTCAAATTTGTACACAACGGGAGAAATTGCCAAGCTCTGTGGTGTGTCGGTGCGCACGGTGCAGTATTACGACGACCGGGGTATCCTGATTCCCAGTACCCTGTCCGAGGGTGGCCGCCGCCTTTACTCCGAGGACGACGTAAAGCGGATGCATATCATCTGCTTTCTTCGTGAAGTGGGGCTGCCCATTAACAGCATATCCGCTCTGTTCGCCGAAGAACAGCCCGAGAGCATCATTTCGATCCTTTTGGAGGAGCAGGAAAAGACTCTGCGGGAGGAGCTGGCCGAGCGACAGAACAAACTGGAACTGTTGGAGGGTATCAAGCGGGAGCTGAAGGAGATCGACGATTTCTCGGTTGAATCCATTGGTGATATAGCGCACATTATGAAGCAAAAGAATCAACTCACGAAGATGCGGTGGACGATGGTGCTGACGGGCATTCCCGTGACGGCATTGGAGATCGTAGCCATCGTTCTCGGTATTACGCAGGGGCTGTGGTGGACGCTCGCCATCTGGGCCGCCGTGGGCATTCCGTGGGGCATTCTGGTCTCGATCTACTACTATAAGCGGGTCGCCTACATTTGTCCTGCGTGTCATACGGTATTCAAACCCACATTCAAGGAAATGTTTTGGGCGTATCACACCCCCAGAATGCGCCGTCTGACCTGCCCCACCTGCGGCCGTAAGGGCCTGTGCGTGGAGGTTTATTCCGAACCAACTCGTAAGGAGGACAAAAACAATGCCTGATCTGATGGAAGTTCTGCCCTTTCTGATTCCCCTTGTGGTGGCAGAATTCGCCCTGCTGGGGTATACCCTGTACCATATTCTGACCCATAAGACCTATAAGCGGGGCAATCGCGCGTTATGGCTGGTTATCACCATTGTGTTCATGAACTTTGTCGGACCCATTCTGTACTTCCTGCTTGGCAAGGAGGACGCGTGATGGATATGCTGAAGATCACCGGTCTGCAAAAGCGGTTCGGTGATAAGGAGGTTTTGCGCGGATTGGATTTGGTCGTGCCCGAACACAGTATCTTCGGTTTCATCGGCAAGAACGGAGCGGGCAAGACCACCACTATGAAGACTGTTCTGGGACTGTTGAAGGCAGATGCCGGCGAGATTTTCGTAAACGGTGAAAGGGCTGTCTACGGACAGACCGCCACGAACCGCCATATCGGCTATCTGCCCGACGTGCCCGAGTTCTACTCTTTCATGACGGCGGCGGAATACCTTCGCTTTTGCGGGGAGATCAGCGGACTGGGCAGATCCGAGAACCAAACACGGTGCAAGGAACTGCTGGATCTGGTTGGCCTCGGCGGGGAGACCCACCGTATCAAGGGCTTCTCCCGTGGCATGAAGCAGCGTCTCGGCATCGCCCAGGCGCTCCTGAACCGCCCCAAGCTGCTCATTTGTGACGAACCTACCTCTGCCCTCGATCCCGTGGGACGAAAGGAGATTTTGGATATTCTTCTGGCTGCCCGCGATCAGACCACGATCCTGTTCTCCACCCATATCCTGTCGGATGTGGAGCGCATCTGCACCGACGTAGCCTTTCTGGATAACGGCGTGGTGAGCATGCAGGGCAAGTTGTCGGATATTAAGACGAAATTCAGCAAGGAAGAATACCTGTTGGAAACCGAAAATCATGGGGATATGCTCTTGCTGCAGCAGGCCTTCCCCGATATGAAACAGACGGGGGACAATCAGCTGATGTTTCGCGAGAGCGAGCGCAGTGTGTTTGACGTATTGCGCTTCGTGACGGACAGGCGAATCCCTCTTTTGAAAATGGAGCGGGCGGAGCCTACACTGGAATCCCTGTTCATGGAGGTGACGAAAAAATGAGATCCTTGTTCGCCTTCCTGAAAAAAGAAATAACCGAGCAGATCCGCGCAGGGCGCATGATGATCCTCGGCATCCTGTTTGTTCTGTTCGGCATCATGAATCCTGCCGTGGCTAAGCTGACTCCCTGGCTGCTCGAAATGATGGCCGATTCTTTGGCCGAGAGCGGCATGACCGTCACCGACGTCACCGTGACCGCCATGGATTCTTGGGTGCAGTTTTTCAAGAATATGCCCATGGCTCTGATCGCCTTTGTCCTTCTGGAGAGCAGTATCTTTACCAAGGAGTATCAGACCGGGACCTTGCTTCTTTCCTTGACCAAGGGACTCTCGCGCTATAAGGTGGTGATCTCCAAGGCCGCGGTGCTGACGGTTCTCTGGACGGTGGGCTACTGGCTGTGCTTTGGTATTACTTACGGCTATAACGCCTACTTCTGGGATAATGCCATCGCGAAAAACCTAATGTTCTCGGTGGTATGCTGGTGGGTATTCGGCTTGTGGGTGGTCTCCCTCACGGTATTCTTTTCTACGGTTTCCACCTCGAACACAGGCGTGCTGTTGGGAGCCGGCGGCGTGGTTCTCGTATCCTACCTGCTGGGTATGCTCCCGAAAATCAGCAAGTATCTGCCCACCCTTCTTACCGACGGAAACTCCCTCATTTATGGTACCAAGTCGCCCGATGACTATACCGCCGCCCTGATTCTCGTCGCGGTGACGGGTACCTCCTGCTTTGTGGGAGGCTTGGCCGTATTCAACAAAAAGCAACTGTAAGGTTGATACTATGATAAAAATTCTATTCGTCTGCCACGGCAATATCTGCCGCAGTCCCATGGCGGAATTCGTGTTCCGCAAAAAGGCCGCCGAGAGAGGGGTATCCCCCCTCTTTTCGGTATCCTCTGCCGCTACCTCCACCGAGGAGGTTTGGAACGGCGTGGGCAATCCCGTCTACCCGCCCGCTCAACGGGAGCTCCGTAAGCACGGCATCACCTGCGACGGCAAACGAGCGGTTCAGGTCACCAAGGCCGACTACGCCGCTTATGATTACCTGCTCTGCATGGACGGAAACAACATCCGCAATCTCATGCGTATCATCGGAAGTGACCCACAGGGTAAGGTGCGCCGCTTCATGGAATCCACCGCCCGTGGCGGCGACGTGGCCGACCCTTGGTACACCGACCGCTTTGACGTGACCTACCGCGACATCGACGAGGGCTGTGACGCTTGGCTGGATCTCCTCATCCCCGAGGCAAGAAAAAAGGGAGGCGAGTGAGATGACCTACGCGACTCCCATTGTCAAAGCCAAATTCCTCTCCCGTCCCAATCGCTTCATCGCGCAGGTGGAGCTGGATGGCGAGATTCTTACCGTTCACGTCAAGAACACGGGGCGGTGTAAGGAACTGCTTCCCGCAGGTGCCACCGTGTATCTGGCCGCATCCGAGAACCGCGCCAAGGCGCAACGCAAGACTCCCTACGATCTTGTGGCCGTAGAGAAGGTCAAGGCCGACGGAACCACCCTGTTCATCAACATGGATTCCCAGGCTCCCAACGCCATTGCCGCCGAGTGGTTGCGTGAGAGCGGTTTGTTTTCTCCCGATGCCATTTTCAAGCGAGAAGTCACCCACGGGGATTCCCGCTTCGATTTCTGCATCATGGATGAGCGGGGAACGACGGCATACCTGGAGGTTAAGGGCTGTACCCTGGAGCGGGACGGCGTGGCCTATTTTCCCGACGCGCCCACCGAGCGAGGGGTCAAGCACATCCGCGAGCTGACCGCTCTTGCCCGTGAGGGACATCCTGCCTATATCCTGTTCGTCGTGCAGATGAAGGGGATCACCGCCTTGCGCCCCAACGACGAGACCCACAGGGCATTTGGTGACGCCCTCCGCGAGGCGAAGGAGGCGGGGGTTCAGGTTCTGGCCGTGGATTGCGTGGTGGAGACCGAGGAGGCCGGGGATGGCACATTGCGGCTGTCCGTGACGGCAGATCTGCCTGTACCCGTTGAACTGTAAAGATAGATAAAGGGTGTCGGAGGCTTTGCCCCGACACCCTTTATCTGTTTATTTGGTAAATTGCTCTATGCTCGATCGGGTCGCCAGACCTTCACTCCCCGCCGTAGCGCCCCCGCAGGCAATTCCCAAGCGCAGGGCGTAGCCGTAGCTTCGCTCCACTCCTGCGAGAAAGCCCGCTACCATGGAATCCCCCGCGCCTACGGTGTTCACAGGCAGAATGGACAGGGCAGGCTCGCGGTGACAGACACCGTGTTCGTCCAGGAGCAGAGCCCCGTCTCCACCCAGAGAGACCAGCACGTTGACAGCCCCCAGCCGTTGCAGCTCAGCGGCGGCCTTTTGCAGGTCGTCGTCGGTGGGGAGCGCCCGTCCTACGATGCCCTCCAGCTCGGCACGGTTGGGCTTGATGAGGAAGGGATGATGGGGAAGGGTAGCGGTGAGCAGTTCACCTTCCGCGTCCACGACGAAGCGGATGCCTCGTCCTGCAAGCCGCTCCAGGATGCGGCTGTACGTATCTTTGGGCAGAGAAGGGGGAATGCTCCCTGCCAGCACCAAGGTGTCCCCCTCGGCGAGGGTGTCCAGCTTGGCCATCAGGGCGTCCATGCAGGTCTCCGGAATCGCAGGCCCCGCCGCGTTGATCTCGGTTTCCTGCGCCCCTTCCTGCTCGGTCTTAACCTTGACGTTGATGCGGGTCAGCCCCTCGGGGAGTCGGATGAAATCGGTATGGATGCCTCGTTCGGCCAGATGGGCAACCAAGGCCTCTCCCGTGAAGCCGGCGATGAAGCCCAGGGCAGTATTCTCCACCCCCAGCTCCGACAGTACGCAGGACACGTTGATGCCCTTGCCACCGAAATGAAGCTCGGCGTCGGTTGCGCGGTTTGTCTCGCCCTCTCGCAAAACGGGCAGGCGCATGACGTAGTCGATAGCCGGATTAAACGTAACAGTATAGATCATAACAGCACCTTTCAAATTTGGGGTTATCGGGCAGGGGCTTTGCCCCTGCACCCCCACCAAAGAACTTTTTGAAAAAAGTTCTTTGGAATCTCAAAAACCTTCAAAAAAGCATTGATAAGTAACTCTTTTTAAAAGTTTTAGGAAGTCCAGAAACCCTTTTTCAAAAGGGTTTCTGGTGGGGTCCAGGGGCAAAGCCCCTGGCCGACAAACTGCAATTTACAAAATGGGAGGATGCTTTGCATCCTCCCGAATTGGTTAATACTTGTCGCGGATCTTTTTCCTCACGCCGAGGAAGGTTCCTCCGCCGATGATGATCACCAGGATCACGCCGCAGATGACGTAGATGGGGAGTCCCACCTCGATATCCGACTTGAGCTCTTCCCACAGACCGTTGAGCATCTTGAGCTTCTCTCCGTCCAGATTCTTGTAGGAGGAGGAGGTCTTCACCGCGTCGGTGTTGTACATCAGATCGTAGCCGCCTTCCTTGATCTCATTCATATAGTCAATATATTCCTGATTCTCGCGAACGGCGGTGTTGGGGGATGCGTAGTAGGTGTACTCGGCGTTGGCCACGGCAGGAGCCTCGGTCAGCATGAAGTCGATGTACGCTTCTGCGATCTCCTTGTTCTGGGAGGTCTTGGGAATGCACATGGCGTCCACGTAGAGGTTGGTGCCCTCCTTGGGGTAGAAGAACTCCAGATCCTCGTTGTTCTCATACATGGAGAGAAAGTCACCTGCATAGTAGGCGGCGATGGCGGCAGAGCCGTTCTCCATCTTGTTGAAGATCTCGCCCATGACGTAGCCCTGCAACATGGGCTTCTGCTCCTTGAGCTTTTCCAGCGCTTTGCGCCAATCGTCCTCGCTGTCGGAGTTGACGTCCAGACCCAGGAAGTACTGGGCGGTGCCAAAGGCATCGCGGGAGTTGTTGAACTGAAGGATGTTGCCTACGTGCCCGTGCTCCTCGTCGTCGTCCCACATGAGCGCCCAGGAGCCCAACTCAGGATCATCCTCTGTCACCATGGTGGTGTTGTAGATGATGCCGATCATGCCGTACATGTAGGGAACGGCGTACAGATTGTCGGGGTCGTAGTAGTCGTAGACGGCGTTCTCACCGAAGAAATCGGGATGGATGTTACCAATGTTCGGAATGTTCTCAAAATTGAGGGGTGCCAGCATATCCTCGGCGATCATGCGCTCGATCATGTAGTCAGAGGGGACTACTACATCGTAGTTCACCGAGCCCGAGCTGAGCTTGGCGTACATGCTTTCGTTACTGGAGTAGGTGGAGTAGTTGACCTCTACCTTGACACCGTAGGTCTCGTAGTACCATTCCTCGAACATTTCATTGGTGTCCAGAGTTCCCTCGGAGCCGTCGGAAATGTACTCGCCCCAGTTGTAGACGTAGAGGGTCACGGTATCACCCCCACCCTCGGAGCAGGCGGTCAGACCCATAACGAGGGGGAAGAGAAGCATCGCAGCCAGCAGAAGGGAAGCAAGACGAATGTGTTTTTTCATCACGCGCGCCCTCCCTTCTGACGCTTGCCCTTGCGGTCAGCCGCAGAGCCTGCGAAGTTGACGATCAGCAGAATGGTCAGAATTACCGCTACGATGAGGGCAGACAGGGCGTACATACTGAATTTTACGTTGTGCGCCGTCTGGTTATACACGTACAGGGGCAGGGTCTGGAAATTGGGGGAGCTGACGAAGTGAGAGATCACGAAGTCGTCCAGAGACAGGGTGAAGCTCATCATCAGACCCGAAATGATGCCGGGGATGATCTCAGGCAGCTCCACCATGAAGAAAGCGCGGGAGGGAGTACAGCCCAGATCCTGCGCCGCCTCGGACAGGGATTTGTCCAGTTGTTGGAAGCGGGGCATGACCGACAGGATGACGTAGGGGACGTTGAAGGTGACGTGTGCAATGAGCAGAGTGCCGAAGCCAAAGAGCTCGCGGGTGCCCAGGAAGGTAGCGACCGCCACGAAGAGCAGCATCATGGAGACACCGGTGACGATATCGGGGTTCATCATGGGGATATTGGTCACGGTCATGATGGGCTTTTTGATATAGCGATTCTTCATGCGGTGCAGACCCAGCGCGCCGAAGGTGCCCAGCACCGTAGCGATCAGAGACGAGCTGATAGCCAGCACAAGGGAATTGCGGAGGGCCGAGAAGGCTTCCTCGTCGTGGAACAGCTCCTCGTACCACATGAAGGAGAAGCCCGAAAATTCAGCCAGACTGCCCGATTCGTTGAAGGAGAAGATGATGAGCACCACGATGGGGATATAGAGGAGGAAGAAAATGAGGCCGATGTAGCACTTGGAAAGGAATTTCACGGTACCATGCCTCCTTCCTCGTCGGAGAACTTATTCATAATGGCAACAGACAGGATGATGAGGATCATCATCACGAGGGACATAGCCGCGCCTACGTTGTAGGTAGAGGCGTTCTGGAACAGACGCTCGATGGTGTCACCCACCAGATCAATCTTACCGGCACCCAGCTTCTGAGAGATGTAGAAGGTACTGATGGAGGGCACGAACACCATGGTCACACCCGACACAACGCCCGACAGAGTCAGGGGCAGGATGACCTTGGTCATGGTCTGCCAGGAATTACAGCCCAGGTCGTGGGAGGCTTCGATGTAGCGCTTGTCCAGCTTGGTCATAGCGGTGAAAATGGGAAGCACCATGTAGGGCAAAAAGTCGTAGACCATGCCCAGAATGACGCCGAAATAGGAGCCTACGATGGACAGGGGCTCCAGACCCAGCTTGCTGAGCAGGGAGTTGAGCAGACCGCCGTTGTCCAGAAGCGCCATCAGCGCGTAGGTGCGGATGAGCAGGTTGCACCACATGGGGAGCATAATGAGCACCATGAGGATCTTTTGCGCCCGGGGGGACTGGCGGGACATGAAGTAGGCGAGGGGGTAGCCTATGAGCAGGCAGACCACGGTGGCGATCAGGGCAAAGGCGATGG
This sequence comes from Eubacteriales bacterium, assembly GCA_045643785.1. Classification (GTDB taxonomy): domain Bacteria; phylum Bacillota; class Clostridia; order Oscillospirales; family CAG-272; genus CAMEON01. The sequence continues at coordinate 910 of JAZRFR010000176.1, read as the reverse complement.
AGAGGATGAACACGTTGGTGTACTGCCCCAGATCTCCGATATTGGAGAAGGAGAAAGCTCCTTCGGCATCGGTAAAGGCGAAGTAGAGCACGAAGAGCATGGGCGCCACGATGAACATGACCGTCCAGACGGTGTGGGGCACCGCCGCGATCTTTTGGAAGACGTTGCTCTGTGCGCTTTTTTTCTTGCGAGAAGCGCCGGGCTTAGCAGCGCCGGGCTTAGCAGCCCCGGGAGGGGGCTCGGGACGGATGGCTTGATTCTTCATTCCTCATCCTCCTCGGTGATATCCGACAGGTGCTCCAGCTCGTCGCTGAAGGAAGAATAGTCGCCAAACTGACCCGAAAATTCGGATTTTTTCATGACGTGGATGGCCTCGGGCTCAATATAGAGGCCAATGGTGGTCTCGGGAGCCGCATAATCGGAGGTCTCCAGCATCCACTTGAAGCCGCCGACGTCCACGATGATCTCGTAGTAGTCGCCCTTGAAGGTGACCGAGGAGACCACGCCGGTGAGCATACCCTTGTGGGCGGGCACCACGTCCACGTCCTCGGGACGCACCACCACGTCAACGGGCTCGTTCTTGGCAAAGCCGCCGTCCAGACAGTCAAAAGTATGACCCGAGAATTTTACACGGTTATCGGCGGGCATGATGCCGTCCAGAATGTTGGACTCGCCGATGAAGTCGGCTACGAAGGCGTTGACGGGCTCGTTGTAGATATCCACGGGAGAGCCGATCTGCTGGATGTGACCGCCCGACATGACCACTACGACGTCGGACATGGAGAGAGCCTCCTCCTGGTCGTGGGTGACGTAGATGAAGGTGATGCCCGTCTGCCGCTGGATCTTTTTCAGCTCGGTCTGCATGTCCTTGCGGAGCTTGAGGTCCAGAGCGCCGAGAGGCTCGTCCAGA
>JAZRFR010000175.1:0-1962 GCA_045643785.1 Eubacteriales bacterium | reverse complement strand
GAACTTTCAAAAAAGATTATTTATTCATGTTTTTTTAAGTTTTTGGAGTTCCAAGAACCTTTTTTCAAAAAGGTTCTTGGTGGGGTGCAGGGGCAAAGCCCCTGCACGGTAATCTTCAATTTGCGCATACGAAAAGGGCGGCCGAAGCCGCCCTTTTCGTATACGATCATAGAGAGAATCAGTCCTCTTTCTGCGCGGCCTTGACGATCAGCTCTACGCACAGCTCCTCGCCCAATGCTCCGCTGTCCAGGGACAGGTGGTAGTTGGCCGCTACGCCCCACTCACGGTCGGTGTGGAAGCGGTAGTAGTTGCGACGCTTGTTGTCCTTGTCCTTGATGCGCTGGGCGGTGGTTTTTTCGGTGGGACCGTACTTCTCCAGAATGTGCTTGGCGCGGTGCTCGTTGTCGGCGTGGATGAAGACGTGGAGGCAGTCCTCCCGATTCTTCAGAATGTAGTCGGCGCAACGACCCACGATGACGCAGGATTCCTTGTTGGCGATCTCCTCAATGACCTTGGTCTGGGCCTCGTAAAGCTTCTGGTAGACCGAGGGATAGCCGTAGGTACCCGCCGTGCTCATGGCGAGCTGGTACAAAAAGCTGCTGGAATGGGAGGCGTATTCCTCGTTTTCGCGGATGAATTCCTCGGAAAGTCCGCTCTGCTTGGCCACCTCGGTGATGAGGTTGTTGTCATAGAACGCGATGCCCATGCGCTCGGCAACTGCCTTGGCGATGGAGTGACCGCCGCTACCGAACTGACGGCTGATGGTGATGATCTTTTTCATGTCTGTATGCCTCCTTGTAGGGATATATCTATCCCAATTATACCACAAAAGGGGTAAATTTGCAAGAGTCTGTATGAAATTTCGGCAAAATGCCGAGGCGCTGCGGAATCAATCTGCGAACAGCGGCGTAGACAGGTAACGGTCGCCCGTATCGGGGAGCAGGACGACCACGGTTTTGTCCGTATTCTCCGGGCGGGAAGCCACAGCGATGGCCGCGTGAAGCGCCGCGCCCGATGAGATGCCTGCCAGAATCCCTTCCTTGCGAGCCAGCAACCGACCTGCGACGTAGGCATCCTCTTCGGTGGCGGTTACCACCTCGTCAATGACGTCCACATCCAGCACCTCGGGGACAAATCCCGCGCCGATGCCCTGAAGCCCATGGGGGCCTGCCTTGCCGCCCGACAGAACCGCCGAGCCTGCGGGCTCCATACCGATGACCTTGACCGAGGGATTCATGGACTTGAGATATCGTCCCGTGCCCGTAATCGTACCGCCCGTGCCCACGCCGCAGATGAAAATATCCACCTGCCCGTCGGTGTCTTCCCAGATCTCGGGGCCTGTGGTGGCCTCGTGAGCGGCGGGATTGGCGGGGTTGACAAACTGTCCCGCCACGATGGCATTGGGAATGGTAGCGGCCAGCTCGTCGGCCTTGGCGATGGCGGCGGCCATGCCCCCCGCGCCGTCGGTGAGAACCAGCTCGGCGCCGTAGGCCTTCATGAGCATTTGCCGCTCCACCGACATGGTGTCGGGCATGACGATGATGGCTTTATACCCCCGGGCGGCGGCTACCGCACACAGCCCAATGCCCGTATTGCCCGAGGTAGGCTCGATGATGGTGGCGCCGGGCGAAAGCTTTCCCTCGGCCTCGGCGGCGAGGATCATGGACAGAGCCACGCGGTCCTTGACGGAGCCCGCAGGATTGAAGGACTCTACCTTGGCTACAAGGCGGGCAGAGAGGTTGTATTCTTTTTCAATGTTGGTCAGCTCCAAAAGGGGCGTGTGGCCAATGAGCTGGTCGACGGATGAGTAGATCATGGTAGGCTCCTTTCAAAAGGGAATTTCAAATTGGGGTTTGCAGGGGAGCGGGGGAACGCCAAAGGGAAACTTCTTGAAAGAAGTTTCCCTCTGGACACCCTTCAAGAACTTTCAAAAAAGATTATTTATGAATGCTTTTTTAAAAG
>JAZRFR010000174.1:0-1713 GCA_045643785.1 Eubacteriales bacterium | reverse complement strand
GGCGATCTGCTCGCACAGTTCACGGGTGGGACACAGCACCAGCGCCTGCAGATCCTTCATGTCGGGGTTGAGGCACTCGATCAGCGGAATGCCGAAGGCACAGGTCTTGCCGGTGCCGGTAGGAGCCTTGGCGATGATGTCGCGACCGTCCATCACCAGCGGGATGGTCTCCTTCTGTATGGGGGTCGGCTCGGCAAAGCCCATGGCCTCCACCGCGCGGAGAGTGACCTCGCTCAGACCCAAATCCGCAAAGCGGATGGTTTCGTTAGACATAGATTGGAATTCCTTTCCTTTTTCTGTACATTATCGGATATATTATACCATAACAAGCGTAAATTGCAAGAGGGCGACAAGGTTTTCCTTGGGGTGTTTCGTTTTAATCCTTGACAAGCGGGAAAAGAATGCTATAATATAAAGGTTGATATAGGGGCAGTAGGCTCCATGAATACTCCGAAAGGTGAGTGACAGATATGAAAGAAGTCATTATGACCAGCGAGGGCTATAACAAGCTCGTAGAGGAACTGGAATACCTCAAGACCACCGGCCGTGACGAGGCCGCCGAGAAGATCCGCGTTGCCCGCGGCTTCGGTGACTTGTCCGAAAACAGCGAATACGATGAGGCCAAGAACGACCAGGCCGCTCTGGAAGCTCGCATCGCTGAGCTGGAGGCTCAGCTCAAGCACGCCCGCATCATGGACGAGTCCGAGATGAACAGCGAGCAGGTGCACGTGGGCTCCAAGGTTGTCATCAAGGATAAGAAGGGCAAGAAGTTCACCTACGTCATCTCCGGTGCTACCGAGGCTGACCCCTTCAACGGCAAGATCTCTAACGAGTCCCCTGTGGGTAAGGCTCTGATGGGCCTCAAGGTAGGCGAGAAGGGCGAGGCTATCCTGCCCAACGGCACCACCGTCGTCTATACCGTGGTGGAAATCAGCAAATAAGAAACCATCAGCGGCGGATGGCATCACTGCCGTCCGCCTCTTTTTTTGAAAGGATGTGCCCTCCATGAGCAATCAGAACAACACTCCCGATACCGCCCCTATGACCGAACAGCAGGTCAACGAGCTGGTTCAGGTTCGTCTGGACAAGCTGGCCGCTCTCTGCGAGGCGGGTCAGAACCCCTATGAGATCACCAAGTATGATGTAACCGCTTACAACGCCGAGATTCGCACCAATTTCGAGGCTGTCGAGGCTGCCTATATCGCCGAGAACGGCGCTCCCGAGGAGGGCGTGGCCTTTGAGCCCGCCACCCCCATCGAGGTTTCTGTGGCCGGCCGTATGATGAGCCGCCGCATTATGGGTAAGGCCAGCTTCATCGACCTGCACGATGCCACCGGCCGTATGCAGGTATACGTCAGCCGCAACGACGTGGGCGAGGAGGTCTACGCCGGCTTTAAGAAATGGGATATCGGTGACATCATCGGTATCACCGGCTGGGTATTCCGCACCAAGATGGGCGAGATCTCCATCCACGCCACCGGCATCAAGCTGCTGAGCAAGTCTCTGCGTCCCCTGCCCGAGAAGTATCACGGTCTGAAGGACACCGACACCCGCTTCCGTCAGCGTTACGTTGACCTGATCGTCAACCCCGAGGTGAAGCGCAACTTCATCATCCGCAGCCAGTTCATCAAGTACATGCGTAAGTACTTGGATGACCGCCGCTACATCGAGGTGGAGACCCCTGTGCTCAACACCATCGCCGGCGGTGCCGCT
>JAZRFR010000173.1:0-2554 GCA_045643785.1 Eubacteriales bacterium | reverse complement strand
GGGGTCCAGGGGCAGAGCCCCTGGCCGACAAACCCTAATTTGAACTCCTCCCAACCGATTACAGGAGGAAAACCATGACCGAATCCGAAGCTCTTGATCTGATGATCGATGTGTCCGACGTGCCCGACACGCAAGGCGTATCCCCGATCCCCCCGTCGCCCGACCCCCGCTTTGCCCACAATATTGCCCTCATCATCCGCGCCAAGGACGGCGACGAGGCCGCCATGGAGCGGCTGGTGCTGGACAACATGGGGTTGGTGCGCACCGTAGCGGTGAAATTCCGCGACCGAGGCACCGAGTTTGAAGACCTCATGCAGATCGGCACCATGGGCATGATCAAGGCCATCCACAGCTTTGACACGTCCCGCGGCACCGCCTTTTCTACCTACGCCGTCCCCCTCATCGTGGGGGAGATCCGCCGCCATCTGCGGGACGACGGCCTCATCCGCGTCAGCCGCGGCACCCGCCACACGGGGGTACTGCTCATGCGGGAGCGGGCGCGCATCGCCACCGAGGAGGGCAGGGAAGCCACCGTGGGGGAGCTGGCCGCCCTGGTGGGGGTCAGCGTAGAGGACGCCGCCATGGCGTTGGAGGCCATGGCTCCCGTCGCGTCCTTTTCCGACAACGCCTACGGAGAGGACTCCCCCGAGCTGGGGGCGGTCATCCCCGACCGCGCCGAGGCCGACGACATGGCGCGGCAGGTGGATCGCATCGCCCTCGCCCAGGTCATCGAGCAGCTCCCCCCCATGTGGAAGAAGATCATCCTGCTCCGCTACTACCGCGACATGACCCAGCAGCAGGTCGCCGACCGTCTGGGGCTGACCCAGGTGAAGGTCTCCAGAGAAGAGAAGAAGATCATGGCCTTCATGCGGGAAAGGCTGAGTTAGTCTTAAAAAATATGAAAAAGCGTGTTGATACACGCTTTTTTTGTGATTGAGCCCCTTGTTCTTGACAATCCGTTCTGTTTGTGCTATAATACTTTCGATGCCACGGGGAAGCGGGTGGAATTCCCGCACGAGCCCGTCGCCGTGTCGCGCAAGCCTCCGTGGGAGGCACAGAGTCCGATCTCATCTTCCGCCGCAGGGAGAAACAGGGTCATTGGAGGCCGAAAGGCTTCCGAGAAGGCCGATCAGACCGCGCCCAGTCGAAATACCCGAGCATCCGAAGGGGACTCTGTCCTCTTACACTTCCGTGAGTGCCGCGAGTGCCGGCCGCCGAACATATCGGCAGGAAGGGAAAATACCATCATAAACAAAGGAGAAAGCAAACATGAACAAGACACGCATCACCAAACTGCTGTCGTTCATCCTTTGCGTCGCGCTGATTGCGGCTATCGCGCTGACTGTCATTGGATGTGACAACACTACCACAGAGACCCCCGAAACAAATGGGGCTACCGCCGCCGGAACCGAAGCCGGTACGGTCGTTGAAACTCCCGATCCCAACGCGCCCACGATTAAGGGCGAGGGCGCGACCGTCTTCTACTTCAACGTAGTGGACAAGGACGGAAACGAGACCAAATTCGAGATCCACACCGACAAGACCATCGTGGGTGACGCCCTTCTGGAGCTGGGGCTCATCGAGGGTGAGGCAGGGGCATACGGCCTCTACGTCAAGAAGGTCAACGGCATTTCCGCCGATTACGAAACCGACGGCGTCTACTGGGCCTTCTACGTGGGTGACGAGTACGGTATGACCGGCGTTGACCTCACCGATATCGAGGCCGGCGCGACCTACGCCTTTAAGGTATCCAAATGAGTGTTCCAACCGAACAAAATCCGCGGCCGACGCGAGTCAGCCGCCGCAAGAAAGCCCTCTTGACCGTCTACGAGATCGCGGTATTCGGTATGCTGGGAGCCTTGATGATGGCCTCCGATCTGGTCATGAACATCATCCCCAACGTCCACCTCGTAGGGGTTATGATCGTGGTGCTGACCGTGACGTACCGCTGGAAGGCGTTGTTTCCCATATACGTCTACGTCCTGCTCATCGGACTCATGGAGGGCATCGGTACCTGGTGGATCCCCTACCTGTACGTCTGGACGCTTCTCTGGGGCATGGTCATGCTCTTACCCAAGAGGATGCCCACGTGGCTCTCGCCCATCGTATACGCGATGGTCTGCGGCCTCCACGGCTTTGCCTTTGGATTCCTGTGGATCCCCGCCCAGATGCTTCTCATGAGCTTTACCTGGAAGCAGGCGCTGGTGTGGTGGAAGTTTGGCTTCTTTACCGCCGATATTCCCCACGGCGTCGGCAATCTTGTGGGTAGTACCCTCGTCGTCCCCATGGTCAATCTCATCCGCAAGCTGGATAAGCGGTTGAAGGCTTAATGCAAGCAATCCCCCGTCGGTGGCCTCGCGGCCGTCGGCGGGGGACTTTGAATTTGGGGTTATCGAGCAGGGGCACTGCCCCTGCACCCCGCTTAAGGAACTTTTGAAAAAGTTCCTTAAGAATCCTCAAAACTTTCAAAAAGTATTCATGAATCATCATCTTTTTAAGTTCTTGTTAAGGGAAGTCGGGGGCCACACGGGCTTAGGGAGACAAAGTTGGTCTG
>JAZRFR010000172.1:0-6851 GCA_045643785.1 Eubacteriales bacterium | reverse complement strand
GAAGCGGTCGCAGTCGCAACCGGGCTTACAGTCGGGAGAGCCGCAACCGCGAGCGGCGCCGCGGTCGAAGTAGATCTCGGAGCAGGGGCCGCAGGGGCCGGAGCCATGCTCCCAGAAGTTGTCGGCCTTGCCCAGACGGACGATGCGCTCGGCGGGAACGCCGACCACGTCAGCCCACAGGTGGTAGGCTTCCTCGTCCTTCTCGTAGATGGAGGGCCAGAGCAGGTTCTCGGGGATCTCCAGAGTCACGGTGAGGAACTCCCACGCCCACGGAATGGCCTCGTTCTTGAAGTAGTCGCCGAAGGAGAAGTTACCCAGCATCTCGAAGAAGGTGCCGTGACGGGCGGTGTGACCCACGCGCTCCAGGTCGGGGGTACGGATGCACTTCTGGCAGGTGCAGACGCGGTTGCGGGGAGGGATCTCCTCGCCCGTGAAGAACTTCTTCATGGGTGCCATACCCGAGTTGATCAGAAGCAGGGAGGGGTCATTGTGGGGAACCAGGGGATAGGAGGGGAGTCTCAGGTGATCCTTGGACTCAAAGAATGCGAGATATTTTTCGCGCAAATCGTTCAGACTTGTCCATTGCATAACGTTTGTTTCCTTTCTGTGGAAAATAACTTTCAACCTTCATTATAACACACTTTCGGACATAAATCAAGATGACAAAACGATTTTTTTGCGTTTTTTTGAAAATGAACGACATTGCATAAAATAAAGGAAATAAAGTGCGTAGCTGTGTGTCGAAACGCCCAAAGGGAGGGGGTGGTGAGAGGTGGTGGATGGGTCAGATTCGGCGTTCAAGCCATCGGAGAGGTGCTTGGGGGATTTGTGATGTTTTTGATCAAAGAATTATGGGTTCGGGGGTGGAAAATGGTGAATTAGAACAAGTAAAGATGAACGAACAGTAAATAATCAGTTAACGAATAGTAAATTGACAGAAAACCCCCTTGCAAAATTTCCCTTTATATACTATAATTGTGACACAAAGTGGTGAGAAGTGGAGCGAAATGGTGGAAAAGTGGTGCAAATCTTCTCAAAACTGAAACAAACGTGAGCGAAGAGCTTGCCAATGATACGAAAGGAGGATCTCGGAATGCTGACCGGCGAATACAGACACGCGATTGACCCGAAAAAGAGACTTTTCATTCCCGCAAAGCATCGGGAAGTTTTGGGGACTTCCTTCATTATCGTAAGAGATATCCGCGAGTCCTGCCTTAAGGTTTATTCGGAAGAAAATTGGCAAGCCTTCATCGCACCCATCAAGCAGATGAAGCGAGCCGATTCCGAAAAGATCCTCCGCTTCCTGTACCGCGATGCTGTGACTGCCGAGCCCGATTCTCAGGGCCGCGTGGTTCTGAACGCAACCCTCATCGAGCATGCGAAGATCATCAAGGACGCCGTTGTGGTGGGCTGCGGTGATTATTCCGAAATCTGGTCTGCCGAAGAGTACGATCGCATCGTGGGCGACGAGGATGCCGACGAGCTTCGCGAAGCTCTTGAGGCCATGGGTCTGTAAGCCATGAGCGATCACGAGAACGTAACGTCGGCATTGCCCGACCTTTCGGCAAACGGTACGCCGGTTGACATCGGCGGACAGACCTTCGCACACCGTTCGGTGCTCCTGGAGCCCTGCATGGATGCCCTGGCCATCAAGCCCGACGGCATCTACGTAGACGGAACAGCCGGCGGCGGCGGACATTCCTACGAAATTGCCAGACGGCTGACGACCGGCCGTCTGATCGCCATAGACCAGGACGAAGCGGCCATCAAGGCGGCATCGGCCAAGCTTGCCCCCTTGGGTGAGCGCGCGCAGGTCGTGCGCAACAACTTCTGCCATGTGGCCGACGTGCTGGATACCCTCGGGATCGACAAGATCGACGGCATCCTCCTCGACCTTGGCGTTTCATCCTATCAATTAGATACCCCCGAGCGGGGATTCTCCTATATGGCGGACGCTCCTCTGGATATGCGCATGGATATGCGGGCAGAGAAGAACGCCTACCACGTGGTCAACACCTACAGCGAGTATGACCTTCGCCGCATTCTTTTCGATTACGGCGAGGAACGGTTCGCCGGGCGCATCGCCTCCCGCATCGTGCAGGCTAGAGCGGATAAGCCCATCGAGACCACGGGAGAGCTGACGGCTCTCATCAAATCAGCCATTCCCGCGGCAGCCAGGGACGGCGGGCATCATCCTGCCAAGCGTTCCTTCCAGGCCATCCGCATTGAGGTCAATTCCGAGTTGGACGTGATCCGTCCCGCTTTGGAGGCGGCCATGAAGCGGCTCTCCCGGGGAGGCCGTATGGCGGTGATCACCTTCCACTCGTTGGAGGATCGCATCGTCAAGCAGACCTTCGCCGATATGGCCGGCGGTTGCACCTGCCCCAAGGGACTTCCCGTATGTGTGTGCGGGAAAAAGCCTCAGGTCAAGGTGATCTCCCGCAAGCCCATTCTTCCCGACGAGGAGGAACTGGAAAACAACCCCCGCTCCCGCAGCGCAAAGCTTCGGGTAGCCGAAAAGCTCTGAAACAGCGCATCATTCGGAACCCCAAAGGGAACCGAGACCATATATCGGCCGTGGCAACACGGCAGGCATTCCAAAATCTATCAGAAAGGAAGGACGGTCCATGGAACATGAGTACAAGCGGGATGAACGCCTGGTTGGCGAGCGGCTCGTACTGAGCAGCGGCGGTAGCAGTGCCCGACTGGTTACCGAGGACGAGATCGACCCCGCGGAGCTGCGTCGCAAGCAGGCCGAGTGCGGCGGTGCCGAGACCCACTACATAGAAATGTTCTGCAACCGGTACCGTGACCGCGGTATTGCAGGCCGCGTGCACACCGATGCCGCCAAGCAGGAGAAAAAGGAGGCGCTCACAAGAGCCATCACTCCCGGCTCCTACGTAGGAACCGAAAAGCTTGCAGGCAAGGAGAAGCTGGATGCCTATCGGACCGGAGTCAGCGACGGCAAGCGGTATATGACCGCCGATGATTTTGCCCGCTACTATCACGATCAGAGAGGATATAAGTATCCCCAGTACCGCACGGCTACCGATGCCGAGCGTATTGCCGCCGTCCAGGCTGTGGCTGTTGCCAATTCCCGCGAAACGAGGATTGAGCAGCCAAAAAAAGCCGGTTGGCTTACTGATACTGACAAGATTCCCGCTTTTCTGAAAAAGTTCATGACCCGCCCCTTCTTCGTGAAGTTGAATGAATGGGCAGGCGAGACCTTCCCCCGCGAGGGCGAGATGAGAACCCTGACCCGCGAGAGCGGTGCCAAGGGGCGTCGTCCCATCCCCGCCGGACTGGTAGCGGCACTTGTCACGGTGGTACTGTCCATGACCATGGTCATTACCAGTACGGTGTCGGTAAGCCAGGCAACGCGCGAGGTCAGCGAGCTGAAGCAGAGCGTCGCTGAAATGCGGGAGATGCAAAACGAGCTGTCGGATCAGCTCGATCTCAAGAACGATATGCTGGCTATCGAGGATAAGGCCACGAATGAGCTGGGCATGGTTCACGAAAAATATCTGAACGGCGAATATCTCACCGAAAAGTCCGAGGACTACATGGAAGTGTACGACGAGGACGGTAGCGGTGGAAAGAGGACGGGACTTTCCTGGCTGCTTTCTGCTTTCGGTATCGGAGATTGATGGGCCGCTCGGAACAGGCATAACGCGCGACGGGGTGTCATACCTTGAGAAGGGACGCTCCTGACCCCGACGGCGTATGGCCGAAGGATACGAATGCTTCAGGTGGCGTGTGTTTACTCGCCACCTGTCCTTGTATTACGGGGAGCATGAAAATTGGAGTTTGTAAAGTTGCATTTTGACGGTGTGTTATGTCCCTTTCTCTCCATGGCGAGAGAAAAGCGAAGTGCAAGCACTTCACAAAAGAGCGCCACCAAAGGGCTAAGCGCCCTCTGGACACCCGTTTCGCCGTTATGGGTCTGTTTGACAGAGGAGATACACGGCGGGGGATTCGAAAAGCGCTCCGCCAAAGCCAGCGGAGACGCTTTTCTCACGCCCCGCCAAACTCAACCCAAAGCAGATGCGCGGCCATAGCCGCCTCGTGCGCCTTCTAACTGCCGCGCCGCAGAGATAATAGCAGACTACTCGTTGGGCGGCTACCCTCAAATTTCCTCTATCCGACAAGGAAAACAGCGACTTGGAAGCCGCAGCAAAGCGGCGAGTTCCGCGCGATTGGCGCTCCGCCGATCGCGCGGGTATTCGGGTCTTGGCGACTGGGCGCGCAATCAGACTCTTTCGCCCCTCTGCGGGCGAAAGAGTCGCGCGGATAAGGGGAAAGGATTCTTAAGGAAAGTACCGTGGGTACTTTCCTTAAGTGGCGCTCTTTGGGCACCTTTCTCTCGACAAGGAGAGAAAGGTGCGAACAAAATACCCGCAAAAAACGTTAAATAACCGTATATCATATAAAAGAAAGGAGATCGCGGACCGTGTCAACGCCTACCCGCCCTACCGATACCGCAACCGTGAAGCGCGCCGGTATCATCGGCCTGATGATTCTGGCCGCCTTCCTGCTGCTGCTTCTGCGTATACTGAAATTCCAAACGCTGGATTACGAAAAGTACCGCAATAAGGTTCAGAACCAGATCACGACCGAAGCCGAGGTGGTGGCAGACCGCGGCAAGATCTACGACCGCAACGGCGTACTGCTGGCTACGGGCGCGACCACCTACCGCGTCTTCATTGCCCCTCGCATCGTGGCGCAGATCTCCGCCGAGCAAAAACTGAAATACGACGTCCTGATCGCCACCGAGCTGGCCCCCGTTCTGGACGTGGATTACGACTACATTCTGGAGCAGACCGCCCAGACTAAGTACATGGACAGAACCCTCGCCCGTAATGTGGACGAGGAGGTTGCCCAGAAGGTTCGCAAGATCATCAAGGATAACGACCTGGAGGACATGGTCTTTCTCCAGGCGGGAACCACCCGCTACTACCCCAACGGAACCCTTGCCTGTCACGCCCTCGGCTTCACGGGCAGCGACGGCGCGGGACAGTACGGTCTGGAGCTTGCCTATAACAGCGTGCTGGCGGGCACCAACGGCAAATACATCACCGCAAGGGATTCCCACGGCAACGAGATGCCCTACGAGTACCAAAGCTACATCGAGGCCCAGGACGGCCACTCCATCGTCACGACTCTGGATATCAACGTTCAGTCGGCGCTGGAGGAGCAGCTTCGTACCGCCTACATCGAGTCCGGCGGCCGCAACCGCGCATCGGGCGTGGTGGTGGACGTCAAAACCGGTGAGATCCTGGCTATGGCCACCTACCCCTTCTTTGATCTCAACGATCCCCGCAAAATGAACGAGGAGGATCAGGCAAAGCTGGATTCCTCGGGACTGGAACCGAACAGCGACGAATATAATAAATTGAAGCAGGAGCTTCAGCTCACCACCTGGTCCAACAAGGTGATCACCGAGATCTATATGCCCGGCTCCACCTTCAAGATCGTCACCGCCGCCATGGCCTACGAGGAGAATCTGGTGGTGGAGAACGAGCATTTCAACTGCCCCGGCTACCACGTGGTGTTGGGCGTGAAAATGCGTTGCCACAAGATCGAGGGTCACGGCTCCCAGACCTTTGCCGTGGGTCTGCAGAATTCCTGCAACCCCGTTCTGATGATGATGGGCGCGCGGATCGGACGGGATCGGTTCTACAACTACTTCCGCTCCTTTGGATATTTGGAGAAAACGGGTATCGACCTGCCCGGTGAGGGTGTCAGCGTTTTCCATAGCGAAGCCTACTTTACGGATCCCGATAATCGGACCGCCGAAATCGACCTGGCCACCGCCGCCTTCGGTCAGAACTTCAAGGTCAGCCCCATCCAGCAGATCATGGCGGTGAGCGCCGTGGCCAACGGCGGGTATCTCATGACCCCCCGCATGGTCAAGGAAGTGCTGGACAGCGAGGGGAACGTCATCGAAACCTACACCTCGGACGCCAAGCGTCAGATCATCTCCACCTCCACCGCCCGAAAGATCGCGCAGGTTTTGGAGCAGGGCGTGTCGGGCGGCGCGGGCGCGAAGAACGCCTACGTAGCGGGCTACCGTGTAGCCGCCAAGACGGGTACCTCCGAGAAGATCGATAAGAAGAACGAGACGGGACGCGAATACTACGTTTGCTCCTGCGTGGGCTTTGCCCCCGCCGACGATCCCGAGATCGCGGTCATCATTCTGGTCGACGAGCCCTCCAAGGGTGTGCTGTACGGTAGCGTCGTGGCCGCCCCCTATCTGGCGGGTGTCATGCGCGACGTTCTGCCCTACCTGGGCGTGGAAGCCGTCTACACCGACAAGGAGCTGGCGAATCTGGCCCTGGAAACCCCCAATCTCGTAAGCTTGTACGATACCATTGCCGAGGCCGAGGCTGAGCTTCGAGGCTTTGAGGTGGAGATCGTGGGCAGCGGCCGCGTGGTGCGCTCCCAGTCTCCCGCTCCCGGCACCAAGGTGGAATCCCAGAACGCCAAGATCATTCTCTACACCGATTCCGAGCCCGAAAAGACCACCGTTATCGTCCCCGATCTGTCGGGCAAGAGCGCCGTCTCCGCCAACGAGATCCTGGCCAATCGAGGCCTGAATATCCGCATTGAAGGAACCAATAATTACATGAGCGGCTCCGGCGCTATCGCCGTTGCCCAGTCCCATGCTCCCGGAACCGCCGTGGAGCGAGGCACCGTCATCACCGTTACCTTCCGCAACCAGGAAGCCGACGATATCCCGCTGGAATGAGAAATTGCAGTTTGTGGGCCAGGGGCTTTGCCCCTGGACCCCACCAAAGAACTTTTTAAAAAAAGTTCTTTGGAATCTCAAAAACTTTTAAAAAGGGTTATTT
>JAZRFR010000171.1:0-5211 GCA_045643785.1 Eubacteriales bacterium | reverse complement strand
ATAACGGTGAGGATTCTTGGAGAAATACTCTGCCATGCCCAAAAGTCCCACACAGCCTGACATATTATCATACGCGCCCTGAGAGAGCGAGGTGGTGTCGTAGTGAGCGGTAAAGATTATCTGCTCCGGAATGTCGCCGGCAAGATCAACTATTACGTTACGGGAAGTTCCCTTATATTCGTCCTGCTTCAAGACAATCTTGGCGGTCTTGGCGTTTCCGTTTATAATATCCACCGCGTCCTTGGCGTTGATATTGACGCAGGGGAGCTTTTCCACGCCCTCCGACACCTGTGCGCGGAGCTCGCGGCGGTCGATGTTGCGGTCGGGGTAGGTCACGCTTCCGTCGTAGGTAATGATGCCCACAGCGCCCTGCTCCAAGAGGTCGCGGTAGCGCCAGTAGCCCATGTAGCCGTCGAACAGCACGATCTTGCCGCGACAGCCCTCCAGGGCGTACTTGTCCTTCCCTGCCAGGTAGTAGAGGGGAGCCTCCACCTCGTGGGAGCCTGCGTTGAGGTAGCCCTTGCAGGGGATCTCTACGCCATCAACGGTCAAGGTGTCGGTGTGCATGGTGGCCATCTGGACGTCGAATTCCTCGATGGTGGCAGTCGCGCCAAAATTGGCGCAGATATCGCGGATGTACTCGGCGGCCTTGAGCTCCTCGGGGGAGCCGCCGGTGCGGATATAGGCGGTGTCGGTGAAGATTTGTTGGATCAGTTTGGGTTCCATGGAAAACTCCTTTTGGTAAAAAATACTCAGCTATATTTTCTCAATTCTTTCAGCTTGCTGATTTTGGGGGTGGGCTTATGGGGCAGATCCAACAGGAATCGGATGTTATTCCAATCACCCGTATTGATACGGATCAGCTTTTTTTCTTGGTGAAAAAGGTGCAGATAATAGGTCGGACGAACCGAAACGGATGTCGTTACGATATAGCTGACTTCTCTAAACGAAACCGTCTTCCTCTTTCTCGGCGTGACAAGGGTGAGTTCTTTCTCAGTCAAATTGATCGCGATGGAGAATTTGGGCAAGTAAATCCCGTAGTACCAAAAGCAGGGCCACAGGCCGACACATCCCAACAGGGCGATCAAGGCGACTGCCGCAGGAATACTGACAGTATCACCGGAAAATCGAACCGCGAAGGCGAGCGAAACCGCGAAAGCGGCCGTACAGAGCAGAGCCCCCATGAGCAACGCCCCAAACGCAGGCTTCGACAGTCCACAGGGGGTGACATGAATCATGTGAATATTCTTTTTCATTCTTCGGATTCGTCCTTTTTCTTGAGCTCTCTGATCTCGGCCTCCAGCTCGTCGATGCGCTCGAACAGTTCCCGATTCTCCTGCTTGTTATGCAGGTACAGCTCCCACAGCAGGACGAAAATCGTAGCAAGCAGGAGCGACGTGCCGAGGAACAGCCATACGATTTGCGATTCATTCTCCATATCCGACATGAGCCAGCCAAAGCCGGTCAGATACAGCCCTGCGAAGGAGGCGACAAGACAAAGCAATACTCTGAGCAATCTTTTCATATCATACCATCCTTCCTAATACGATTTTTTAAAGTTCTTTGGAGTCCAGAACCTTTCTTTCAAGAAAGGTTCTGGTCGCCGAAGGCCGTTCTCCTTACTTCTTCAGCCAAGCCACGGTCAGCTCCACGCAAGCATCCGCATCATTCAGATCCAGCATCTCCACGCCCGAGTGAATGTAGCGGGTGGGGATGGACAGGGCGGCGGCCTTCACGCCCGCGCCGCTCATCTGCATGGCGGCGGTGTCGGTACCGCCGGCGGCAAGAATCTCGAACTGGTGCTTGATGTCGTTCTCCTTGGCTACGGCGGCGAACTCCTGGGTCAGCTCATAGTCGCAGATGACCGAGGAATCCTTGAGCTTGATGGCCGCGCCGCCGCTGACGGAGCAGGCCATGGGCTTAGCGCCTGCGCTGTCACCCGTACCGGTGACGTCGTAGGCAATACCAATATCGGGGGTGATGCCAAAGGTCGCGGTCTTGGCACCGCGCAGGCCGACTTCCTCCTGCACAGAGAAGACGAAGTAAATATCGTCGGCCACGGGGGTCTCCTTCAGCTTCTCGGCGATCTTGACCAGCACGGCGCAACCGATGCGGTCATCCAGAGGACGGCCTGCGATGCGGCGGCCGCAGAGGCGGGTGATGCTGCCCGAGAGGGCGCAGTAGTCACCGATCTGCACCTTGCGCTCGGCCTCCTTCTTGTCCTTGGCGCCGATGTCGATATAGCACTTCTCGGCCTTGAGGTCAGCGGGGGCGGTACCCGTCTCGGGGACGAGGATACCCTTCAGGCCACTTGCGAAGGTGACCTCCGCATACGCTGCGGCAACCCAGTTGATGCCGCCGATGGGGTTGACACGAATGAAGCCGCTCTCCTCGATGTAGGTCACGAGGAAGCCGATCTCGTCCATGTGGGCGCAGAGCATGATCTTCTTGCGGTCAGCCTCGGGGGCGGTGCCGTACTTGACGGCGATGAGGTTGCCCATGGCGTCGTTGTAGCACTTGTCGGTGACGGGGGCAACGATGGTCAGAAGCTTGTCCGAAATGGCCTTCTCTCGGCCCGAAATGCCGCGCACGGCGACAAGAGTTTTCATCAGGTTCAGCATATATTTTTTCCTCCGTATATTTCATTGTTATGAGGGCATGCAGGGGCTTTGCCCCTGCACCCCACCAAAGAACTTTTTGAAAAAAGTTCTTTGGAATCTCAAAAACTTTTCAAAAGGGCTATCTATCAATACTTTTTGAAAGTTTTTGAAAGGGGGCCCGGGGGAAAACTTTTTTTGAACTGCTCGCAGTTCGGTTTTCCCCCGATCGTTCCCCTCGCTCTCAGTCCAGCTTCCAGTTCCGCAGCATGGCGATGACCAGGTCGCGGGTCTCTTCGAAGTCCTCAAAACGAGCCACGTTGGACGCGCTGTGGATATAGCGGGTGGGCAGGGACAGACCCAGCACGCGAACGCCTGTGAGAGCACGCTGGATGTGGGCGGCGTCGGTGCCGCCGGTGAAGGCCTGCTTGAGCTGTACCTTCAGACCCTTCTGCTCGGCGGTCTGGCGGGCGAAGTCGATAAAGCCCATGTCGTAGATGGTACCGCGATCGCACAGGGACAGGGTACCGCCCTCGCCCTGCTTGGAGACGAAGTTGCGTCCCGCGCCGGGGAGGTCGTTGACCGCTGTCGCTTCCAGAATGATGGCGGTGTCGGGCTGAATGCCGAAGGCGGCCACGTTGGCGCCCGAAATGCCCACCTCCTCACAGCAGGTGAAGGCGAAGCAGACGTCGAAGGGCAGATTGCAGGGCTCGCGGTGGAGATCACGCATGATCTCGATGAGCAGGGCGCAACCGGCGCGGTCGTCCAGGGCCTTGCCCTTCATCATGCAACCGTCCTTACCGAAGGTCACGAAATCCGATGCAAAGGTGGCGTAATCGCCCACGGAAACGTACTTCTTGGCATCCTCTCTGTCCTTGGCGCCGATGTCAATGTACATGCTCTTGACGGGAGTGGCCTTGGAGCGCTCCTCGGCGGTCTGGAGGTGGATGGCCTTGGAGGCGATGACACCGTGCAGCTTTTGCTTGTCCCCCACGATGACGTGGCGGCCGCACAGCACGCGGGGATCCATACCGCCCACCACACCGAACTTGAGGTAGCCCTCCTCGGTGATGTCGCGGATCATGAAGCCCACCTCGTCCATGTGGGCGGAGAGCATGATGCGGCGGGGATTCTCGCGGTTGTAGTCCAGACCGCGGCCGCGGATGATGGCGATGAGGTTGCCTGCCTTGTCCACGGTGTAAGCGTCGCACTCGCCCTTGATCTGCTCGATGATGGCATCGCGTACCGCGTCCTCACAGCCCGAGGGGCCAAAAGCGAGGGAGAGCTCGCGGATGAGATTCAATCCTGCAAATTTCATTTTCCGAATACCTCCCCGATCTCCTTGGATTTGATGAAGGCCGATACGACCTTCTTGAGGGCATTGGCGTCATCCATGGACAGCGCCTCAGCCGAGGTGTGCATGGACTTGAGGGGCAGACTGCACAGGGCGGTGGGGATACCGTCGGCAGAGATGCCCAGCACGTTGGCGTTGGTGCCCGTACTGCCGGGGCAGGCATCCAGGGTGTGGGGGATGTTCCCTGCGCGGCAGAGGTCGGTGACCATGCGGGTCAGCTTGCGGTTGGTGATGGGAGACACGGCAATGGCCACGCCCGAGCCAAAGGCGGGGAGACCCATGTCCTTGGTGTCGGGAGTTTCGGCGTGGGTCACGTCCAGCACCAGGGCGTAGTCGGGACGGATACCGAAGCCCGCTACCCGCGCGCCCGTCATGCCCGTTTCCTCGTAGGCCGAGAACAGGAAGTAGACGTCGCCCGCCAGATCACGCTTCTGCACCGCATCAATGCCGAAGATGGCGCAGGCGCCGCAGGCCTTGTCGTCAAAGGCCTTGCCCGCCAGGCAGTCGTTCAGAAGCTCGGCGTAAATGGGCTTGAAGCCCACGGGAGTGCCGATGGGGCAAAGCTCCTCCAGCTCCTCCTTGGTGTAGCCCGTGTCAATGAGCATCTCCGAGAGGGGGGTGAGCTTTTCCATGTCGGCGGCGGTGGAGAGGTGGGGAGCCTTGGCGGCGAACACGCCGAAGATGCGCTCCTTGCCGTACACGGTCACCTCGCTGGCGGGCAGGATGCGGGTATCCACACCGCCGATGTTGGTGACGGTGAGGAAGCCGCCCTCCTTGATACCCGTAACCATCATACCGATCTCGTCAAAGTGGGTGTCCACCAGGATCTTGGGGGCATTGGGACGGCCGCATTTCTTGATAAACAGGTGATTGCCCAGAGCGTCGGTTCTGTATTCGTCGAACACGCCGCCAACAAGGCTCTTGAGTTCTTCCCTGCCTCGGCGCTCGTTGCCGCTGACCGACATGATGCCACAGAGGGAGATGATGAGTTCTTTCAGAGTCATTTGTATGTTTTCCTTTCTTTTGGGTTGGATTCTTTGATTTCAAATTTGGGTTTGTCGGGCTGCGCCCGAAATGCAAAATGCAAAATGCAAAATGCAAAATTAGGGAACGAGAGACGGTTCGGTGATTTTCTCACAAAAACAGATCTTCTTTAGGGGGCAAAAACTTTTGGGATATTTAATCGCATAACCTTACCATAAAGTAGGCTTTTGCGAAGCAAAACGCTTCGTCAATTTTGCATTTTGCATTTTGCATTTT
>JAZRFR010000170.1:0-6096 GCA_045643785.1 Eubacteriales bacterium | reverse complement strand
GGGCGAGGGCTTCTGTACGACTATGACCTGCAAGCAGGCCGAGGACGGCACCTGGACGGCCACCTACGAGGGCTTCACCGAGGAGGGCATGAAGTATTTCCTCTACCTCGTCAAGGGGTTGGAGACCGCTCTTGAGGCCGAGCATACCCTCAAGGACGTGCGCCTGACCTACGTGGCTGACAAGGATCTCAACCCCGTATCCCAGAAGATAGAGTTTATCTTTGACGAGAAGGAGGGCGCCGAGACCCGCGTGCCCGTCATCACCGCCGAGATGGAGGTCAAGGGGCTGAACAACACCGTGTTCTCCGAGGAGTACGACATTTCGGACTTCACCGAGGTGGAGGATCTGCGGGCGGTAGAGAACTTTACCTCTGCCCTTAACGACCGCATGAGCGCGGATTCCGGCTCCTTCACGGTTACCACCAAGGCCAACGCCGCTTACGCTGGCCAGACCAACAAGTCCAACACGGTGCAGGAAGTCACCTATAAGAACCACAGCGGCTACGAATTCACCCTGGACTTTGCTCAGGATGGCTACGAAGTAGCCATGTCCTATAAGAAGGGCAGCATCAGTACCGTGGTTCGTGAGGAGAAGACGGGCAGTATCGTGGACAAATCCAGCGAGGCCATGACGGATTTCGAGGCGCAGGCTACGGTGCAGCAGCTTATGAATTCCGAGAGTATCTCGGCGCTGGATATCACCGACGTAAAGATTAAGGATGCCGAGAACGGTGTCTACCGCTTCACCCTGGGCGATGCGGTCAAAAACGCGCTGAACGAGCAATACGAGATGGCCTACGGATCCAAGATCGACACCTTCCGCGGCCATATTGAGGCCACCGTAGTGGAGGGTAAGCTCATGGGCTACACTTACCACGTCTACACCACCCTGAAGCTGGAAGGCGAGATCATGACCATCACCGTGGATTACATCGTGGAATTTTCCGATCTGATCGAAGACGGGGAAGCGGTTTAAAAAGATATTACATGAAAAATTGGAGATTTACCCATCCCCATGACCCCATGCTCCTCACCATGCACGACTGCTTCGTCACCCGCATCGAGCTGGAGACCAACGAGGATAGCACCGTCATGACCTGGCACCTCCCCGATGGTATTTGGATTACGCCCGAGATCCCCTTTCACGAGATCAAGAAGATGTGTCGCACCGCCGAGGCTTGCGTTGTCTTTAATGCCAAGCATCTCACCCACGAGTGGGAGCAGGGGGCTTCCATCTGCATGAAAAGCCGCTGGCACGGTAAGGATAAACGCATGAACACCGAAACCTGGGCATGCATGACCATCGCCGAGTTTATTGCCAAAATGCAGGAGAACGGCTGGTCGCTGGAGATCATCAACACCTATACCGAGGGATATGCGTTCTACGTCACAGGCGAGATCCACACTCCAAAGGAGCGTTATTGGCGCCCATTCCGTATGAGCTTCTACGCCGAAACCGCCAACTACTTTTGGGACGATATCCACCCCGACCGCGTGTGGTGAGTCCCGCTATCGAAAGGAGATACCATGAACAACCGCCTATTCCTCATCGTCCTCGACAGCTTCGGCATCGGGGAAATGCCCGACTCATACAAATGGAACGACGAGGGAAGCAATACTCTCGGCTCGGTCCGAAACCATCCTGCTTTCGCTTGTCCCACCATGGAAAAGCTGGGCCTGTTTCACATTGACGGCGTGTCCGACCCCGCCGAGCTTGCAGGCAAGCCTGCTCCCGTGGCCGCCTACGCCCGCATGACCGAGGCCTCCAACGGCAAGGATACCACCATCGGCCATTGGGAGATCAGCGGCATCATCTCCCCCCGTCCTCTGCCCACCTACCCCGAGGGATTCCCGCAGGAGGTGCTGGAGGAGTTCACCCGCCGCACGGGCTACGGCGTCCTCTGCAATAAGCCCTACTCGGGCACCGACGTCATCCGCGACTACGGCGAGGAGCATCTGGAAACGGGGAAGCTGATCGTCTACACCTCCGCCGACAGTGTCTTCCAGATCGCCGCCCACGAGGATAAAGTGCCCATCGAGGAATTGTACCGCGTCTGCGACATCGCCCGCGATATGCTCACAAACGAGTGGGACGGCATCCATGCCGTGGGGCGCGTCATCGCCCGCCCCTTTGAGGGTGCTCACCCCTTCAAGCGTACCGCCCGCCGCCACGACTACTCCATCGCGCCCCCCGCCCTCACCATGCTGGATACCGTCAAGGCCGCAGGGCAGGACAGCATCGCCGTGGGCAAGATCACCGACATTTTCGTAGGGCAGGGCATCACCGAAACCATCCGCACGGGATGCAACGCCGAGGGTATGACCGCCACCACCCGGGTAGCCGATAGGGACTTCCACGGCATCTGCTTTACCAACCTCGTGGACTTCGACATGGTCTACGGCCACCGCAACAACGTGGAGGGCTACGCCGCCGCTCTGACCGAATTCGACCGTTGGCTAGCCGACTTTATCCCCGCGATGAAGGAGAACGACCTGCTCATCATCACCGCCGACCACGGCTGTGACCCCGCCACCCCCTCCACCGATCACTCCCGCGAGTACACCCCCATGCTCATGTACGGGAAGGGTGTGACTCCGAAGAACCTCGGTACCCGCAAGACCTTCGCGGATATCGCCGCCACGGTGCTGGATTTCCTGGGTCTGCCCACCGACGTGGCCGCAGGGAAGAGTATGCTGTAAAATAGTGTCAGCTTCGCTGCTTTGAAAAAAGTAGCGAAGCTCTTGACTTTCCCCCGTTGATATGCTATAATATCTCCATCAATTTTCCCCGAGGAGGGAACCACCCATGAACAAATGTTACATTCCCGAGGGCTACCGCCCGCCGCTGGACGCCTACGATACCCAGCGCGCCATTTCCTATATCAAAGTCCATTTCCAGACCGAGTTCCAGAACGCCTTGAATCTCAAGCGCGTTTCTGCCCCCTTGTTCGTCACCGACGCATCGGGTCTGAACGATAACCTCAACGGCTACGAGCGCCCCGTTTCCTTCGACGTCCCCGCCATCGGCGTGGAGGCCGAGGTGGTGCATTCCCTGGCGAAGTGGAAGCGCCTGGCCCTCAAGCGCTACGGCTTTACCGTGGGACACGGCCTGTATACCGATATGAACGCCATCCGCCGCGACGAGGAGCTGGACAACATCCACTCCATCTACGTGGACCAGTGGGACTGGGAGAAGGTCATCACCCCCGAGACCCGTACCATCGAGTACCTCCAGCTCATCGTCCGCGCTATCGTCCGCGCCATCTGCGATACCAACGACCAGCTCCGCGTGCGTTTCCCCCAGCTCACCACGGTTCTGGAGCGAGACGTGACCTTCGTTACCTCCCAGGAGCTGGAGGATATGTACCCCGACCTCAAAACCGGCTCCGAGCGGGAAAAGGCCTTTGTAAAAGAGCATCACACCGCCTTCATCATGCAGATCGGCGGGAAGCTGAAATCGGGCAACCGTCACGACGGCCGCGCCCCCGACTACGACGACTGGCAGCTCAACGGGGACCTGTTCTTCTGGGACGATGTGTTGGGTCGCGCTTTGGAAATCTCCTCCATGGGTATCCGCGTGGATCCCGAGTCCCTGGATCGCCAGCTTACCATCTCGGGCTGTGACGACCGCAGAGCTCTGCCCTTCCACAGCATGCTTTTGAACGGGGAACTGCCCCTGACCATCGGCGGCGGTATCGGCCAGTCCCGCCTCTGCATGCTCATGATGGGCTGCTGCCACATCGGTGAGGTACAGTCCTCCATCTGGGACGCCGAGACTATGGCTGCCTGTGAGGCCGCAGGCGTGCCGCTTCTGTAATTTGGGCGCTCAAGCGCTCAATCGCTTAATCAGTTTTTGATAATTACGATGTGAATCGGGAAAGGAAAACGGTATGCGTAAAGCCACGTACACGGGAGTCATTTTTCTGTTCTGCGTCACGGTTCTGTTTACCTGCATCGGGTATTTCCAGATCGTCCGCAAGCAAGCGAATTCCCAGGATATAGCCTACGGCTCCAAAGAACTCTATATCAAGAGCGTCACGGTCGAGGGGGACGGCGTGGAGGTCATGCAGTTCGTTTCCACCATGCTGACTCTGAACGTGTCGGACTCCGTTCGCGACGTCGTGATTACGGTCACGGTTCAGAATAACACCGAATTTACACAGTATTACCGCAATACGCTGGTCACCGAAGATCTTTCCTGCAATACGTCCCTGCGGGCAGGGGATTGCGTGGAGCCCGGAAGCTCCCTCTCCTTTACCGTGACGGTTTCCTACGCGGGAGACGCAACCGCGGCTGTGCTGGAAACCGTCCAGCTCAATTTCGGCGCCGTACCGCCCGAGAATGGCGCGGACGGAGTCGGTGAGACCCACGGGACGGGGAACTGACGGGCAGGGTTTCTTCGGCGCCCGACGCTTTGTTCGGATATTGTTGAAATATGCTCAATTTTTTTGAGAGAAATCCGCAGATTTCTTCACAAAAAATATTGCAAAATTCTAAAAAAAGTGCTATAATAAACGGGTAAGATTCAAAAGCCGCCCCGGCGGAGAATCGTCATGTGAAATTTGCGAAAAGGAGCAAAATTATGAAGAAGATTTACGCAGGCAAGACCAAGGATGTGTACGAGCTGGAAAACGGCAACGTACTGCTCAAGTTCAAGGACGATTGCACCGGCAAGGACGGCGTGTTCGATCCCGGCGAGAACTCCGTCGGACTCACCATCGAGGGCATCGGTAAGGCCAATCTCCAGACCTCCGTCTACTATTTCGAGATGCTGAAGGCCGCCGGTATCAAGACCCACTACGTCTCCGCTGACGTGGAGACCGCTACCATGGAGGTTCTGCCCGCTGAGAACTTCGGTAAGGCTCAGGGCGGTAACGGCCTGGAGGTCATCTGCCGTCTGGTTGCCACCGGCAGCTTCATCCGCCGCTACGGCGAGTATATCAAGAACGGTACCCGCATCGAGGGCGGCTACGTGGAGTGCACCTTCAAGAACGACGAGAAGGGCGATCCCCTGGTTACCGGCGAGGGTCTGGCTGTTCTGGGCGTTATGTCCCCCGAAATGTTTGAGACCATGAAGAAGCAGACCATTGCCATTACCAACATCGTGGCTGACGATCTCCGTACCATTGGTCTGGATCTGTGGGACATCAAGTTTGAATTTGGCTATACCAAGGACGGCGAGGTCGTGCTGATCGACGAGATCGCCTCCGGTAACATGCGCGTCTACAAGGGCGACGAGATCGTTGCGCCCGTTGAGCTGACCAAGCTGATTCTCAACCGCTGATAAAAAAACGAAAAGAAAAAGAACTGCGGCTCGCCTCTGCATTCTTAGCGGAGAAATAGGCGGCGGAAGTACCGAGGCATTGATTTGCCTCGGTATTTCTGTTTTTGAGGGGTTATGATGCGATAGCATCGGATGTTCTCACGGTATGCTGCTCTCTGAATCCTACGGTGAACACGATGTCGATATCGTTGCCCTCGGTGCGTGACCACTTTTCCTTCTTCTCGTAGACATATATCTTGGATACGAATGCGTGTACGATCTCGGGAGTCAGCTCCTGAATGTCTATGAATCTGTTGGCGTTGGCAATGAAATCGTCTATTGAATTTCTCTCGTTACCATAGCTCGCTTCGGCTTCTTCAAGCTCGGCGAGCTTTTTTGTTAGTGTTGATTGCTCCGTTTCATAGTTTTGTGCCATCTTATCGTAACGCTCATTTGTGATACGTCCGCTGACATTGTCCTCGTAGAGCTTTTGAATGATGCGGTCAAGTTCGTCAATACGCTTGCGTGTTTTGATAATTTCAGCTTTTACTGCCTTGAGCTTCTTTTCATCTTCATCACGCTTTTTGGCACGAGCTTTCTCATAGAACACCTCGGGATTTTCTCTTGCGAGTTCTGTTACCCATCGTATCTGCTGAAGAACAATTTTCTCTAATGCCATGGCGTTGATCTGATGCGCCGAGCATCTGTCCTTGCCCTTTCTCTGATAGAATCCGCAACTGTAATAGTTTTCTTCGGGGCGCATTGTTTTTGCTCGGTGCAGATACATGCGATTACCGCAACTCGCACAGGCGATTACATTGTGGAAGATATCT
>JAZRFR010000169.1:0-9838 GCA_045643785.1 Eubacteriales bacterium | reverse complement strand
GCCCTATGGGCGGGTAAAGGTACAAATCCTTCGGATTTGTCCATTCATAATTATAGTGTTGAAACCCGTAGGGTTTCTTCCGATACCCGACCGTAGGGTGGATTTCATCCACCGCAGGTGGATTTCATCCGTCCTTTGACGGATTTCATCCGCCTTTGGCGGATTTCATTTTGGGTTTATCGCGCAGCGATAAACCCAAATTTGAAATACCGTTTGAAAAATTACCCGAGCATGATACCGGCCCCGGTGTCGGTTCTGCTGACAAACCATCCGAAAGGAGCTTGACATGAAAAAAATTCACTTGATTTCCAACGCCCATATCGACCCCATCTGGCAATGGGAATGGGAGGAGGGCGCCGCCGCGGCTCTGTCCACCTTCCGCTGTGCCGCCCGCTTCTGCCGCGAGTTCGACGGCTACATCTTCTGCCACAACGAATCCCTCATCTACCGCTGGGTAGAGGAGTACGAGCCCGCCCTGTTCACCGAGATTCAGGAGCTGGTGAAGCTGGGCAAGTGGCACATCATGGGCGGCTGGCACGTCCAGCCCGACTGCAATATGCCCTCGGGCGAGGGCTTTGCCCGCCAGATCACCGAGGGACGGTGCTACTTTGCCGAGAAGTTCGGCAAAGAGCCCACCACCGCCATCAACTTTGACCCCTTCGGCCACACCCGCGGTCTGGTGCAGA
Organism: Eubacteriales bacterium; assembly: GCA_045643785.1. GTDB lineage: Bacteria > Bacillota > Clostridia > Oscillospirales > CAG-272 > CAMEON01. The sequence continues at coordinate 9,152 of JAZRFR010000169.1, read as the reverse complement.
TCATGGCCAAATCGGGCTACGACTCCTACCTTTTCTGCCGTCCCGATCCCGGCAACTGCGCCCTCCCCGCCGAGACCTTCACCTGGGTGGGCTACGACGGCTCCACCGTGACGGGTCAGCGCGCCGCCGAGGGCTACGGCTCCTCCCTGGGTCACGCCATGGATAAGATCCACTCCCTGGAAAACCGCGACGTCGGAAACGGCCTCGGCTTTGTCCTCTGGGGCGTGGGCAACCACGGCGGCGGCCCCTCCCGCGAGGATATCCGCGCCATCAACGAGTACATAAAAGAGTGCGCCGAGGGAGGCGTGGAGGTGGTTCACTCCACCCCCGAGGACTACTTTGCCGACGTCAAGGCCTTTGAGGTCGATCTCCCCCGCCACGAGGCGGATATCAACCTCTGGGCGCCCGGCTGCTACACCAGCCAGGTGCGCCTCAAGCAGAAGTACCGCCAGCTGGAAAACCTCCTGTTCTCCACCGAGAAGATGTACATCCACCTGTGCGGCCTCGGCAAGGGAAGCTACCCCGAAAAGGAATTTGGGGAAGTCCTCTACGATATGCTGACGGTGCAGTTCCACGACGTCCTCCCCGGCTCCTCCATCCTCCCCCCCGAGGAGATGGCCCTCCGTATGATGGATCACGCTCTGGAGATCCTCTCCCGCCTGCGTATGCGCGCCTTCATGGCGCTGTGCGACGGCGAGCCCGAAGCCCCCACGGGTGAGATCCCCGTGCTGGTGTACAACCCCCACCCCTACCCCGTGGTGGAGGACATCATGTGCGAGTTCATGCTGGCGGATCAGAACTGGTCGGGCACCTTCCACAACCCCGTGGCCTACCGCGACGGCGTCCGTCTCCCCACCCAGTGCGAGAAGGAGTACTCCAACCTGCCTCTGGACTGGCGCAAGCGGATCATTTTCCGCGCCGAACTGGCGCCCATGGCCATGAACCGCTTCGACTGCAAGATCGAGGTGCTGGATAAGAAGCCTGTGGGTGATCCCGTGGCGCTGTTCGGTGACGACCCCGCGATCATGCTCTTCGTCACCCCCCACATGGCGGTGGAGATCAACCGCAAGACGGGTCTCATCGACCGCCTGACGGCGGGCGGCAAGACCTACCTCGGCAAGGATTCCTTCTCCATCGACGTCCTGCAGGATCGCCACGACGCCTGGGGTATGACCTTCCGCGCGTGGAATGAAAAGCTGGGCTCCTTCGCCCTGCTCTCGGACGAGGAGGGAACCAGGTTCTCGGATCAGGACGCCACCATCCCCTCCATCCGCGTCATCGAGGACGGCCCCGTCCGCACCGTGGTGGAAGCCGTTTACGGCTACGAGGGCTCCCGCGCCCGTATCCACTACAAGCTCTCCAAGCAGGCGCCTCAGATCGACGTGGATATCCGCATTGTGAATCAGGAGAAGCGCAAGATGTTCAAGCTGGGTCTGACTCCCGCCGACCCCAACTGTGCCCCCGCTTTGGAGGTGGCCTTCGGCGAGGAGCCCATGAAGACCGACGGCGTGGAGAACGTGGGGCACAAGTACCTCACCGTCACCTCCCCCGACGGCGGACGGCTGAACATCCTCAACCGCGGCATCTACGGCTCGTCGTGGGACAAGGGAACGCTGTACCTCACCCTCCTCCACAGCCCCGGACATACGACCCACCCCATCGGGGATCGCCGCACCCTCCCCTCCGACCGCCACGCCGACTACATGGAGCAGGGGGAGCGGGACTTCTCCATCCGCCTCATCGCAGGGGACGTGACCGATACGAATACCGCCCGCGAAGCCCTGACCTTCAACGAGACTCCCATGGCGGTCAACGTATTCCCCTCGGGTGACGGCTATGACGAGGGAAGCATCCCCGCAGGCCGCGTGCCCTTCTTCACGCTGTCTCAAAATTCCCCCGTGACCCTCACCGCCCTGAAGCGCACCGAGGACGGACAGGATGTACTGGTACGCCTGTTCAATCCCACCGCGGCAGAAGCTTCCGTCACGCTCAAGTGCCCCGCCTTTGACCTTTGCGAGACCCTCACCCTCGGCACCTGCGAGGCCGCCACCTATCGGGTGCGGGAAGGGAAGCTGATCCCCTGCCGTATGGACGAGAAGATCTGAACGGTATCATCCGACTTTTCGGAGCATAGGGTCTACCGCACGGCAGAGAAACGGTCAACGATTTCTCCTTTTTTCGACAAAGCCCTTGCAATCGTTCTCTGAATGTGCTATAATAGCAGTACGTTTTAAACGATTATTTCTTTGGAGGTAATTTTCATGAATCAGAACAGCGTATTCCGCGCCAATGCCCGCGCGCAGCTGGGCGGTAACATTTTCAACGAAATATGGCTGATGGCTCTGGTGGTATGTGTTGTCCAGTCCATCGTGCTTTCCCTGGCAAGCTCCATCGTGATCGGTGTGATCCTGGTGGGCGGTCTGGTCAGTTTCGGATCCTGCCGCGTCTTTTTGCAGATGGTTCGCGGCCAAAAGGCAAAGCCCGAGATCCCCGACCTGTTCTCCGGTTCGGATCAGCTTCTGCCCTTGGTCATTCTCTACTGCCTGCAGGCTCTGTTCACCTTCCTGTGGTCCCTGCTCTTCATCGTGCCCGGTATCGTGAAATCCTACGCCTACTCCATGGCCTTCTACATCAAGCACGACCATCCCGAGTATGACTGGAAGAAGTGCATGGACGAGAGCCAGCGCTACATGATGGGCCATAAGTGGCAGCTCTTCTGCCTGGACTTCTCCTTCATCGGCTGGATCCTGCTGGGTTCCTGCTGCTGCGGTCTCGGTATGCTGTGGGTCACTCCCTACCAGCAGGCCGCCCGCGCCAACTTCTACGAGAATCTCAAGGCGCTCTACGATCCCGAAAGCGTTGTGACCGAAGCGGATGCGTACGCCGACGCCTACGAGGACGCTCAGGAGTTTTGATCCCGTGATGATTCGGGTAAGGTGTCCCCAATGCGTTTGCATTGGGGACACTTTTTTTCCTGCATGAATCGTAAAGAATCCGTGAAGATTTTTCAAACCTTTTGGAAAACTCTTGCATCATGGAGGATTTTATGCTATAATTAGCGCGAAAAAATGTGATATTTTCACAAAATCAAGGAGGATTTACATTATGGCATTGGACAGAAATCAAGTACCCGCAGAGAGAAAATGGCGGGTCGAGGATATTTTCGAGACTGTTGAGGCGTGGAACGCCATGTACGCTGAGTGCGAGGGCGAGCTGGACTTTTCCGAGTATGCGGGGAAGCTGAACACCGTTGAGACCGTGCTTTCCTGCATGGAGCGGATGAACGCCCTGGTGCTCAAGCTCAACAAGCTGGCCATCTACGCCCACATCCGTCACGACGAGGACAGCCGCAACTCCGAGTTCACCGCCCTCTCCGCCCGCTTCTCCATGCTGGCCATGAAGCTCTCGGGCGCCACCGCCTTCATCACCCCCGAGCTGACGGCTCTCCCCGTGGAGACCCTTGAGGCCTTCGCCGCCGACCCCCGTATGGCCGACTACGACTACACCATCAAGTGCATCATCAAGGACAAGCCCCACGTGCTGTCCCGGGAGATGGAGGAGCTGCTGTCTCAGGGCTCCCGCGTCTTCGGCGGCTACCAGCAGGTCTTCGGTATGCTGGATAACGCCGACTTCCCCTTCCCCACGGTGAAGGTAGGCGGCGAGAACGTCACCGTCACCCACGGTATGTACGGCGTTCTGCTCCATCACCCCGACCGTAACGTGCGCAAGAAGGTCTTCCAGGCCTACTACAAGGCCTATATCGGCCTCATCAACACCATCACCGCCACCTATACCGGTAACGTGGACAAGGATATTTTCCTGGCTAAGGCACGCAAGTACGAGTCCTGCCTGGATAAGGCTCTGGCCTCCGAGGACGTGGACGTGAAGGTGTACAAGAACCTGCTCCGCGCCGTCAATAAGGGTCTGCCCCTGCTCCACCGCTACTTCCGTGACCGCAAGAAGGTGCTGGGCATGAGCAAGATGCACATGTACGACCTCTACCTGCCTCTGGTGGAGAACGCCGAGCTGAAGCTGGACTACGAGGAGGCTTATGATCTGGTGGTAGAGGGTCTGGCTCCCCTGGGCGAGCGGTATCAGGCTCTGCTCCGCGAGGCCCATGACAACGGCTGGATCGACGTGGAGGAGACCGAGGGCAAGAGAAGCGGCGCTTACTCTACCGGTGCTTACGGTCTGCCTCACCCCTACGTTCTGCTCAACTACCAGCCCACCACCAACAACGTCTTCACCATCGCCCACGAGATGGGTCACGCCCTCCACTCCTACCACTCCCAGCAGGCTCAGCCCCAGGAGAAGGCCGGCTATCGGATCTTCGTGGCCGAGGTGGCCAGCACCGTCAACGAGGTACTGCTGCTCAAGTACCTGCTGAAGAAGACCGAGGATCCCAGCCTCAAGAAGTATCTCCTGTCCTATTACATGGACATGATCAAGTCCACCTGCTTCCGTCAGACCCAGTTCGCCGAGTTCGAGTTCATGGCTCACGACATGGCCGAGAAGGGTCAGCCCCTCACCAAGGACGCCCTGTGCAACGCCTACCTGAACCTCAACAAGAAGTACTACGGCCGCTCCGTCATCTCGGATCCCGAGATTGCCTACGAGTGGGCGAGAATCCCCCACTTCTACCGCGCCTTCTACGTCTACAAGTACGCCACGGGCATCATCTCCGCCATCTCCATCGCCGAGCGCATCTACACCGAGGGCGCGCCTGCGGTTGAGGACTACTTCAAGTTCCTGACCTCGGGCGGCTCCGACAGCCCCGTGGAGCTTCTGAAGCTGGCGGGCGTGGATCTGACCAAGAAGGACGCCTTCGAGGCGGCTATGGCTTCCTTCAAGGATGCGCTGACGCAGTTTGAGGCGTTGATGTAAGAACTTTGATGTAATGATTCAACTCTCCTTCAAATTGGGATTTAGCGGGGGGGTTGAGTCCTGCCAACAAATTGAATCTGTAGGGACAGGCGTCCTCGACTGTCCGAAATATCCTTGATCCGACAACAAACTTTAATGGGTAGGTCACGGACGGTCGAGGACGCCCGTCCCTACATTGGGTCATTGGAGAACTCACCGATAAACCCAAATGTGAACTGCCGATTGAATCGTTACGCTCTGATTTATGAGGGCGCGGTGGGGATTTTCCTCAACGCTCTCTTTGCTGTAATCCAACGTCTACCCCCCTGAAAGGAGGTACTCCGCCTATGAAACAACACGCATACCCCCGCAGACTGCTGTGGTATGTCCTTTTGAGTATGCTTTTGATGACCGTGCTGCTGCTTGCCGCCTGCAACAGCGACACCCCGCCCGCGGGCACAGACCCCGTGACCCAAGCCGCCACGGGTGACCCCGCCGATACCTTCGATACCCCCGATAACGAATCCACGGGCGGCGGTGTGCTGACCCTCCCGGGCGAGGAAGACCCCACCGCCGAGCCCGACCCTGCCGAGAGCCGTGATCCTGCCGAGTCCGCCCCCGCCGAGACCACCGCGGACAGTAGCAGTCAGGGTGGCGGCGAGGTCATGACCCTTGCCCCCGAGACGGTGCCCGAGCCCGAGACCGACGCGGTGCCCATGCCCCGCCTGGACATCTACACCGACGACGGCCACGACGTCACCTCCAAGGATGTCTACCAACACGGCACCGCGACCCTGTCCAACTGCCACGAGAAGTACGCCTTTGAGAACGTGGGGGTCAACATCCGCGCCCGCGGTAACTCCACCTTCCACGCCCCCAAAAAGCCCTTCCGTTTGAAGTTCGACGAAAAGCAGGAAATGCTGGGACTCAACGGCGGCAAGGCCTACAAGAGCTGGGTGCTCATGGCCGACTACTACGACGGCTCCATGCTCCGCACCTTCGGCACCTTCAAGTTCGCTCAGTCCTTGATGGAGAACAAGTATTACTCCTCCGACTGCACCCACGTGGAGGTCTACCTCAACGGAGAGTACCGCGCAGTGTACCTCCTCTGTGAGCAGACCCAGATGAACCGAGGCCGTGTGGATATCCCCGAAAAGGAAGACGGCGACACCTCCCTGGAGCATGGCTACCTCATGATCGGCGTGGGCGGTCAGGTGGACGAGCCCGAGCTCATCACCGTGCGCCCCGAGATCCACATCACCGACCGCACCGGCAAGACCAACTACTACGGCGGAGTCAATTTCACCCTGTCGGGCGGTACCTATACCCAGGAGCAGAAGGACTACGTCTCGAAATACGTATCCGGTGTATTCAAGGTCGTGGCGGCTGCTGTCTACGATAACGAATATTACCGCTTGACCCGCGCGGGAAATCTTGTCCGCAAAACCAGCTTTGAGTGGGCGGTCACCGACGAGGAAAAGCAGATCGAGACGGTTTCTGCCGTGTTCAACATCGAGTCCGCCGTGTCCATGTGCATTCTGGACGAGATCTGCAAGAACCTGGACGCCATGGCCTTCAATATGTACGTGGATCTCTCCCCCGAGGGAGACGGTGTGCTGACCCTGGCCGCGCCTTGGGACTTCGACTTCTCCATGGCCAACACCCACTATGCCACCACCCACTCCTACACGGGCTTCTACGCCACCAACTTTTCCGAGAGCGAAGGCGTGCGAGTCAATCTGTGGTACGTCATGCTGGGCAGTATCCCGTGGTTTGAGGATATGATCCGTGAGCATTGGCAGGAGAACTACGTGGAGCTGAAAACCGTGGTCTCCGAAATGATCTCGGTCAACTACGCCTACGACGCCGCCTTCAACCGCGACTGGGAGCGTTGGGGCAAGCCCATCAACCGCAGCCTCATCCATCACCACGCTTCGGCTGACCTGGCGACCTTTGATGAGCATCTGGATGCGGGTAAATTCGTCACCGACTGGCTGACCATGCGCCTCTGGTGGCTCAACAAGCAGTGGGGCGACGGCACCGAGGAGGATAACCCCTTCCAGGCCAAGCCGGCACCCGAATTGGAGCTGGTCTTTGAGGATCAGGACGACTTGACTCTTGTGCAAGGGATCAGCCGTTGTACCGTGGAGCTGACGGAAAACGGCTTGTTCCTGCGTCCCGACTATGAAGCCCACGACCCCTACTTCAGCTTTGACTACGACCTGCTCGGTAAGCAGTTCGAGGCCATGCACTATCCCATTCTGGAGTTTACCTACAAGATTCCCAAAGCCACCAGTCAGGACACCTTCCAAACCGAGCTGTTCCTCTGCGCGGGCGGGACCACAAACGCCACGGGCGGTATCTCCACGGTGGTAGAAGTGGTAGCCGACGGCGAGTGGCATACGGTTCGTCTCGACCTGACCACCACCGGCTTCTGGTCGGGAACCATCCACGAGATCCGCATGGACTTCTTCTCGTCCTGCGTGCCGAGCGATCGGATGTATCTCAAGGAGTTCAAATTGCTGGTCGAATAACCTCCGAAGCAGGAGATGCAAGCGCATCTCCTGCTTTTTTTTGTAAAAATTTCTTCATACCACTTGCATATTTCCGTAAAATGTTATATAATAGAATAATAATAAAAAGTATAAGGAAAAGTCTTGCTTTTGGGGGTGATTTCTTGCGTACCTGTTCCATCATGGACGCGATCCGCGGAGGGCATTGTACCGTACTGGGCTACGGCGTGTCCAACCGTCCGCTTGTTGAATTCCTCGTAAGTCACGGCGCAGGCTCGGTCACCGTGCGGGATAAGCGTTCCGCCGAGGATATGGAGGCCTGCGGGGATACTGCCCGCATCCAAGCCGCGGGAGCCACGCTGATCTGCGGTGACGGCTACCTGGAGGGACTTTCGGGAGACGTGATCTTCCGCTCCCCCGGCTTTCGTCCCGATCTGCCCGAGATTCGGGCGGCTGTGGAGGCGGGGGCCATCCTGACCTCCGAGATGGAGCTGTTCCTGGCCCTGACCGAGGCCACGGTCCTGGGTATTTCGGGCTCGGACGGCAAGACCACCACCACTACCCTGACCGCACGTATCCTGGAGGCCGCCTGCAAGCGGAAAGGGAAGGGAAAGGTATACCTGGGCGGCAACATCGGTACCCCCCTGCTCCCCTTCGCGGAGGACATGACTCCCGACGATTTCGCCGTGGTGGAGTTGTCCAGCTTCCAGCTGCAGACCATGGGAACGGGCGCCGCTGTGACCCGCGGCGCGCTGACCAACGTCAGTCCCAATCACCTCAACTGGCATACCGATATGGACGAGTACGTGGCGGCCAAGGCCAATCTCTTGAGTGGGGACGCGTCCCCCGTGGCGGTGCTGAATGCCCGCAACGGCTACACCCGCGACATCGGCAAGAATAGGACGTCTCCCGTCGTCTGGTTTACGGGAGCGTATGATCTCCCCTTCGGGTATCTGCCCGACGTGCTGAACCGTGAGCGGGGAGACACGGCCGTGTACGAGCGGGAGGGAACCATCCTGCTGGCAACGCCTTTGGAGGACGGTGTCCGCATGACCCCCGTGCTGGATATTTCCCGCATCCGTCTTTCCGGGCGGCACAATATCGAGAACTTCATGACCGCCATCGCCCTGACCTGCGCCTATGCCGAGCCTTGTGACGTGGCCACGGTGGCCGACTCCTTCACGGGGGTGTCGCACCGCCTGGAGCTGATCCGCGAGCGGGACGGTATCCGCTACTACAACGGCTCCATCGACTCCTCCCCCAGCCGCACCGTGGCGGCGCTGACCGCCATGCGGGAAACCAATGCCAAACTGGGGCGGAGAGATCCCATTGTCATCTGCGGCGGGCAGGATAAGCACGTGCCCTTCGATCCCTTGGCCACCGCCCTCTGTGAGATGGCCTACAAGGTAGTGCTGACGGGAGAAGCGCGGGGACAGATTCTGGATGCCCTCTGCGCCTGCCCCGACTTCGACCCCGCAAAGCTCCCCGTCACGGTCATCCCCGACTACCGTACCGCCATGAAGGCGGCCTGCGAGATGGCGGTAGAGGGGGACACCGTCCTCCTCTCCCCCGCCTGCACCAGCTTCGATGCCTTCAAGAACTTCGAGGAGCGCGGCGAGGTGTTCAGGAAGATTGTAATGGAATTATAAACTGCGAATGCAAAATGCAAAATGCAAAATGCAAAATTGACGAAGCCTTTTGCTTCGCAAAAGCCTACTTTATGGTAAGGTTATGCGATTAAATATCCGAAAAGTCTTTGCCCCCTAAAGAAGATCT
>JAZRFR010000168.1:0-9715 GCA_045643785.1 Eubacteriales bacterium | reverse complement strand
GTGCCTCCCTTAAGAAACCCACCACCTTATCCGCGCGACTCTTTCGCCCTTAATGGGGCGAAAGAGTCTGATTGCGCGAAGGGTCGCCAAGCCCCCGATAACCCGCGCGGACGGCAGAGTGCCGTCCGCGCGGAGCTCGCCGCTTTGCTTCTACCCAAAGTTGCATTTTAACTTGTCGGATAAAAGAAACCGTGGGGTTATCCAAGCGGGCAGCCAACCGCGATGGCGGCGCTCCGCCGCCATCGCGGCTCTATGGCAAACTGCGACTTGACAGCGTGTTAGGCCATTTGCCCACTGGCAAAAGGGCACGCAGATCAGGCGATAGGATCCTTAAGGAAAGTACCGTGGGTACTTTCCTTAAGCGGTGTTCTTTTGGTACTTTTCTGTCACTGCTGACAGAAAAGTACATAAACAAACAGACCTATAAACCCAAATTTGAATTCCCTTCCCTTCATCGAAAATTCATAAAAACCACCGTCTTTTTTCCATAACCCCTTGCATTTTTCTGAAAAATGTTATATAATATAAGATGTATATTTATAGACAGGAGGCAGAACATGAAAAAATTGCGTATCGGGCTTGTGGGCTTTGGTTTTATGGGCAAGACCCATTTGTGGTCGGTGAAGAATCTGCCTTTCTTCTATAAGACCGCCGAACTGGGCTTTGAGGCCGAGGTGGTGGCGGTATGCGCGTCCACCCTTGAAAAAGCTCGGGCGATGGCCGCGGAATACGGAATTCCCAAGGCTGTGGCGACCGCCGATGAGATCATCGCCGATCCCACCGTCGACGTGGTGGACATCTGCTCCCCCAATCCCTATCACTTCGAGGTCGCCAAGGCCGCCATTCTGGCGGGCAAGCACGTGCTCTGCGAGAAGCCCCTGACGGTCACCGCCGCCGAGGCGCGTGAGCTGGCAACCCTGGCCGATCAGCGCGGCGTGATCTGCGGGACGGTGTTCAACAACCGCTTCCTGGCGCCCGTCATGCGAGCGAGACAGCTCATCGACGAGGGGAGACTGGGGCGCATCCTTTCCTTTGATTTTTCCTATAAGCATAATTCCTGCATTGACCCCGACCGCCGCGTGGGCTGGAAGCAGACCGCCGAAGCAGGCGGCGGCACCTGGTACGACCTCGGCCCCCACGTGGTGGATCTCTGCCACTACCTGTGCGGGGAGCTGGCTTTCGTACTGGGGAGATCCCAGATCGCCTTCCCGACTCATCTCAAGGCCGACGGCACGGTATGGGAGACCAACGCCGACGAGGCTTTCTATGTGATCGGCGGCACCGAAAGCGGCGCCATGGGAACCATTACGGTGTCCAAGCTGACCCAGGGCGCCAACGACGAGCTGACCTTCTCGGTAAACGGCGAGCGTGGTTCCCTGTCCTTCTCCCTGATGGATCCCAATTACCTGAATTTCTACGACGCTACCGCCGTGGGCGCCCCCATGGGCGGAGTGCGAGGCTACACCCGCATCGAGTGCGTGGGACGGTATCCTGCCCCTGCGTCGGGCTTCCCCGCCATCAAGGCCCCCCAGGGGTGGCTGCGCGGACATATCGGCGCTATGGCAAACTACCTGTCTTCCGTGGCAAACGGGACTCCCTGTGAACCCTCCTTCGCGGATGGGGCATACGTCCAGACCATACTGGAGGCTGCTCTGGAGAGCGACCGCACGGGTCGGGAGGTGCGCCTATGCTGACGGTTGGACTGACCGGCCCCAGCGGCGCGGGAAAGGGCACTATCGCTTCCCTGTTTGCCCGCTACGGGGTTCCTTCCATTGACACCGACGCCGTCTACCACGCCCTGCTGATCCCTCCTTCCCCCTGCCTCGACGAGCTTTCGGCGCGCTTCGGGACAGGAATCCTGACCTCCGACGGCACACTCGACCGCAAGGCTTTGTCCTCCGTGGTCTTTGCCCCCGGGCATGAGGCAGATCTTACTGACCTGAACCGCATCACCCACCGCCACGTCCTCGCAGAGGTGCGCCGCCTGTTGGGTGTTTATGAGGCGCAAGGCAAGTCCGCCGTGCTGGTGGATGCGCCCCAGCTCTTTGAATCGGGGTTTGATGCCGAGTGTAACTTCATTCTGACGGTTTTAGCCCCCCGTGACCTGCGGCTTGCCCGCATCATGGCGCGGGATAGTCTGGACGAGGCGCGGGCGACCGCGCGGCTGAACGCCCAGAAGCCCGACAGCTTCTTCCGGGAGCATTCGGATGCCGTGATCTGCAACGACGGTGATCCCGAGGCTATGGATGCCGAGGTGCGCCGACTTTTGACCCTATGGGAGGTGGCTTATGAAGCATGAATCCAAAGGCTCCCGTCGGGCGCTGGTGATCGCCATTCTGGCCGTAGCGGCCATCGGCCTGGGCTTTCTCGGGGATTTCATCATCACCTGCATTGAGAAGAATGCCTACCCCCGGGAGTACGCCGAGTACGTAGAGGTCTACGCCGAACAGTACGGCGTACCCGAAAACCTCGTGTTCGCGGTCATCCACACCGAGAGCAGCTTTGATTCGGGTGCGATATCATCGGTCGGCGCGGTGGGGCTCATGCAGATGCTCCCCGAGACCTTCGAATGGCTCACTGACGAGATCCTGTTCGACCATCTGGAGAGCGGCATGCTCTACGACCCCGAAACCAACATCAAGTACGGCACCTACCTTTTGTCCCGCTACTACGACCGCTACGGCGATTGGGAGCTGACCCTGGCCGCTTACAACGGCGGGCCCGGCAACGTGGATAAGTGGCTGGAGGATCCTGAATACGCCGACGGCGAGGGAGGACTGAAAAAGATCCCCTTCAAGGAGACGAGAAACTACGTCAAAAAGGTTGCCGACGCGAGGGAGACCTACGAGCGGCTGTACGGAACCGACGAATGACCCCCACACAAAACACATGAAAAATAAAGAAAAGAGGTAAAATACCATGTCTGACAAGAATATTGCCACCGAGCTGGAAGCCAAGCTGGGTTACAAAAAGACCAATTTCTACGAGAAGGGCGACGAGGCCGCTATCCAGGCCGCCTATGACTACGCCCCCGGCTACATGGCCTATCTGGACGCCGCCAAGACCGAGCGCGAGGCCGTCACCGTCTCCATCGCCATGGCTGAAAAAGAGGGCTATGTTCCCTACACCTTCGGTATGCCCCTGCAGGTTGGCGGTAAGTACTACTACAACAACCGCGGCCGCAACCTGTACCTGTTCCGTGTGGGCAGCGAGCCCATCAACAAGGGTATCCGCATCGTGGCCTCCCACGTGGACGTGCCCCGCATTGACGTCAAGCAGTCCCCCCTCTATGAGGACGGCGGTATGGCCTTCTTCAAGACCCACTACTACGGCGGTATCCGCAAGTACCAGTGGGTGACCATTCCTCTGGCCCTCCACGGCGTGGTGGTGAAGCAGGACGGCACCGTTGTCGACGTCTGCATCGGTGAGGATCCCACCGACCCCGTGATCTATATCAACGATCTGCTCCCCCATCTGGCCAAGGATCAGTCCGCAAAGCCTCTGGGGTCTGCCTTCCCCGCCGAGGGTCTGAACCTGCTCATGGGCTCCCGCCCCTACCCCGGCTGTGAGGGCGGTAACGCCATCCGCCTGAACGTGCTGGCTCTGCTCAACGAGAAGTACGGCATCACCGAGGAGGACTTCCTGTCCGCCGATCTGTCCGCCGTTCCCGCAGGCAAGGCTCGCGACGTGGGTCTGGATCGCTCCCTGATCGGCGCCTACGGCCACGACGACCGCGTGTGCGCTTATCCTTCCCTCACCGCTCTGTTCGGCACCGACGACGCCATCCACACCGCCATGGTCATTCTGGCGGACAAGGAGGAGATCGGCTCCGAGGGTAACACGGGCATGCAATCCGAGCTGCTCACCGATCTGATGGCCGAGATCACCACCGCTCTGGGCGGTAACTTCTCCACCGTGAAGGCCAACTCCAAGTGCCTGTCCTCCGACGTGGCGGCCTGCTTCGACCCCAACTTTGCCGAGGTCTTTGAGCGCCGCAACACCGCTATGCTCAACTGCGGCGTGGCCATGTCCAAGTACACGGGTCACGGCGGCAAGGGCGGCACCAACGATGCTCCCGCCGAGTTCGTTGCCTGGGTGCGCAAAATCCTGGCCGATGCCAACGTGGTCTGGCAGGCAGGCGAGCTGGGCAAGGCCGATCAGGGCGGCGGCGGTACCGTGGCCAAGTTCATCGCCAAGCACAACATCGAGACCGTTGACCTCGGCGTGCCCGTAATTGCCATGCACGCCCCCTATGAGATCATCTCCAAGGCTGACCTGTACACCGCCCATCAGGCATTTGAGGCGTTCTTTAAGGCGTGAGAACAAGGGGAGCGCAAAGGGGGCTTTGCCCCCTTAACCCCCACTTAAACCCTTTTTGAAAAAAGGGTTTAAGATTCCCAAAAACTTTTGGAAGGGAGATTTGATCATGAAAAAGAATTATATTTTGTCCTATAAGATTTTTCCGATCATCCTTGCCGGATATGCCTTTTTGGAACTTCTCGTATATCTGTATTTTCAATTTATGGTTTGGAACAGAGAGAGCATGAGCGGTCCCGTGGGAAATTACATAACTCTCGCGATTGCATCACTTTTGACGCTTCCAATTCTTGTAATCGGTGCTCATACAACATACCTTGCTTTGAAAAAAAACGAGCCGTCTGAAAATTGGCCTCCCTTGTGGAAGCACATCGTTTTACTAACTGCGTGCATAATCGTTGGCATTGCCTCCCTTGTTTTAGGCATTTTCATATTGAGACATATTTCTTCGATGTAAATATTAAAACGCTTCCATAGATGGTTTTGCCGTCGAGGACATCTCCCCACTCGCTATCTTTCAATTCCGAAAGGATTCCGTCATGTTCGAAAAACTCATCCCCATCGCCGCCAAATACGAGGACATCGAGTTCCGTCTCTCCCTTCCCGAGACGGCGGCTGATCCCGCGGTCTACACGGCGCTCATCAAGGAATACCACAGTCTGACCCCGCTGGTGGAGGCGTACCGTCTCTACCGTGGGCTGGAGGACGCCCGCGCCGAGGCATTGGAGCTGGCGGATCTGGGGGATGACCCCGAGCTGCGCGCTCTGGCCGAGGACGAGGCCGAAATGCTCAAGGGCAAACTTTCCGAGGCCGCCGAGGAGCTGCAAAAGCTGCTCATTCCCAAGGATCCCGAGGACGATTGCTCGGTCATTATGGAGCTTCGGGCGGGGACGGGAGGAGAGGAGGCCGCGCTGTTCGCCGCCGATCTCTTCCGCATGTACAGCATGTACGCCCAGAGCAACGGCTTTAAGGTCAGCGTGACCTCGGCCACCGAGACCGAGCTGGGAGGATTCCGCGAGGTGACCGTCCTCATCGAGGGCAAGGGCGCCTACTCCCGCTTCAAGTTCGAGTCGGGCGTTCACCGCGTGCAAAGAGTCCCCGCCACCGAGTCCCAGGGGCGCATCCAAACCTCCGCCGCCACCGTGGCGGTGCTTCCCGAGGTCAAGGACGTGGAGATCGAGATCAAGGACTCCGACCTGGTGTTCGAGTCCTGCAAGTCCAGCGGCGCGGGCGGTCAGCACATCAACAAGACCGAATCCGCGGTACGGCTGACCCACAAGCCCACGGGCATCGTCATCGAGTGCCAGCAGGAGCGCTCACAGTTCCAGAACAAGGACAAGGCGCTGGAAATGCTCAAGGCCAAGCTCTACCACATCAAGAAGACCGAGCAGGACGAGGCAAGAGCCTCCGCCCGCAAGTCGCAGGTGGGGTCGGGCGACCGCAGCGAGAAGATCCGCACCTACAACTACCCCCAGTCCCGCGTCACCGACCACCGCATCGGGCTGTCCATCTTCGATCTGGACGGCTTCATGAACGGTAATATCGGACAGATGATCGAAGCCCTCATCGCCGCGGATACGGCGGAGAAACTGAAGAATCAGGATACGTAATATCAATGGAAACCAAAGTCATAAGGATCACGGATCCCCACGAGGCCGCGACCGGGCTCCGCGAAGCCGCACAAATTCTCCGTGAGGGAGGCCTCGTGGTCTTCCCTACCGAGACAGTCTACGGCCTGGGCGGCAACGGCCTCGACGCCGAAGCGGCGGAAAAGATCTACGCCGCAAAAGGCCGTCCCTCCAACAATCCCCTCATCATTCACGTTCACAACCCCGCCGAGGCGGACAAATACGCCCATGCGGGTGACCTGTACGACCGTCTGGCGGCGGCCTTCATGCCGGGGCCTCTGACGGTCATCCTCCCCAAGCGGGACTGCATTCCCTACGCCACCACCGGCGGTCTTGACACCGTGGCGGTGCGCTGTCCCGACCATCCCGTGGCCCACGCGCTCCTGAAGGAATGCGACTTCCCCGTGGCCGCCCCCTCGGCCAACCTATCGGGCAAGCCCTCCCCCACCGTAGCCGAGCACGTCATCGCCGATCTGTCGGGCAGAGTGGACATGATCATCGACGGCGGGGAGAGCGACATCGGTCTGGAATCCACCATTGTCAAGATCGACCACGATCATGAGGGCGAGTACCTGACCCTGCTCCGCCCCGGCGCGGTCACAGCAGACGCGCTGACCTGCGTATGCGAGCGGGTGGTCATCGCCCCCGCCGTGCTGGAGCAGCTCAAGGAAGGCGAGCGCCCCCTGTCCCCCGGCATGATGTACAAGCATTACGCCCCTACGATCCCGCTGGTGCTTCTGGACGGAGACCCCACCCACGTACTGGCTTTCCTGCAAAAAGAGCAACGTGAGCGATCCTGCGCCATTCTGTGCTATTTTGAGGAGATGCCCCACCTGAAGGATGAGAATCTTTTCCCCGTGGGCGGAAAGGACGATCTCGCCACCCAAGCCCATACCCTGTTTTCCCTGCTTCGTGAGGCCGACAAGACGGGCGCGTCCATCATGTACGCCCATCTCCCTCCCCGCGACGGGTTGGGGCTTGCCCTGTACAACCGCATGATACGGGCGGCGGCGCATACCATTCGACGCGTTTAACGCGCCGAATGGCTCCCGCACAGCGGGAGTGAAATCCCCGCATGGAGGGGGTGAAATCCGCTTCGCGAGTGAAATACGTCCTTACCGTCCGACACGGCAAGGACGTATGAAGGAAGCCTTTCGCTCCGCGAAAGCCTGTTTGATATTGAAAATAATGGAATAGGATATTAGATATTTATGGCAAAGAAGAAAAAAGCACCAGTGATTGAAGAACTCCCACCCGCGCCCATACGGTATCAGCCCATCACCGAGACACTGGAGACCAACTACATGCCCTACGTCATGACGGTTATCGTCTCCCGCGCCATTCCCGAGATCGACGGCTTCAAGCCCTCCCACAGAAAGCTCCTGTACACCATGTATAAGATGGGACTCATGAACGGCCCCCGCGTGAAATCCGCCACCATTGCGGGTCGAACCATGGCCATTCACCCCCACGGTGATGCAGGTATCTACGAGACCATGGTGCGCTTGACTCGGGACTACGAGGCTCTGCTCCACCCCTTCGTGGACTCCAAGGGCGCCTTCGGTAAGCAGTACTCCTCTAACATGAAGGCCTCCGCTCCCCGTTACACCGAGGCGCGGCTGGATCCCTTCTGCTCCGAGATCTTCAAGGGCATCGATAAGGACGCCGTGGACATGGTGGACAACTACGACGGCACCATGGTGGAGCCCATCCTGCTCCCCACCACCTTCCCGAACGTCCTGGTGACCCCCAACATGGGTATCGCGGTCGGTATGGCCTCCAACATCTGTCCCTTCAATCTGTCTGAGATCTGCGACGGTACCATCGCCATGCTCAAGCGCCCCGGCATTACCACCGAACGGCTCATGGAGCTCATCAAGGGTCCCGACTTCCCCGGCGGGGGATTGCTCATTTACGATCAGGCGCAGATGCGGCAGGTCTTTGAAACGGGCGTGGGTCCCATTCGTCTGCGGGCGCGCTACAGCTACGACAAGGAAGCCAACTGCATCGACATTCTGCAGATCCCCTACTCCACCACCATCGAGCAGATCATCGACAAGATCGCGGATCTGGTCAAGTCGGGCTCTCTCAAGGAGGTCACCGACTTCCGCGACGAGATCGACATTTCGGGTTTCAAGCTCACCCTGGATCTCCGCCGCGGCGTAGACCCCGACAAGCTCATGACCAAGCTCTTCAAGGTCACTCCCTTGGAGGACAGCTTCAAGTGCAACTTCAACGTGCTGATCGACTCTGCCCCCCGTCAGATGGGCATTGCCGAAATTCTCCGTGAGTGGATCTTCTTCCGCATGGGCTGTGTCCGCCGCGAGCTGACCTTTGATCTGGGCAAGAAGCGGGACAAGCTCCACCTGCTGGAGGCGCTGGCCAAGGTGCTTCTGGATATTGATCTGGCCATCAAGATCATCCGCAAGACCGAAAAGGAGGAGGAGGTCATTCCCTCCCTGATGAAGGGCTTTACCATCGACGAGGTACAGGCCAACTACATCGCCGAGATCAAGCTCCGCCACCTCAACCGCGAGTACATCCTCAACCGCATCGCCGAGATGGAGAACCTTCGCCGCGAGATCGCCGAGCTGGAGGCCATTCTGGGCGACGACCTCAAGATCAAGGCCTACATCGCCGCACAGCTGACTGAGATCAAGAAGAAGTACGGCAAACCCCGCATGACCCAGATCATGGATGCGGGCGAGGTCAAGGTCTACAACGAGGAGGAGAGCGTGGAGAACTATCCCGTCAAGCTCCTGTTCACCCGTGACGGTTACTTCAAGAAGATCGCCATTACCCCCCGCACCCAGTTCTCCCTGGAGGATCAGAAGCTCAAGGACGGCGACGAGGTGGTGCAGGTGATGGACGCCGAAAACAAGGACAGTCTGGTATTCTTTACCGACAAGTGCCAGGTATACCGCGCCGCGGTCAACGATTTTGAAGCGCTGAAGACGGCCTCCATGCCGGATTTCGTTGCCACCAAGCTGAAGATGGACGACGGCGAACGCCCCATCTTTATGGAGATCCGCAACGACTATCCCGAGGGAGAGAACTACGTGTTCCTCTTTGCCAACGGCAAGGGCGTGCGCGTACCTGTGACCGCCTACGTGACCAAGGGTACCCGCCGCAAGCTGACGGGCGCCTACTCGGATGCTTCCCCGCTGGTGGCGGTTCTGCGGGACACCGACAAGCAGCCCACCGACATCCTGATGATCTCCTCGGCGGATCGCGCCATTCTCATCAAGTCCTCGCTGATCCCCTCCAAGACCACCCGTACCTCGGGCGGCGTACAGCTTCTCACCGTCAAGAAGGGACAGACCGTCATCAAGGCTTTGTCCGACTTCGGAGACAACTACCAGAACGTCAAATCCTACCGCAAGCTCAAGGTCCCCGCAACGGGTACTCTGCTTGAGGAAAAGAATATTGAAATCCAACAGATCAAGATCGATACATAAAGGAGATTTTCACTATGAACAGCAACAAGCAGAAGCTCATCGCCCGCATTATGGCCATTTTCCTCAGCGTGATCATGCTGGGCTCGGGTCTGACTATGATCATCACCATGATCATTGACCTGCTCTCCCACTGATCTCTGCCGATATGACCGCATCGAAAGACGGGCGTGCGTCCCGTCTTTTGATGTATCAGGCCATGCACGAAATTGCCTGACGGGGCATAACATGGAGTTATGCGGAGAGGTTTAATTGCAGTTTATCGGCCAGGGGTTTCACCCCTGGACCCCACCAGAACCCTTTTTGAAAAAAGGG
>JAZRFR010000167.1:0-2474 GCA_045643785.1 Eubacteriales bacterium | reverse complement strand
GGCAGAGACGCTGGGCAAGACCTTCTCCCTCACCGCCGAGCAGGTGGGCATGAAGGCGGGAATGCTGGTGACAGCGCTGTTCCCGCTGCTCGGCGCGGTGGTCGTGCTTGTGATCGTTGCGTATTTTAAAAAGCAAAAGGCACGAGGGGACGGTTTGCAGGGATGATCAAGTTCAATTGGGGGTTAGCGGGCTGTAAATGGATGCCGTAGGGGCGGATTCCATATCCGCCCGCCAACGTCCAAAATCCATGTGTGCCTTGGCCTTTTGAAATCACGGGCGGATATGGAATCCGCCCCTACAAGCCGTATCCCAACCCACTGCCAAACCCCAATTTGAATCCCCAATAACCGAAAGGAATATTCCAATCATGTTCGATACTACCGATCATTCCTCCCCCGTCGCCACCGCCAACGAAGTGGTGACCGCTGAGGTCAAGGTTGCCCAGAACCATCAAGATCACGAAAACAAGCTCCCTCCCGCCGCCGAGAAGCTGGCCGAGGAGATGCACAAGAACCTGAACATGGGCTGTGATGCCTACCTGGATATGCTCCCCCACGTGGAGGACAACCGCATCAAGACCGACATCACCGCCGCCATGTGCTACTACGAAAAGCTCATCGGCAAGATCAAGCAGTACCTCCTCGATCACGGTGCCAAGCCCGAGGAACGGGGCATGATGGCCCGTATGGCCTCCAAGACGGGGATCATGATGAATACCGCCTTGGACAATACCAACAGCCACATCACCGAAATGCTCATCGAGGGCGCTACCATGTCGGTCACCACCGCCGAGAAGCTGGCCAACCACGCCGAGGGTAAGGACGGTTGTCATGAGCTGGTCGAATACTGCCGCGACTGGGCGAAGTTCGAGCAGAATCACATTGATGCGCTGAAGAAGTATTTGTAAATCGAGAGCGAAGAGGGCGCTCGGGGAAAAACTTCTTGAAAGCCTCCTCGCTTTCGCTCGGTGCAAGTTTGCTTTCAGCAAACATTGCGAAGTTTTTCCCCGAACCCCTTTTCAAGAACCTTCAAAATGAATAGCTGATACGAAGCCCCTAATAAAACCTTGAATAGTATGCGAAGGGTGAGATCAAGTAGGATTGCTTTTTTCAATGCCGCCAAAGGGATGATTCCCTGCAGGCATCGGTATGGACGAATATGTGGTGGCAGGAAATCATGCTCTATCGTATAATGAATAATCCTTTTCAAAGTTCTTGAAAGGGGGCTCGGGGGGAAACTTCTTGTAAGAAGTTTCCCCCCGAACGTTCTCTATTTATCAGCAAAGCTCAATGAGCTCCTTGGGACTCTTGGTAAAGTCGTGGATGGTGCCATCCTCCAGCACCGCGATCATGTCCTCGATGCGGCAGCCGTACTTGCCCTCGATGTAAATACCGGGCTCCACGGTAACCACGTGGCCGGGAGCGAGAAGCACATCAGCGGGGACGGATGCGGCGAAGCGGGGGGACTCGTGGATGTAAAGACCCACGCCGTGACCCAGGCTGTGGCCGAACAGACCCTTGTAGCCGGCGCCATCAATGATGTCGCGGGCGATCTTGTCGGCCTCGGCGCAGGGCAGACCCACGCGTAGGGACTCAATGGCGGTGGTCTGGGCGCGGAGGACGGTGTTGTACACCTTCTTGATCTCCTCGTCGGCCTTGCCGATGACCACGGTGCGGGTCATATCGGCGCAGTAGCCGTCCACGCGAGCGCCGAAATCCATGGTGAAGAAGCCCTTCTCCAGCTTGACGGGGCGGGGGACACCGTGGGGGCGGGAGGACTGGGTACCCGACACCGCGATGGTGTCAAAGGCGGTGCCCTCCGAGCCGTGGGCGCGCATGAAGAACTCCAGCTCCAGGGCGACCTCCACCTCGGTGCGGTCGGGAGTGATGAAGTTCAAAATGTGAGCAAAAGCATCGTCGGTGAGCTTTTGGGCGCGCGCCATCTTCTCGATCTCGGCGGCGTCCTTAAAGAGGCGCAGACCGTCGATCATGGCCGAAGCGCCGCTGACCATCTCCACGCCCTCAAAGGTCTTCTTGAATCGCTCAAGAAGGGCGTAGGACAGGGTAGCCTCCTCAAAGAGGGCGACCTTCACGCCGTGATCCTTCAGGATAGCGGCTACATAAGCCAGCATAGAACGGTCGGGCATGACGATCTCGAACTCAGAAGCATCCACTTGGGTACGGGCGTCCTCGATGTAGCGGAAATCCGCCAGCAGGAACGCCTTTTCGGGAAGAACCACCACAAAGCCGTCGGTGTAGTTCAGCCCCGACAGGTATCTCTGGTTGATCTCGGAGGAGACCACAATGGCTTCTGTGCCGGCGGTCTTCATGGCGGATTGGAGTTTTTTCAGATGGGACATGGTATTTTCTCCTTATTGTTTTAGATGTGGATTTCAAATTTGGGTTTGTAGGGCAGGGGTTTCACCCCTGCACCCCACCAAGAACCTTTTTGAAAAAAGGTTCTTGGATCTCCA
>JAZRFR010000166.1:0-28095 GCA_045643785.1 Eubacteriales bacterium | reverse complement strand
GGTTCCAAGACCTCCTAAAACTTTCAAAAAACATTGATAAATAACCTTTTTTGAAAGTTTTTGAGATTCCAAAGAACTTTTTTCAAAAAGTTCTTTGGTGGGGTCCAGGGGCAAAGCCCCTGGCCGATAAACTGCAATTTGAAGATCAGAATCGGAAGTCTCTCCGATTGGAATTCCGGATATCCTGGATATTCTGCTCGGCAATCGTGCGCACCTTCTCCTTGGGGATGCGGCCAAGCTCACGGGCGATCATCTCGTAGCCGATGGCCTTGGTCTCGGGGGAGGCATAGTCCTCCAGATACTCGGAGAGGGTCATGAGGGCGTTGGGGTGGCAGCAATTGAGAATCTGACCGCTCTTGCAGAGACTCATGAAGCGGTCGCCGGTGCGGCCCTCGCGGTAGCAGGCGGTGCAGAAGGAGGGAATATGGCCGTTCTCCATGAGCCAGCGCACTACCTCATCCAGAGAACGCTGATCCGACACGTCGAACTGTTCGGTGTCGTGGGGGCGCTCGTCGGGAGCATAGCCCGCGTAGCCGCCCACGGAGGTACGGGAGCCGCCGCTGACCTGGGAAATACCCAGATGGAGCAGGCGGGAACGGACGGACTCGCTCTCGCGGGTTGAAATGATCATGCCGGTGTAGGGAACTGCCAGACGGATGCAGGCGGTGATGTGGGCGAAGGTCTCGTCGTCGATGCCGTTGTCGAACTGGTCAGGATCAATGTCGCTGGCGCGCTTCAGACGGGGCACGCTGATGGTGTGGGGGCCGACACCGTGGACGGCCTCCAGATGCTCGGCGTGCATGATGAGACCCGCGAACTCGTACTTGTACAGCTCCAGACCGAAGAGTACGCCCAGACCCACGTCGTCGATACCACCCTCCATGGCTCTGTCCATAGCCTCGGTGTGGTAGTCGTAGTCGTGCTTGGGACCCGTGGGATGGAGCTGGAGGTAGCTCTCCTTGTGGTAGGTTTCCTGGAACAGGATGTAGGTGCCGATGCCCGCCTCCTTGAGCTTGCGGTAGTTCTCCACCGTGGTGGCGGCGATGTTGACGTTGACGCGGCGGATGTCGCCGTTCTTGTGATGCACCGAGTAGATGGTGTTGATGCACTCCAGAATGTCCTCAATGGGGTTGTTCTTGGGATCCTCGCCCGCCTCGATGGCCAGACGCTTGTGACCCATATCCTGCAGGGCGATGACCTCGGCGCGTACCTCCTCTTGGGTCAGCTTCTTGCGGGGGATCTGCTTGTTCTTGAGGTGGTAGGGGCAGTAGACACAGCCGTTGACGCAGTAGTTGGAGAGGTACAGGGGGGCGAACATGACGATGCGGTTGCCGTAGAAGGCCAGCTTGATCTCCTCGGCGATCTTGTAGATCTCCTGGATCTTCTCGGGAATGTCGCAGGCCAGCAGCACCGAGGCCTCGCGGTGGGAAAGACCCGCGCAGACGTAACCTGTCTCGGTCTTCTGAGGACGAGCCTTGTCCAGAATGGAGTCGATCAGCTCCACGTTGCGCTTGTTCGCCTCGGCGTAGGCCAGGGTCTCGCGGATCTCGCCGTCGTGGATGAATTCCTCGGCCTTGAGGGATTTGGGGTTGTAGATTGCGTTTGCCATGATGTATGTTCCTTTCTTACGGTCAGAAATGCAGGTCTCTAGGCGGGCCGTCAGGACTTGTACTTTCCGATCAGATTGTTTTGTGAAGTCAATTTTTTGGGGGGATCTCCGCCTTGATCAAATGGTTTGGATCTGCGTTCCATAGGTCACGCCGCTCTCGTTGTAGGCGTCCACGGTGACATAGTAGGTGACTCCCTTGGTGAGGCAGTATACCGTGGCCTCGGTGTCACCCCCGACATGGTCGGGTATCACCTGCCAGTGGGTATGCAGATTGTTCGGGTCGATGCCCCAACGGATGAAGTAGCCCTGGGCCCCCTCCACGGGATCCCACGTGACGGTCATATTGCGGGTGTCCTCGCCGCGCTTCGCGGTGAAGACGGGGGCGCTTGCGGGGGTGTCACCGCCGCCGTAGCCGAACACGCGGAGACCGCTGACGGCAAATTTTCCCCCTGCGGGGATGGCTCCGCAGTTGGTGAGTCTGAGGTAGCGGAGGGTGGTGATATTCTCCAGCTGCACGTAGTCGTGGGGCAGATCTTCGGTGCTGTCGCGGCGGTCAATGAGCAGGAACCAGTCCTCTCCGTTAACGGATGCATCCAAGGTGTACTTGTAAGCAAAGCCATGACCTCTCCCGCCTACGGCCTCCACGTCCTGATCTGCGAAGTTGACTTGTACCGAGCAGATGTCAAAGGTCTTACCCAGATCTGTCCACAGCCACTCTCCGGGGTTGCCCGTTTTCGCACTCCACCACGTGCGGAGGGATTCGTCAAAGGCGCGGTCGGGGGTATGATTTTCGTCCAGCGCCGAGGAGGCCTTCGCATTCTTGTTCAGAGAGAGGAGATGCCAGCCCGCGTCGGAGTCGGCAAAGGGATCGGATACGTCATGGGGGAGAAGCTGGGGATAATCCCCGCGATAGGTGTTGGTGTAGATGAAGCCATTCTCCACCTTGGCGGGGAACAAGCAGAGACGGCGCTCAAACATATGGTTGACGCTGATGGATACGGTATCCATTTTCCAGTAGTGTCCGTTCTTGTCCTCAAACAGGCAACCGTGACCCGCGCCCCGCATGAATCCCGTTGCCTTGTAGACAACAGGACTGTTCTCACAGTAGGTGAAGGGCCCCATGGGGGAATCCGCTACGGCGCAACCGTCGCAGTAGCCTGCGTACTCGGTGCCGGGGACGGCGTAGGTGAGGTAGTATTTCCCGTCGATCTTGTTCATCCACGGGCCTTCCAGATGGGTGCGGCCGCCCTCCCGCTCGTTGATGTCACCCACCCGCTCAAAGCCGCGGGTGTCGCGGTCGCTCTGGAATATGTCGATGGGACCCTCCAGTACCTCGGCGGGATTGTCGGGATTGAGCTTGCACACGTGGAGGGGATGGACGTGACTCAGCCCCTCGTAGCAGTAGAGGGAGCCGTCGTCGTCCACGAACAGGGCGGGATCGTCCCAGTAGTAGGGTCTGCCCGCGTTGACCCATGAATCGGGGTCGCGGGGATTATCCGAGTAGAGGATACTGCCGCCCTGACAGTGGGTGATGTACATACGATCGCCCGCCACCACGGGGCCGGGGGCGAAGAGGTTGAACTCGGGCTGCTTAGTGAGATCCACCTCGATGAACTCCCAGCTCGCCAGATCGGGGGATACCCAGTAGCCCGAGCCGTGGGAAGCGAACAGGTAGTATTCGTCCTTGTACAGTACCACGGCAGGGTCGGCCGACTCGCGGGAGCGCATGGGAGCTTGGTACTGGTAGTTGATGTTGATGGGATTGCAGATGGTGGGGTTCATATGGGTTCTCCCTTGTATGAATTAGTGGGATTATAGCTTTCTTACGTCTCCCCTTGCGGTGACCACCTCATACCCGATGCTCGCCATACGGCGGCACAGCTCGGCTTTGCTCTGGGCGGACTCGGCTCCGTCGGAGACCTTGTCGTTGTAGAGCATGTACTTCTTCCGCACCGACGGGGGGGAGAGATTGGGCATGACCACGTTGGCGCCCGAGAGGATGCCCAGCTCCCGTCCCTCGGGGTGGATGGTGCCCAGGGCCGTGGTGGCGGGCAGGAGTACGGGGGGATGGATGAGACGGACGATGGACAATAGGTAGCAGGTCAGCTCCAGTGTTCCTGCGGTAAAGCCCGCGAAAACCGTGTCCTTGTGGGGGATGAAGGGGCCGATGCCGCACATATCGGGCTTGAAGTCCGCGATAAACTCCAGGTCGCGGGCAATATCTGCGGTGGTCTGGTAGGGAGAGCCCACCATGAAGCCGCAGCCCACTTGGTAGCCGATCTCCCGCAGATCCTTCAGGCAGTTCATGCGGTTGTCAAAGGACAGATTGGAAGGATGCAACCGCTCGTAATGGCTCTTGGTAGCCGTCTCGTGGCGGAGCAGGTAGCGGTCGGCTCCCGCTTCAAAGAGCTTTTGGTAGCTGTCCCGTGAGCGCTCTCCCAAAGAGAGGGTCACGGCGCAGTCGGGGTGCGCCGCCTTGATGGCGGTCAGCAGGGAAGTCAACCGCTCGTCGGTGAAGTGCCCGTCCTCGCCTCCCTGCAGGACGAAGGTGCGGAAGCCCAGCTCGTACCCCTCGGCGCAGGCCGAGAGAATGTCCTCCTCGGTGAGGCGGTAGCGGTCGCAGTTGGGATTTCCCGCGCGGATGCCGCAGTAGAGGCAGTCGTTTTTGCAGATGTTGCTGACCTCAATGAGCCCGCGGATGTAGACGGTATTGCCGTAGATGGCTTTCCGTGTATCTACGGCCTTCTCCGCCAGATACGCCGCGGTTTCGGGCGTCCGCCCGTCAATGAGGGTCACGAACTCGCTGTGGGTCAGCCGTCCGCTCTCGGCCAGCTTGTCAATCAGGGAGAACAGTTCAGCCATGGCCGCCTCCCTTCACGCTGGAGTAGGCGGTCTTGACGCTGACACCTTGGAGGTTGCCGATCTTGCCCGCCAGAGCGGATATGGTGTTGTCGGGGGCGTCCAGGGCAATGCTGATGATGCTGATGCCCCGCTCACGGTAGGGAATGCCCATGCGCCCGATGATGTATTGCCCGTACTCATGGAGCAGGGAATTGATGGGCTCCACCGACTCGGTGTTCTCCACGATGATGCTCATAACGGCCACTCTGGTTTCCATGGGGGCACCTCCAAATAAACAAAAATCACCGTACCCGAGTCAGGGTACGGCGCATAGAGACGAACCGACAGACCCACCTCGGGCGTCGGCGAAATATCTGCAATTCCGTCCCTTTCAGGCAGGGCGCACACCCTTACTGTTAGGTACAGGTATATTATATACCGAAACGAGAGATTTGTCAAGGGGTTTTTGGAAACAACACCGAAATGGTGTTAAATATTTTTAGGGAGGGCTTCAAACTACCCGATAAACCCAACTTTGACCGCAAAAAAGGACTGCCATGTTCGGCAGTCCTTGCATTTCACAGGGTATCCAAATACCGACAAGCCGCCAGTGCCGCCACGGCGCCGTCGGCCGTAGCCGTGGTTACCTGCCGGATGGCCTTGGTGCGGCAATCCCCCGCCACGAACACGCCGGGGATCTTCGTTTCGGGGAGGCAGTTCTCTCCTGCGTCCACGTAGCCGTAGTCGTTCAGCTTGACCACGTCGGCAAAGGCCTGATTGGCGGGGATCTGACCGATGCAGACGAAGGTGCCGTCCACGTTCAGGATAGTCTCCTCGTTCGTGTCGGTGTTGCGAAGGAGCAGACCCTCGAAGGTCTCGTCGCCCAGTACGGCGGCCACCACGGTGGAGTAGATGAAGGACACGTTATCGCGCCCCGCCAGAATGTTCTGCAGGCTGGGCTCGCCTGTCAGGAAGGGAAGGTTCTGCACCACGGTGACGTGGGTACAGCCTTCGGACAGAAGAACGGCCTCTTGGAGCGCGGAATTGCCGCCGCCGATGACGGCTACGGTTCTGCCCTTGTAGAAGGCTCCGTCGCAGACGGCGCAGTAGGAAATGCCCTCGCCCACGAACTTTTCTTCATTCTCCACACCCAGGTCGCGATGACGGGAGCCCGTGGCGATAATAACAGCCTTACCCTCGTGGGTGCCTCCCTCGCAGGTGACGGTGACGTGTCCTGCCTCGCCGCCAATACCCGTGACGGTGTCCAGCTCGATCTCAGCCCCCAGCTCCAGCACCTGACCGAAGAGCTTCTCCCCCAGCTCGGAGCCGCTGAGGCTGACAAAGCCGGGGTAATTCTCCACCCGGGGGGAGTGGGTGATCTGCCCGCCGAAGGTCTCCTTCTCAATGAGAAGCACGCTCTTCTCGGCTCTGCGGGCGTAAATGGCGGCGGTCAGGCCTGCGGGGCCCGCGCCGATGATGATGATGTCGTACATATTCAACCTCGTGATGATGGATTCAGTAGTTCGCCCAGAAGCATGAACAGCTTCGGGCCATGTTCAGGAAAAATAAGACTCACTAGGAGATCCGCAAAAAGAACAAAACACAGTACCAAAAAGGCGAGAATCGTGAATACGATGACATTAGCAACCGTTTTTGTCATGTGATGAATACCTCCGTGTCAAAAAAGCCAGAAAAGAAAGAAAATAATGGGGAGGAGAAGGAGAAGCTCGGCGATGATCAACTTCGTTTCTGTTTTGGATATATATTCTTTAGGAGTATCGGTTTTCTTTTGCTTGGACATAAGCATATGATTTCCTTTCGAATTTTGGTTTTGTTGAGAAGAATTTGTCAAATCCAATGGTCACTGCAAAAAATAACTCCAATTCCAATTGGTTAAGGTACCTAGTATCCAAATTCCCAAAAGAGAAAGAAGAACGCAAAGAATTTCAAGTGACAGAACAATGGCATGAAGAATTTTCCTTTTTCTATCCATGGTGACTCCTTAAGAAGGGGCCCACAACGGAGCCCCTTGTTCATTTGTTTGGCTGTATAATTACGGGTAGGGGCGCACCTGTGTGTGCGCCCGAAATTTTGAAAATCGGCGAGGGCGCCCACATAGGTGCGCCCCTACCGAATGAGGGGAGAGCCCTGGTTACTTCTTCTCAGCGTAAGCCTTGATGTTGGAGAGGTTTGCGATGGTCTCAAACTCGTCGCCGGAAACAACCACCAGGGTAGGAGCCTGCTTGACGCCGTACTTGGCCACCAGATCCTTGTTCTCCTCGCTCACGATCAGCTTGTCGTAGGCGACACCGGCCTTGTCCAGGAACATACCGGCGGCCTTGCAGTTGGGGCAGGTGGCGGTGGTGAAGAGGATGGCCTGAGTGGGAGCGGCGGGAGCGTCGCAGACGGTGACGGTCTCGGCGGCCTCGGCAGGGGCGTACTCCGAGAGGGGCTGCTTGCCGGTGAGCTTCTCCTGAACGTAGACCTTACGAGCCTTGAACTCGGCGGACTTACCGTCGTTCCAGTTCTGAACGGGACGGTAGTAACCGGTGATACGGCTGTATACCTCGGTTTTCTCACCGCACTCGGGGCAGGTGTACTGCTCGCCCGCGATGTAGCCGTGGGTCTTGCACACGCTGTAGGTGGGAGACATGGTGTAGTAGGGCAGCTTGTAGTTCTCGGCAATGGTGCGAACCAGGGTCGCGGCGCTCTTCCAGGAGGGCAGCTTCTCGCCCAGGAAGGCGTGGAAGACGGTACCCGAGGTGTAGAGGGTCTGCAGCTCGTCCTGAATGTCCAGAGCGGCGAAGATGTCGTCGGTGTAGCCAACGGGGAGGTGAGAGGAGTTGGTGTAGTAGGGAGTCTTGCCCTCGTCAGCCTCGGCGGCGGTGATGATGTCGGGGTAGAACTTGCGGTCGTGCTTGGCCAGACGGAAGGAGGTGGACTCGGCAGGAGTAGCCTCCAGGTTGTAGAGGTCGCCGTACTGCTCCTGATAGTCGGAGAGACGGTCTTTCATGTGGGTCAGAACCTTCTTGGTGAACTCCTGGGTCTCGGGGTGGGTCATATCCTTGCGGAGCCACTTGGCGTTGAGACCGACTTCGTTCATACCCACCAGACCGATGGTGGAGAAGTGGTTGGCGAAGGTGCCGAGGTAGCGGCGGGTGTAGGGGTACAGACCCTCGCCCATGAGGCGGGTAATAACCTCGCGCTTGATTTTCAGGGAGCGGGCGGAGATGTCCAGCATGCGATCCAGGCGCTTGTAGAAGTCAGCCTCGTCGGCGGCCAGGTAAGCGATGCGGGGCATGTTGATGGTGACAACGCCCACGGAACCGGTAGACTCACCCGAGCCGAAGAAGCCACCCGACTTCTTGCGGAGCTCGCGGAGGTCAAGGCGCAGACGGCAGCACATGGAGCGGACGTCGGAGGGAGCCATATCGCTGTTGATGTAGTTGGAGAAGTAGGGAGTACCGTACTTGGCGGTCATCTCGAAGAGCAGCTTGTTGTTCTCGGTTTCGGACCAGTCGAAGTCACGGGTGATGGAGTAGGTGGGGATGGGATACTGGAAGCCGCGGCCGTTGGCGTCGCCCTCGATCATGGTCTCGATGAAGGCCTTGTTGACCATGTCCATTTCGCGCTTACAGTCCTTGTACTTGAAGTCCATCTCCTTGCCGCCCACGATGGCGTTGAGCTCGGCCAGATCATTGGGAACCGTCCAGTCCAGGGTGATGTTGGAGAAGGGAGCCTGGGTACCCCAACGGGAGGGGGTATTCACGCCGTAAATGAAGGACTCCACGCACTTCTTGACCTGGTCGTAGGAGAGATTGTCCACCTTGACGAAGGGAGCCAGGTAGGTGTCGAAGGAGGAGAAGGCCTGCGCGCCGGCCCACTCGTTCTGCATGATACCCAGGAAGTTGACCATCTGGTTGCAGAGGGTAGCCAGGTGCTTGGCGGGAGCGGAGGTGATCTTGCCGGTGATGCCGCCGAGACCCTCCTGGATGAGCTGCTTGAGGGACCAACCTGCGCAGTAACCGGTCAGCATGGACAGGTCGTGGATGTGGATGTCGGCGTTGCGGTGGGCGTTGGCGATCTCGTCGTCGTAGACCTCGGAGAGCCAGTAGTTGGCGGTGATGGCGCCGGAGTTGGAGAGGATCAGACCGCCTACGGAGTAGGTGACGGTGGAGTTCTCCTTAACACGCCAGTCGGCTACCTTGAGGTAGGAGTCCACGATGGACTTGTAGTCCAGCATGGTGGCGTTGACGTTACGCATTTTTTCGTGCTGACGGCGGTAGATGATGTAGGCCTTGGCCACGTCGTCGTAGCCCGCCTGAATCAGAACCTTCTCCACGCTGTCCTGGATGTCCTCCACCGAGATGGAGTGATCCTTGATCTTGGGCTCGAAGTCAGCGGTGACCTTGAGGGCGAGGAAGTCGATGATATCCTGGTTATAGTTGCGCTCCTGAGCGTCAAAGGCCAGCTTGATAGCGTTTGCGATCTTCTGAATGTCGAAATTGATGATGCGTCCGTCGCGTTTCAGTACGGTATACATGGGTTGTCCTCCTTTGATATGAAATGGTATGTATGATACGGGGAGATCGGCCCTTCGTTTCCATGAAAAAACCGTGACGAGGGCTCGGGAATGAGCGGTGCGTCGCGGTCTTGGGCACGAAAAAAGTCGAACCCTCCCGATGAAGCGTACACATAGTATACAACATCGAAAGGGTTTTGTCAATAGGGAAAACACAAAATATTGGGAAAAATTCGAATTTTGGCACTATATATAGTGTTACTCCCCTCGGATTTGTGCATTTGGTACATATATGCGGAGGGTGTCCAGTATCTCGGCGGTCTCGGTGGGTGTAAAGGCGCCAAGCCCCTCTCCGATGAGATCTCCCGAATCCTCAAAGGTCTGGAGGAAGAACTTTTCCTTGCCGGCTGTCCGCTTGCCCATGTCCCGGATGCTATCGGGGGTATGGAGGCCGCGGACGAGGGTGGTACGGAATTCAAAGGGGACGCGCCCCTCCATAAGGAAGTCTATGCTTTCCTCGATGGGGGCGGTATCAAAGCTCCGTATGCCCACGGTCTCGCCGTAGCGGGGCAGGGAATTCTTGATATCCATGGCGACGTAGTCCACGAGCCCTGCCTCCACCAGCGCCTTCAGAACGGCGGGGCGGTAGCCGTTGGTGTCCAGCTTGACGGCGTAGCCCATGGCCTTGATGCGGGCAAGGAAGGCGGGCAGATCGGGCTGGAGGGTGGGCTCGCCGCCCGTGACGCAGACGCCCTCCAGAATACCCTTGCGACGGGACAGGAAGTGGAAGAATTCCTCCTCGGGCATGGCCTCCTCGGTGGCGCGATCCGCGAGGACCAGGGAAGCGTTATGGCAGAAAGGACAGCGGAAATTGCACCCGAAGGTGAAAACCGTGCAGGCCATTTTATCGGGAAAATCCAGTAGGGTGAGCTTTTGCAGGCCTTTGATGAGCATAAAGGGCTCCTTCTATCAGTTGTTATTTTTAAAATATCTCTTGCGTTACGGTGAAAAATATGCTATAATGAGAAAAGAGGGATTTCCTTTATTATAGCAAAAACCGAGAGGAATTGCAAGAGCCTTTCGGAGGAAAATGAAAAATACCTGAAAAGGAGACCATATAATGAGAACCGTGATTTCTACCCAAGACGCTCCCGCCGCCATCGGCCCCTACTCCCAAGCCATTCTCTGCGGCAACATGCTCTACACCTCGGGACAGATCCCCCTGGATCCTGCCACGGGCACCGTGGTGGGCGACAACATCCGCGACCAGGCAGAGCAGGTCATGAAGAACCTCTCCGCCGTCCTGACCGCCGCGGGCACGTCCTTTGCAAACGCCGTCAAAACCACCTGCTTCCTGGCGGATATGGCGGATTTCGCGGCCTTCAACGAGGTCTACGCTACCTACTTTACCTCCAACCCCGCCCGCTCCTGTGTGGCGGTGAGAACCCTGCCCAAGGGCGTGCTGGTGGAGGTCGAGGTCATCGCGCTGGTGGAGTGACGTTCAGACGGTAAATTGCAGTTTAGCGGCCAGGGGCTTTGCCCATTTGTGGGCTGTCATCCTGAGCGCCGCGCGGAGCGCAAGTCGAAGGATCTTCTCTCATAAAGTTGAGGATACTGAACGGGAAATATCTGTCGTCTAACAGAAAAGATCCTTCGACTCCACTCCGCGGCACTTCGTGCGCGCTCCGTTCCGCTCAGGATGACAGTCCCCCATCTCCCCTTCGACAAACCCAAATTTGAAATTAATAATTAAAGGAGAACGACCATGGATATGAAACCCTGTGGCCTGGATATTACTCACCGCACCGACCTCGTCGGCATCTGCTACACCATGTGGTTCAACGCCGTTCTGGGAAGCGGTGACGGCCCTGTTACCGACGTTCCCAACGTCCCCGAGCTCACCGAAAAGTACGGCTGGAGCGACGAGTACGGCTTCGGCAACGCCACCGAGCAGCACAACGACGAAGGCCGCTTCCACTACTGGTCGGAGCCCGCGCAGGGCTACTACCGCAGCACCGACAAGGCCGCCCACCGCCGCAACCTCACCATGCTACAGGATGCGGGCGTGGACTTTTTGGTGTTGGATTTCACCTTTGTGGGCGGAGAGACCGTGAAGAATACCCGCTTCTGGAACTCCCACGTGGAGTGGTCCTCCATCGCCCTGCTGGATACCATCACCGAGATGCGCGCCGAGGGACTCAGGACCCCCTACGTGGTCATGTGGCCCAATACCGTGGATGCCTTTGATACCTTCTGGGAGAAGTTCTACGGTGTGGAAAAATGGAAGGACTGCTTTGTTTACTGGGGGAATAAGCCCTTTATTCTGCATTGGAATTACAAGACCTCCGAGACCGAGCGGTTCATCACCCGCGCCATGTACGGTCTGCAGGGACAGGTCAAGACGGGACAGTGGAGCTATCTGGAGGCCGACAACACCCCCACCGTGTCCTACGACACCGAGGGCAACCCCGAGCACGTCGGCGTGTCGGTGGCCACCCAGGAAACCTACATGTCCAACACCGCCACCGCCCACGGCAGACAGGGCGGGCGCTTCTGGAATGCCCAATGGCAGACCGCCTTTGCGACTCACCCCAAGATCATCACCCTGACCTGGTGGAACGAGTGGTGCGCCCAGCTCTACCGCATCGACGGGAAGTACATTTTTACCGACAATTTCAATCAGGAATACAGCCGCGACATCGAGCCCATGAAGGGCGGCCACGGGGATCTCTACTACCGCTGGCTGTGCGAGTACGTCCGCGCCTATAAGGCTCACGAGGATTGCCCCGTACTGATTCAGGACTGACACGAAAGGATTTCCTACATCTATGTTTACAGATATGACCGGTAAGCGCCGCCTGAAGATCGGCCTCCACACCCACACCACCCTCTCCGACGGCCACAGAACCCCCGAGGAGGTCGCCGCCATCTACAAGGAGGCGGGCTACGACGCCATCGCTTTGACCGACCATTGGGTCTACGGCGAAGGCGGTGAAATCAACGGCCTCACCATCCTGTCGGGCTGTGAGTACAACGTGGACGGCGTGGACGAGTGGACGGGAGTTACCGAGACCTACCACATCGTGGGCGTGGGCATGACCCGCGATCCCGAAATTCCCGAAGAATACATGCGGAACCACGACGGCCGCATCCGCGACCGCGTGCGGGATATGGTCAATCGCATCCGTGAGGCGGGCGGTCTGGCTGTCCTGGCGCACCCCGCCTGGAGTCTCAATACCCCCGAGCAGATCCTGGGCTGCGCCGACTTTGATGCCACCGAGATCTACAATTCGGTTTCCGACTGGGGCATGTCCGACCGCCCCTATTCGGGGGTCATCGTGGATCAGATTTCCTCCTACGGCCTGTTTTTGCCCCTCTTGGCTACCGACGACACCCACTACTATGATGGCGACCAGTGTCGCGGCTGGGTAGCGGTGGAAGCCGATGCCGTGGATGAAATAGGGCTGGTGGAAGCCCTGCGGCAGGGCAGATTCTTTGCCACCATGGGCCCCGAGGTACATCTGGAGCGGGTCTCGCCTACCTCCGTCAAGCTGACCTGCTCTCCCGCCGTCAAGGTTGCGTTCCTGTCCAACGCCGTGTGGACGTCGGGGCGTATGGTACGGGGTGAGAACATCACCGAGGCCGCCTACGAGTTCAAGCGCCACGAGATTTACGTGCGCGCTGAGGTCACCGACGCACAGGGACGGGTGGGATTCTCCAACATCATCCGTATATGAGTATGGATACCGTACAAGAGATCCGCGAGGCGTTGTTTGCCGCTCGTGATGAAGGCTACAAAGCCTTTCAATGCCCCCTCATGCCCACCGTGGATCCCGCTACGGTGATCGGTGTCCGTACCCCCATTCTGCGGCGTATGGCCAAAGAATTGCGGGGCACGGCAGGCGGGGATGCGCTTCTGCGTGATCTTCCCCACGCTTACTTCGAGGAGAACCAGCTCCATGCCTTTCTCATTGAGTCGGAGCGGGACTTCACCACCGCTGTGACAGCCGTGGATGCCCTGCTCCCTTTTGTGGACAACTGGGCAACCTGCGATCAGCTCTCCCCCAAGGCCTTCAAGGGGCGTTTCTCCGACCTTCTGCCCCACATTCGCCGCTGGATGGCTGACCCCGCCCCCTATACCTGCCGCTTCGGGCTGGGTATGCTCATGCGCTACGGGCTCACCGAGGATTTTGACCCCATCTTCCTCGCCGAAGCCGCCGTCCCTTCTATCGCGGAGCGGGAGCATTACTACGTCCGCATGATGGTGGCCTGGTTCTTCGCCACCGCCCTGGCTTGTCAGTACGACGCCACGCTCCCCTACCTGACCGAGCGCCGTCTGCCGATATGGACGCATAACAAGACCATCCAAAAGGCCTGCGAGAGCTACCGTGTCCCCGATAAACACAAGGTGTGTTTGAAAAGCCTGCGCCGATCCAATACGTAAAAGGAAGGAATTATCATGAAGCTACGCCATTTCCTCTATGATCTGACCGACGTTTTG
Organism: Eubacteriales bacterium; assembly: GCA_045643785.1. Taxonomy (GTDB): domain Bacteria; phylum Bacillota; class Clostridia; order Oscillospirales; family CAG-272; genus CAMEON01. The sequence goes on along the minus strand of JAZRFR010000166.1, from coordinate 14,622 downwards.
CTCCTGCATATTACCTTGAATATTCCCAGCTACGTGGTGGAGCTTCTACCCATCACTCCCCATTGGGCTTTCATCATGTATTTGCTCGGCGTGGCCGTAGCCGTGGTGCAGCTCATTTTCGGTGTGATCCGACGGGAGAAGCTGCTCCATTGGTGGGAGCGGCTTCCTACCCCTGCCGTGTGGAGTATCAGTAGTGTTACCGTCCTGCTCTTTGCGGCGACGCTGGTGGATGAGATTCTGACCCACGGGTGGCAGTTCTGATTAGCATAGAAAAAGCCCTGAAAACAGGGCTTTTTTCTATTGCAATCCCCATGCTTTTGTGGTATAATGACGGCTGAACGTTCATTCATCGAGGTACTTCCATGGCTACCCTTCTGCTCATTGTGATCTATATCTGCTTCGTGGGTCTCGGTATCCCCGATTCCCTCTTTGGCCCCGCTTGGCCCGTCATGTCGGAGGAGTTCGGCCTCCCCGTCTCGGTAGCGGGCTTCATGACCCCCTATTTTTGCATCTTTACCGTCATTTCCAGCCTGTTCTCCGACAAACTCATCAATCGCTTCGGCACGGGCAAAGTCACCGCGGTCAGCACCCTACTCACCGCCGTCGGCCTGTTCGGGTATTCCTTTGCGCCGTCGATTTGGTGGATCATGATCTTCGCCATCCCCCTCGGCATCGGCGCGGGCGCGGTGGATGCCGGACTGAACAACTACGTCGCCCTCCACTACAAGGCCTCCCATATCAGTTATCTCCACTGTTTTTACGGTGTCGGAGTCACCGTCAGCCCCGTGTTCATGTCGCTGGCGCTATCGGGCGGCGGCGATTGGCACAACGGCTACCTCTACGCGGGCATCGCCCAGCTTTGCATCGCGGTCATGGCCATCCTGGCTGTCCCTCTGTGGGGAAAAGTCGCGCGGGCGAAGCAGACCGCTTCGGTCGGAGAAACTGAACCCACCGATACCCCCCGCTCCCTCTCTCTCCGCGAGCAAGCCAAGGACGCGGGCATCCGCTGGGTGTGGCTGATCTTTGCCGTAGCCGTGGCTCTGGAGGTGCTGGTGGGCAACTGGGGCAGTACCTTTCTGGTGCAGACCAAGGGCATGGACCCCGCCTTCGCCGCCGCCATGACGGCGCTGTACTACTTCGGCCTGGCCGCAGGACGGTTCTTCTCGGGGCTCCTCTCCCGCAAGCTCACCGCCTGGCAGATCATCGCCCTGTCCCTCGCCGTCTGGCCGCTGTCGGTCGTATTCTTCCTGCTCCCCCTGCCCCCTGTGGTGTCGGGTCTGGGACTGCTCTTCGCGGGCCTGGGCATGGGCCCCCTCTACCCCAATTTCGTCTACCTCACCCCCCGCAACTTCGGACGGGACGTCTCCCAATCCGTCATGGGCTCCCAGTCCGCCTCGGCCTACCTGGGGCTCATGGTCGTGCCGCCCCTGTTCGGTCTCTTGGTGGGACGCTTCAGCGTCGCCCTCTACCCACCCTTTTTGGCCCTCATGTATCTCATCCAGCTCGCCGCCGTGGTGCTGTTCGTGCGGCACCTGAAGAAGCGGGGACGGTTTGGAAAGAACTGAACAGAAAACGCCCTCTCGGAATTTTCCGAAAGGGCGTTGTTTTATACCTACATGTAATATGACAGGAATTATTCTTCCTCGTCCTCACTGAAATTCTTGGCGCACTCGATCATGCGGGCGACGGCGGTCTTGAAGCCCTCGGCGCTGCGGATGGGCGACCAGATGCGGGCGGAGAAATTGCCGCGAAGCAGGCGGGCGCACTTGGAGATACCCTTGGCCTCGGTGTCGGCCTCCTTGTCGTAGGCCACGCGGTTGATGATGACGGATGCGTAGGTGGCGGTGGCAGGGCGGCTGTCGAAGCGGATCGCCCAGTCGGCCATCTGCTCAAAGCAGGCCAACGCCTCGTCGTTACTTCCCACGGACAGATGGAGCATGGCGAGCTGGCGGTAGGAGTTGGCCAGACGGTCGGCATAGAACAGGGGCTCCTCCTCGAAGATGACCTCGAACAGGGAAATACCCTTCTGCAGAATGGCGATCTTGTCGGCGGTGGAGTAGCGGTCACCCGAAATGTCGGGCACGCAGGCCAGGTTGTACAGGTGCCACCAGATGTTATCCGCAAACAGGATGAGGTTCTTCTGCGCCTGCTCGAAGGCCACGTCTCCCGTCAGCACGGTGGCGCGGATGATCTCGCGGGAAACGCTCATGCCGTGGAGCTGGTTGGCGATCTCCTCGGCCTGTACCGAATCGCCCAGTTGATGGGCGTAGATATCACAAAGCGTCTTTTTGGTTTCGTCCCGCAGCCCGTCGTCGGTGCAGTCATCCAGAATGTGACGGCAGAGGGAAACGGCCTCAGACAGCACGGCGGTCACGGCGGCCTCAATGCGCTCGCCTGAACCCGAGTCCATCAGCATGCCCGCGTACAGGGACAGGACTCCCGCCGCCTCCAGCTGCAGGGAATGATCCGAGGGAATATCCGCCATGGCGCGGCGCAACACCTCCAGGGCGTCGGTCACGCGGTCGCGGTCCAGAAGATGCTCCACCTCGGCCAGGTATTCCTTGACGCGGGCGGCCTTCTGCGCGCCGGTGTAGCAGAGCAGATCGTCCATGGTCACGCTGAAGTAGTCGGCGATGGAGGGCAGGTAGTTCATGTCGGGGTAGCAGACCCCGGATTCCCAGCGGGACACGGCCTGGGGGGTAACGCCCAGATGCTCGGCCAGTTTGTCCTGGGTCACGTCGTTTTTCTTGCGGAGCAGGCGGATCCGCTCACCGATCTTGATCTTGGTTTCCATATGCGAGAATTCCTTTCGGAAATAATATTTTGTCCCTTACATTATACCATATTTCGGCAAAAAAGTCAATAGAAAGTAGAAAAAACAATGAAAAATTACAAAAATTACGGCGCGAAACCGCGGTGGGGCCGTCTGAACAAGGGAGTATAATTCAAACAAATATTATAGGATGGAAAACAGCTCGAAAAAGCAAAATATTTGCCGTTCTCGGTTGACTTTTTTGGGGAAAAGTGGTATAATAAAATACTGTGAAATTCAACGATCCTGTAAGGAGCAAGCGTATGTGTGCAGATCTCTGTGAAAGACTTCTGAAGGGGGAGGAGACCCTCTCGGTAATCGGTCTCGGTTACGTGGGACTGCCCCTCGCGATCGCTTTCGCGGAGCATATGCGCGTCATTGGCTTTGACCTGGATCGAACCAAGATCGAAGGGTACCGCGCAGGGATCGATCCCACCCGCGAGGTGGGGGATGATGCCATTTGCGCTACCTCGGTGGAGTTCACGGAAGATCCGTCGGAACTGCGTCGGGCAAGATTTCACATTGTGGCCGTGCCTACCCCTACCCATGCCGACCACACCCCCGATCTTCGTCCGCTGATCAGCGCGTCCCGCTTTCTGGGCGCGAATCTGGAGCGGGGCAGTATCGTGGTCTACGAGTCTACGGTGTACCCCGGTGTGACCGAGGAGATCTGCGTGCCCGAGCTGGAGAAATCCTCGGGACTGATCTGCGGCCGTGACTTCAAGGTGGCCTATTCCCCTGAGCGTATCAATCCCGGCGACGTCAGCCACAGCCTGCAAAACGTGGTCAAGGTGGTGGCGGGGATGGACGGCGAGACCCTGGAGACGGTGGCCCGCGTATACGGAACCGTGGTGCGGGCAGGCATACACCGCGCGCCCTCCATCAAGACGGCGGAGCTTTCCAAGCTTCTGGAAAATACCCAGAGAGACGTCAACATCGCCCTGATGAACGAGTTTGCCTGCATGTGCGACCGCTGGGGCGTGGATACCCGCGCGGTGCTGGAGGCGGCGGCTACCAAATGGAATTTCCATCCATACGTCCCCGGTCTCGTGGGCGGTCATTGCATCGGCATTGACTCTTGGTATCTGGCCTTTGGCGCCGAACAGATGGGGTATCACAGTGACCTCATCCCCGCCGTGCGAAGCATCAACGACGGAATGGGCAGGTTCGTGGCGGAGAAAACCGTCAAGTCGATTCTGGAAGCAGGAAAGGAGATCCGCGGCGCGCGGGTTGCCGTCCTTGGCTTTGCCTTCAAGGAGAACTGCCCCGATATCCGCAACACGGGGGTCGTTCGTCTCGTGGAGGAACTGCGCTCCTACGGATTGGAGGTCTTGGTGACCGACCCGGTCGCCGATCCCGACGGGATTCGGCGGGCGTACGGCTTGGAGACCTGCGATCTGCGCTCCATCCACGCGGTGGATGCGGCGGTGCTGGCGGTGGCGCACGATGCGTACCGTGATCTGACTGTCGCCGATCTGTCATCCCTGTATCGGGAGGGGCGCCCCGTGCTTATGGACGTGAAGGGGATTTTGAACCCATCCGATTTCGTCTCCGCCGGTTATCTCTACCGACGGCTGTAAAAACGAGAGGAGGCACGATATGGGTTATCAACACCTGATCTTCCCCGAGAACAGCCTGTTTTTGATCACGGGCGGCGCGGGGTTCATTGGCTCCAATCTCTGCGAGTCCATCCTCGGTATGGGTTACCGCGTCCGCGTGCTGGACGACCTTTCTACGGGGAAGCAGGAAAATATCGACCTGTTTACGGGGCATCCCGCCTACGAGTTTGTCCGTGGCGACGTCAAAGACTTCGATACCTGTCGGAAGGCCTGTGAGGGCGTGGACTTTGTCCTCCACGAGGCCGCCTGGGGCAGCGTACCGCGCTCCATGGAGATGCCTGTTTTCTACGGCGCGAACAACGTGCTGGGGACACTCCATATGCTGGAGGCCGCGCGGCAAAGCGGCGTGAAGAAATTCGTGTACGCCACCTCGTCGTCGGTCTACGGCAACAGCACCACCCTGCTCAAGCGGGAAGGGGAGGAGGGCAGACCCCTGTCCCCCTACGCTCTGACCAAGAAGCAGGACGAGGAGTGGGCGGAGCTGTACACCCGCCTCTACGGGCTGGACACCTACGGCCTGCGCTACTTCAACGTCTTCGGCCGCCGACAGGATCCTGATGGCGCCTACGCCGCGGTGATCCCCAAATTCATCAAGCAGCTGATGGCCGGGGAGCGCCCCACGATCTACGGTGACGGCACCCAAAGCCGTGATTTTACTTACATCGAAAATGTCATTGAGGCCAATCTCAAGGCCTGCCTTGCGCCCCATGGGGCGGCGGGGGACGTGTACAACGTCGCCTGTGGCGGGCGGGAGAGCCTCCGGGATATATACGCGACCTTGACCTCTGCCCTGGGTGTGGACGTGGAGCCCGTCTTTGCGCCTGCCCGCCCCGGAGACATCAAGGACAGCCACGCGGATATCACCAAAACCAAGGCCGCCCTGGGCTACGACCCCGATTATGATTTCGCCCGCGGCATGGCTGAGGCGATCGCATGGTATCGGGAGAATTTGTGATTTTACGGGAACAGGAGGAGGATTTATGCGAGTCTTGCTGATCTCCTTGGCTCCCGTTCATCCCACCTACGGGAGCGGCAATACCTTCCTCAACCTGCTGGCATGTCTGGATGGCGTCGAGGTGTCGAGTCTATGCGCCCGCGCGGGAGAGACCGATCCGTGGGTCAGCCGCGGGTTCTACGTAACCGAAAGGATGCTCCTTGGCAACCTGCTTCGGAGGACACCCGCAGGGGTATGCGTATGCCCCTCCGCAAAAACAGATGGATGTCGCGGGAGCGACGGGGAGAGAAAGCTCCACCGCTTTGCCCACCGCCACCGCTGGACGGTGCTGTTCTGGGCGCGGGATCTTCTGTGGCGGGTCAGCCGTTGGAAATCCCCCGAGCTGCAGGCGTTTTTGCAGGAAAGCAAGCCCGACGTGATTCTGGCCTCTCTGGCGAATACGCCCCACGTCAACCGCATGATCCTCCACGCCAAGGCGGTCACGGGCGCCAAACTCGTGCTGTACGCCTGGGACAACAACTACACCTACAAGCAGTTCACCCTGTCCCCCTTGCGGTGGATCAAGCAGGCCACCGATCGCGCCTCCATGCGCAGAGTCGCGGCGCGAGCCGATCTGACCTACGCCATTTGCGAGGAATTGAAGCGGGAATACGAAACGGCCTTTGGGAGAGACTTTCACCTCTTGACCAAGGGCGGGGATTTTTCGGGGGATGCCCCCGTGAAACCTACCTTCAACCGCCCGCTGCAACTGGTCTACACGGGAAATCTCCAGAACAACCGCTGGAAATCCTTGGGTAAAATCGCCCGCGTGCTGGAGCGCATCAACCGAGACGGCCTCAGCGCACAGCTCCGTATCTATACGGGAAGTCCGCTGACCAGGGCTATGAGCCGTGCGCTCAACCGCGGGGAATCCTCGGTCGTCGAGGGCGCTGTCCCTCCGTCGGAGGTGGCGCGCATTCAATCCGAGGCGGATCTGCTGGTTCACGCCGAAGCCACCGACCTGAAAAACCGCCTGACCGTTCGCCATTCCTTCTCCACCAAGCTGGTGGATTACATGGCGGCGGCAAGGCCCATTCTGGCTTACGGCAAGGCGGATTCGGCATCCATTCGCCATCTGCGGGACAACGCAGGCGCCATCGTGGCCGAGAGCCCCGACGAGCTGTATGAAAAGCTGACAGCCGTGATGCATGACGGGAACGCTCTGCGCGAGCTGTCCCTCCGCGCCTATCTCTGCGGGCGGATGCACCACGAAAAGACGGATATTCGGGACACGCTGACACGGGATTTTGCCGAGCTGCTGAAGACGCAAAACTCTGAATAAGCGCCTGTCCACCGTACTATATTTTACAGGAGGTAACTTTGTGTGACACAACAATATCCCCTGAATCTCCATTACGATTTTCTCACGGAATACGTTCTGAACGATCCCGAGTTTTTCACCAAAAAAGTCCCCTATATGAAGGCCGCAGGTGTGAGGACCGTCTGGCTGGATAACTACATCTACGGCGCATGGCAGAACTCCTTGGAGGACGCCCGCCGCGCCAAGGCCATGCTGGAGGCCGAGGGCTTCGAGGTGCAGGCCATCTGCGTGCCTCTCGGTCATGGCTCCAACGCTCTGAACGGCGATGAGGCGGATCCCACCCTGCCCCTCGAGTGGCAGAATCGGGTCGGTGCGGACGGCTTGCGCCAGGGAACCACCACCTGCATTGACGACGTGGTGATCAACCAATACCGCGAGGCTGTGGCTATCCACAAGGAGCTGGGCTTCACCAAGCTCTTTTACGACGACGATTTCCGTATGGGTTCCTGGGGTCCCCACCTGCAGGGGTGCTACTGCGACCGCTGCCTGACCCGCTTCTACAAGAAGTATCCGCAGTTTGACGGCATGAGCCGCGCCGATATCGTTCGCCTGGGCGTACCCGGGAGCGTGGTGCGGGAGGCGTGGGAGACCATCCAATGCGATGCCCTGCAACGCTTCCTGGTGGAGACCACCCCCAAGGGACTGACCCCCGGTATCATGGTCATGCACAACGGTGACCGCCGCCACGGCATCGACATCCCCCGCATCAAGGAGGCCTTCCCCAACGCCCTGTTCCGCGTGGGCGAGTGCCAGTTCAGCGACGCCTCTTTCCTGCATCCCATGGGTCGTCCTGCCTTGGAGCGGAGTGTGCGTAAGCACCTCGCTCTCATCGGTTCGGTGGAGAACGCCTTCAGCGAGACCACCACCTACCCCGTGGGTGCCCTGTCTCCCAAAAACTTCGTGGAGAAGATCCGCTGGGAGATTCGTTGCGGCCTCCGCAACATCTTCCTCATGAGCGGCAACGTATTCCTGACCGACCCGTACTGGGAGGCGCTCATCGCCGCCCGCGAGGAGCTGGAATATCTGGCCGCCTCGACCCCCCTGCCCGTATTGGATGGAACTCCCATAGACGAGGATTTCATCTGGCACGCATAAAAAGTTTATCATTTGAAAGGAAAATACAAACATGTCTGAAAATTGCACCCACAACTGCTCTACCTGCTCGGCGAATTGCTCCTCCCGTCAGAAGAGCCGCGAAGAAATGTTCGAAAAGCCCAACGACCTGTCCTCGGTCAAGCACGTCATCGGCGTGTGCAGCGGTAAGGGCGGCGTCGGTAAGTCCCTCGTCACCTCCATGCTGGCCGTCAATATGCAGAGACGCGGCTACAAGGTGGGTATCCTGGACGCCGATATCACCGGCCCCTCCATCCCCAAGTCCTTTGGTCTGAACGCCCCCGTTGAGGGCGACGGAATGGGCATGATCCCCCCCTCCACCACCACGGGTATCGACATCATGTCGGTCAACCTCATGCTGGAGGATGTGACCAAGCCTGTAATCTGGCGCGGTCCCGTCATCGCAGGTACCGTCAAGCAGTTCTGGACGGATACCATCTGGAACGATATTGACTACCTCTTCGTAGACTGCCCTCCCGGAACCGGTGACGTCCCCCTGACCGTCTTCCAGTCCCTGCCTCTGGATGGCGTCGTGATCGTATCCTCGCCCCAGGATCTGGTGTCCATGATCGTGCAGAAGGCCGCCCACATGGCCGATATGATGAAGGTGCCTGTGCTGGGTCTCGTAGAGAACATGAGCTACGTGATCTGCCCCGATTGCGGCAAGGAGATCCGCGTGTTCGGTGACAGCCACATCGAGGAGATCGCCGAGAAGTTCGGCTACGACCTCCTGGGCAAGATCCCCATGGACTACAAGCTGGCCGCCCTCGTGGATAAGGGCTGGATCGAGATGATGGAGAACAGCTATCTCGAGGCCGCCGCTGACGCCCTGGAGCGCAAGTGCCCCGTATCCCAAGACGAAGAATAATTACCACTCCGCACTCTGAAAGGAGCGTACCCCGCTGTGAAAACGACTCAGAAGCCTTTGACCGCCCCCTATACCCCCAAGGCGGGAATGCGCCTCTCCGACTTTTTCAAGGGGCTTGCCGATAAGCGGCACCCCCTCGGCGGGAGACGCTCCCTTTTCCGCGCCCTGTGGCAGACGGCACTCCTGCTTCTGCTCTGCGCGGCTCTGTGCCTTACCGCCGTGCTGACGGTCAGCATAGCCATGGTGGACACCACCGCCGATAAGATCCTGACCCCCGATGAGCTTACCTCCGATCTTGCGGCGGGGAAGTACGACTGCATCCTCGTCCTCGGCGCAGGCGTGCGGGACGACGGTACCCCCAGCGATATGCTCCGCGACCGTGTGACGGTAGCCTGTGACCTCTACAAGGCCGCCGGGGAGGCGAAAATCCCCCTGCTCATGAGCGGCGACCACACGGGGGACTACAACGAGGTGGGGGTTATGAAGACCTTGGCCGCCGATATGGGCATACCCACCGACAAGATCTTTTTGGATCACGAGGGCTATTCCACCTATGAAAGCCTGTACCGTGCCAAGCACGTGTTTGGCGCCAAGAAAATCGTCATCGTCACCCAGGAGTACCACCTGCACCGCGCTCTCCATATCGCCCGCGAGCTGGGTATGGAGGCCGTGGGCGTGTCGGCGGATCTGCGCCCTTACCGTAGCCAGACCCGCTACGAGCTGCGCGAGCATCTTGCCCGTTTCAAGGATCTGTTCTCTGCCGCCGCGGGGGACTATACGGGGCATCTTGACCCGCCCGTGGATCTGAATGGCGACGGAAATCTGACCTGAGGAGACAATGACTATGGTACGTATCGGTATCGACCGCATAGAAGAAGCTCCCTACCATGCTCTGTTCCGTTCCGCCCGCATCGGTCTTGTGACCAATGCCTCGGGACTTTCCCCCCGCTATGGCTGGCGCGGTACCGTGGAGGTCATGGCCTCCCACTACAACGTCACCGCCCTCTTTGCCCCCGAGCATGGAGTGCGAGGCGTTCTCGGCCCCGGGGAGAAGGTCAGCCACGGCGTGGATGCCCTGTCGGGACTGCCCACCTACTCCCTCTTTGAGGATATGGTCTTCGCGGGAGCGGGCGAGTCGGCCACCGACAAGGCCTACATGCCCGCCGCCGACATGCTCTGCGATATGGATCTGCTGGTCTTCGACATGCAGGACGTGGGCTCCCGCTACTTCACCTACGCTTCTACCCTGTTCTATACCATGCGCGCCGCCGCGGCCGCGGGTATTCCCCTGGTGGTGGCTGACCGACCCAATCCCCTGGGCGGTGAGATCGTGGAGGGCTGTCGACAGGACGAGTCCTGCTGTTCCTTCATCGGCCTTGCCCGCGTACCCATCCGCCACGGTCTGACCATGGGAGAGCTGGCGCGCTACTACAACGGTGCCTATGCCCTCGGCTGTGATCTGACCGTCGTGCCCATGGAGGGCTGGTCGCGGGATATGCTGTGGCAGGATTGCGGCCTCCCCTTCGTCAAGCCAAGTCCCAATCTCCCCACGCCCGAGTCTATTCTGGTCTACAACGGCACCTGCATGCTGGCAGGCACCAACGCCACCGAGGGGCGGGGAACCACCACCCCCTTTACCATGGTGGGCGCGCCCTATATCCATCCCCTGGAGCTGGCCGATGCCCTGGATTCACTCCATTTGGAGGGGTTGCGCTTCAGCCCCGCCCACTTCATCCCCGCCTTTTCCAAATACCAAGGCGAGATCTGCCGAGGCGTAGACATCCACGTGACAGATCCTCGTGCTGTTCGTGCCGTGGGGCTGGGACTCCATCTGATCCGCACCCTGCAAGAGTTATACCCCCATGATTTCGCTTTCCGCGAGCCTCCCTCGGGGGCGCGGTGGCATATTGATCTGTCTACGGGCAACGATACGCTCCGCACCACGGGGAAACCTGCCGCCGAGATCCTCTCGGAGTGGCAGACAGATGCCATTGCATTTCAAGAAGAGACCCTTCGCTACAGATTATACTGAACCAACAGAAAGGAAGAAACACCATGCAAAAGTACGATATCGCGGCCTACATCTGGCCGTCCTACACGGGAAAAGAATTCCGCGCCCGCCAGTTCTGGCCCGACGGCATTGGTGAGTGGCAGACGGTCATGTCCGTCCCCTCCCGTATGCCCCTCAAGCCCGCTGATTACGAGTGGGATCGCAAGCCCCTGTGGGGTTGCTGCGACGAGGCCGACCCCAAGGTTATGGAGATGCAGATCGACGAGGCCGTGAAGCACGGCGTCAACGTCTTCATCTACGACTGGTACTGGTACGACCGCCGTCCCTTCCTGGAGCAGTGCCTCGACGAGGGCTTCCTCGGCGCCTCCAACAACGAGAAGATGAAGTTCTACATCATGTGGGCCAACCACGACGCGGGCTACACCTGGGATACCCGTCTCTCCGACCTGCTTTGGCACGGTCAGGATCCCAACGTCTGGCTGGGCTCGGTGGATCGCGTGGAGTTTGAAAAGGTGGCTCACCGCCTTATCGAGAAGTATTTCTCCCGCCCCAATTACTACAAGATAGGCGGCAAGCCCCTGTTCATGATCTACGACGTGGATAACCTGGTTAAGGGTCTGGGCGGTATCGAGGCCACCCGCGACGCTCTGGAGTGGTTCCGCGCCGAGTGTGTCAAGGCCGGTCACCCCGGTCTGGAGCTGCAGCTTACGGCTTGGGGCGAACGGATCTCCAACATGAGCGGCGTGGACGGAAACAAGTTCCTGTCCACCAAGGAAGTGGTGCCCGCGCTGGGCTTTGACAGCGTTACCAACTACCAGTTCGTGCATTTCTGCAACATGAACCGCGACTACGCCGAGATCCTCCCCGAGGTCTACGCCGAGTGGGCTCGTATGGACAAGGATTACGCCGTCCCCTTCTACCCCCACGTTTCCATCGGTTGGGACAACAACCCCCGCTTCCGTGGCTTTGTGCCCAACGTCTGCACGAATAATACCCCCGAGATGTTCGAGCAGGCCCTCGTCAAGGCCAAGGAGTACGTGGACACCCACAACCTCCCCGTGCCGCTGATCACCATCAACAGCTGGAATGAGTGGACCGAGACCTCCTATCTGGAGCCCGATACCAAGTATGGGTATGGGTATCTGGAGGCCATCAAGAACGTGTTTGTGGAGGATTGATCCATAAATAATGAAATGCTCCCTCTTGCCGTGACGGCGGGAGGGAGCGTTCCGTTTGGAATGCTGTTTCTACAGAGAAGGCGAAATTTCGCTTTTCCGTTGATTCGCTTCGCTTACGCGGTTGTTGACATTTTCTGGCTCGTGGTGTATCATATACTTACAGGTTGCGCACCCTGAATGTTTTTGGAGGTTTACCATGAATTTAACCATTGGAAAGGTCATTCGCGAATTGCGAACCAAACGCGGTATGTCTCAGGAAAAGTTAGCCGAGCATATGGGCGTAGCCCCGCAGTCTGTCTCCAAGTGGGAGAGAGGGGAGGGGTATCCCGATATTACTTTTTTGATTCCTTTGGCGGAGTTTTTTGACGTGCCTTTGGACGTGCTCATGGGGCGAGATGAGGAGAAGACAGAAATGAGGATTCAGGAGATCGTCGCTCGCCTGAAGAAATATAACCATCTGGGGGATCATGAAACAAAAAACAAATTAGCTCGAGAGGCCTATCGGGAACACCCTTTCGATTTCCGCATCATTCTGTGGTATATTTCGGCTCTTTTTGATGTGGAGGACATTCAAATCAACAAGAGCGAAATATCGAATCTGTGCCACTATGTCATTCATGTTTGCACCGAGGACAAGTATCGCTATGAGGCGATCACTTCTCTCGCGGAGCTGTACAGCCAGTGCGGTGAGTATGACCTTGCCATGAAGTGTGCGAAGCTTTTGCCCGATATGCAGGCCTGTCGGGAATTCGCAAGCTGCTGCCTGTATCCTGATGGCGACGAGCGGGATTTTCATGCCATTGCTACGTTCATTGAAAACGCCATGGAGCGCATGCTGTGGCTGACATGCCGTATGGCTGTTCAAAGAACCGCCCTTAAGCAGGAGGAAAGAATCTGTATTCTGGAGCAAATGCGCTTAGCGGCAAATACTCTGTATCCCAATTTTGATTTTGGCTTGTGCCATAGTTCCATGGAGGACATTTGTCTGGTTCTTTTCCGTCTCTACAGCGAGGAGGGGCAGACAGAGAAGGCACTCTGTGCATTGGAGGAAGCTTTCCGCCATGGAAAGGCGTTGGATGATTGTGGACATGGGGTGATTACTTATACATCACCGCTGATGCGCGGCCATACCTTTGATATGTCCAATACTTGGGACGGCAGTAAATGCAATAGCGTTTGGTGGCTTTTTGAGCGCTTACGTGATTCATGCCATTTCGTTATATATGACGAGGATGAGCAGTATCAGCAGCTACTGGACGCATATCGTCCTTATGCGGTGGAGGATAAGACTCTAGATACAGATGTGTAAAATGGTTTTATAATGAAATGACGGGTATCCCATACTGTTTATGGAATACCCGTTGTGTTTATTTCTTACTCCTCACCAGCATCCTTGCGATCCACGTCCGATGCACCTTCATGGCACCCGTGGGGCAGAATTCCTGACAGCAGAAGCAGCGGATGCACTTGTCGCGGTCAATGACCGCCTTTTTGTTTTCCATGACGATGGCCTTGGCGGGGCAGATATTCGCACATTTGGCACACCCGACACACTCGCTGGCCTTGAGTTGGGGGCGGGAGGTGAGGAGCTTGCCCAGCGCCTTGCTCACCAGCTTGCCGCGGGAGGAGAACAGGTGGCCGTGGCGCACGGCCACGTGCTCAAAATCCTTCACTGTGTAATCCTCCACGGCGGTCTTCCCATCGGTGGCGCCTACGGTCAGGAGGCTCACTTCGTCGGGCAGAAGTCCTCTCTCTCGGGCGGATAGCAGGGTAGGGACGGCGTCCTCGGCAAGTCCGATGAGCTGACAGCACACCGCATCCACCGTATGAGGGGACGCGGAGGCCAAGAGAAGGCCGATATGACGCGGCGTGCCCTTGGTGGGGCCGTTGCCCTCCATGCCCTCTACCGCGTCCACCAGGCAGAGCTTGACCTTGTCCGCGAAATAATCGTTGATATCCACCAGCATGTGGGCAAAATCGCTCATGTTGGGGAAGCGGAAGTGGTATTCGGGCTTCATGGTGCCGGGAATGACACCGAACAGGTTCTTGGCCGCCGCCGACATACCCATCATACCGTGGGATTTCAGCTTGCAGAAGTCTATGATGGCGTCGCAGGAGTCCAGCCAGGCGGTGTAGGTAAAGCTTTTCAGTACCCTTGCCTCGGGGAAGGACGTGTCCGTCACTCCGAGGTCGTGGTTCAGCTCCGCCCCTGCGGCCTCGCAGGCGGCCATGCCCGACGCGCTGTAGACATGGTTCAGAAAGGCGGCGGTGTACACCCCTCCGGGGCTGTCGCCGATGATGACACGCGCTCCACGGGAGCGCAGCATTTCGGTCAGGGCGCAAAGCAGGGAAGGATGGGTGGTGGCGCATTCCTCGGGCTTCATGGCGGAGACCAGATTGGCCTTGATGCCCACGGTCATGCCCTCGGTGACCCAGTCAAGCCCGCCGATGGGCTCCAGCACGGCGTTGAGCGCGGCCTTTACGGCGTCGTCGCTATAGTCCGCGCAGGGGGGCATCACAACGGGGGATCGGGGATCAAAATTGGTTCGGATGTAATCGCTCATGGGAACCTCCTTGGGGGTGGTGTCGTCTCTGCCTACATTATACCTTGAAATGCTCCATTTGTCAATACGAACGTTCAAACTGCAGTTTATCGGCCAGGGGTTTCACCCCTGGACCCCACCAGAACCCTTTTTGAAAAAAGGG
>JAZRFR010000165.1:0-1721 GCA_045643785.1 Eubacteriales bacterium | reverse complement strand
ACCAAATGAACTTCGCTCTGCAAGCAGAGCAGAAAAAGTTCTTTGGAATCTCAAAAACTTTTAAAAAGCATTGTCAAACAATCTTTTTGAAAGTTTTAGGAGGTGTTGGAACCCTTTTCCAAAAGGGTTCCAAGTGGGGGTGGAGGGGGCAAAGCCCCCTCGATAACCCCAAATTTCTACAGTTTGCAATCGGCAAGTGTATGTATACCGACGTTATCTCTTGGTACCCACTCGCATGATGTCCCCGGGGGTGACCGCAAAGGGAATCCGTGCCCAGAAGATCATCTGGGGATGGGGGATGTTGGCGCGGATGCGACCCTCGGTGTCGTACAGCTCGCCCACGTAGAAGAAGCGGCCCGTCTTGCCGGGGGAGATGATCTCGGCGGGGTCTGCGGCGCGGACCTTGTTCTTCTCCATGAAGCGGTAGAGGCGGCCGTCGGCGTTTTCGTACTCGATCTTCATGTCGAGGATGGCCTGCAGCTCGGCCTGCGCCTCGGGGGAGTCGGTCTCCAGAGCGGTGCCGTAGTAGGCCTTCTCACCGATGTAGTGGCCGCCCTGCACCAGCTGGGGCTCCTTCATGGGATCGTCGAGATAGAAGCCCGTGGCGTACTCGCGGTGGGACACGGACTCCAGCTCCCGCATCCAGGCGGGGTCGAACTTATAGCTTGCGGGATCCTTCGTATACGCATCCATAGCCATGCGGTAGGTGTTGGTGACCACGGCGGTGTAGTAGGAGGACTTCATGCGGCCTTCGATCTTGAAGGAGTCGATGCCGCTCTCCATGAGCTCGGGGATGTGCTCGATCATGCACATATCCCTGGAGGACAGGAAAAATGTACCCAGCTCGGTCTGCTCCACGGGAATGGGGAAGTGGGGACGCTTTTCCTCGTAAATGGTGTAGTTCCAGCGGCAGGGCTGGGAGCAGGTGCCGCGGTTGCCGTCACGGCCGTCGGTCATGACGTTGGCCAGCAGACAGCGGCCGCTGTAGGACACGCACATGGAGCCGTGGATGAAGGCTTCCAGCTCAATATCAGCAGGCAGAGCCTCCTTGATGGCCTTGATCTCGGAGAACTGCAGCTCTCGCGCCAAAACCAAGCGGCGAGCGCCCATGCGGGCGTAGGCGCAGGCGGCGGCGGGGGAGATGATGCTGGCCTGGGTGGAGATGTGGATCTCCATGTCGGGGAGCATCTCCTGTACCGTGGCCATCACGCCCATATCGGCGACGATGACGGCGTCGATCTTTGACCCGCGGAGATCGTCGAGGAACTTGTAAAGGTAGGGATATTCGTGGGTGCGGGGCATGGTGTTGAGGGTCAGGTAGACCTTTTTGCCCATGCTATGGGCGAGGCTGACGGCATCGTACAGCTCGGGAACGGTGAAGTTACCCGCCTGGGAGCGCATGCCGAATTGCTGACCCGCCAGATAAACGGCGTCAGCACCGTAGGCCAAGGCGGCGCGAAGCTTTTCGGGGTTGCCTGCGGGGGATAAAAGCTCGGGCATATGATTTTCTCCTGTAATGGATGGATTTTGGACATACATATTTATTATACATCTTTTTATGAGCTTTGTCAACTCGTTTTGGACGTGTATTTCAAATTTGGGTTTATCGAACCTGTTTGCTTTGCACCTTTCTGTCCTTGGCGACATGAAAAGCGAAGTGCTACGCACTTCACCAAAGAGCGCCACTTAAGGAAAGTACCCACGGTACTTTCCTTAAGGAT
>JAZRFR010000164.1:0-3660 GCA_045643785.1 Eubacteriales bacterium | reverse complement strand
TTTGTCCACAGCTTTTTCAGCGAATAAAAAACCGATACGGATTTCTCTGTTGTTCCAAGCGGAGAATTAGTCGGACATAAAAATCGGCAGAGGTATCGTTTTCTCTGCCGATTTGTGTTATAATGGTAACAGCGTAGGGCGGGGGCTTGCTCCCGCCGTAACATAAGATTCATTCCAACCAGGCGGCGGGAGTAAACCCCCGCCCTACAAGGGGTATGGGCTTTGCCCGATGCCTTTGTATAACAAAGGCGAAACTGGCGATAAAAAGAAAGGAGTATCTATGGTCAACAAATACATTTATATATATACCAGGCGCAACTGTCTATTAGCTTTATTTTGTGCAAGTATCGCATTTATACCCTTGTTTATCGTATCACTGATATATGATGTCATTCCCGAAGACACTTTAATTGCATTTGCCCCTTTTGTAATTGCAGCTATATGTGTTGCAATATCTTCTTTATCCACTATACGTTTCAAGAAAATGATAAAGATGCAAGAACAGCAGTATGGAGTTCAATTTGATGACGACAACGTTGTTCATTTAGAAACGACATTGTATCTTTCGGAAAACTGGCTTATATGGGCTGGTATTAGTTCAATATACAAAAATCACATTAAATCCATACATTCTAAATTAGTACGCGGTAGAAGTGGCTCTTCAAATAAAGTGACCATAAAAACAGTAGACAATAAGAAATACATAATTTGGTGTTTAAGTTCCTCGAACGTCAAGAAAATTAGGAAATGGAAAAACATTAATATAAACTAAATTGTTTATGTAATAGTAAGCCCCGACAGATCTTTTGAAAATCTGTCGGGGTTATCTTTGTCTTCTGCGTTGCATTTATACCTTTGCGGACAGTCGAGGACGTCGACCCCTACAAGAAATATCCAACTTCCTTATGAGAAGGAGCCCTTCGGGATGGTTTTCTTTATCTGATCGGAAGAATGCTCACGCCAACAGCTTCTCCAACGCCGCCAGCCGCAGGCAGATGGTCAGCCCATCCATAGCCAGGGTCAGGTCAGAGAGCGAGGGGAAGGTGGGGGCGATGCGGATATTGGAGTCGGCGGGATCCTTGCCGTAGGGGTAGGTCGCGCCCACGGTGGTCAGGGTCACCCCCGCCTCCTTGGCCAGAGCGTAGGCACGCTTGGCGGTACCGGGCATGGTGAACAGGCTGACGAAGTAGCCGCCCAAGGGGCGCGTCCAATGGGCAAAGCCCGCGTCGGCCAAATCGCGCTCCAGGGTATCCAGCACCACGTGGAACTTGGGGCGCAGGATGGCGGCCTGCTTCTTCATGTGAGCCAGAATGCCCTCGGCGCTGCCGAAGTACTTGACGTGGCGCATCATGTTGAGCTTGTCGTAGCCAATGGTCTGAATACCCACGATGGGCATGACCTGCTTCATGTTGTTGTCGGACATAGCGAAGATGGCCACACCCGAGCCGGGGAAGGAGATCTTGGAGGTGGAGGCGAAGTAGAACACGCGATCCACGGTGCCCTTGTCCTCGCACTCCTTGAAGATGTCCAGGAGGGTATCGCCACCCTCGTCGTACAGATCGTGCACCACGTAGGCGTTATCCCAGAAGATGCGGAAATCGGGGGCGGCGGTCTTCATGGCGGCCAGACGGCGCACGGTATCGTCGGAGTAGGTGTATCCGTCGGGGTTGGAGTACTTGGGACAGCACCAGATACCCTTGACGGCGGGATCGGCCACCAGCGCCTCCACGGCGTCCATATCGGGGCCTGCGGGGGTCATGTCCACGGGGATCATTTCAATGCCCAGGGACTCGCAGATGGCGAAGTGGCGGGCGTAGCCGGGGGCGGGGCAGATGAACTTGATCTTCCCCTGTCGGACCCAAGCCTCGCCGTCGCAGTTGCCGTAGAGCATACAGCGGGCGACCGCGTCGTACATGAGCTTGAGGGAGGAGTTGCCGCCAATGAACAGGTTCTTCTCGGGGATGCCCAAGAGGTCGGAAAAGAGCTTCTTGGCCTCGGGGGTGCCCTCCAGCAGACCGTAGTTGCGGCAATCGAAGCCGCCCCCCGTCTTGCAGTCCTCGGCGTTCAGGCAATCCAGCATTTCGGTGGTGATATCCAGCTGCTCGGCGCCGGGCTTACCGCGGGACAGATCCAGCTTGAGTCCCTTGGCGGCGAATTCGGCGTAAGCTTTCTGCATTCTATTCAGCTCGGCCGCGAGAGAGTCGCGGCTCATCTGATCGTATCTCATAGGATGGTCTCCAAATCACAAAAAATCATAGGGAAAACCGACGCTGAACACGTCGGTTCTCTTACGCGGTATATTGTACCACATTTCTCCAAAAAAAGCAAGAGGTATTTTGAAATTTTGCAAAATTTTCTTTATTTTTTTGGTATTTTCAATTTTGCGCGCCCTTATTTGCAAGAACTCGTCTGATTTTATGCAATTCGAGCCGTCTATTCCTCCTCCGTGCTATCCCAGAACGAGGTCAGATACTCGTGCAGAGACGCCGCATCCCCCACGGCCGAAAGCTGTTCCCAATGGGTCGGGTAGAGGTGGAGGTAGGGCTCGGCGGCGTAGCGATCGTCGATGAGCACCACCACGCCGTAGTCCTCGGGGCGGCGGATGACCCGCCCGGCGGCCTGAAGCACGTGGTTCATGCCGGGATAGGTGTAGGCGTAGGCATAGCCTTCCGCGCCGCCCTCGCCGAGATCACGGCTCTCGTCATAGTATTCCCGCATGATGTTGCGTTCATTCGAAAGCCCGGGGATTCCCACGCCCACGATGACAGCACCAATGAGGCACCGCCCGGGGAGATCCACGCCCTCGGAGAAGGAGCCTCCCAGCACGCAGAAGCCGATCTGCAATTCCTTGGAATCGGGGGTAAAGGCGGCAATAAAGGCTTCCCGCTCGGCATAGGTCATACCGGGGGTCTGCACCACGGTTTTCACCGAGGGGTACTTCTTCTTGAACAGGGCGTAGACCTTTTCCAGGTAGGCGTAGGAGGGGAAATAGACCATGTAATTGCCCCGCTTGGCCGAGACCGTAGCGGCAATATAGGACATGATACTGCGGTAGGATTTATCCCTGTCCTCGTATCGGGTGCTGACCCCGTCACAGACCGCCACGCAGAGGTGATCCGTCGGGAAGGGGGATTCGAAATTCACCAGCACGCTGTCGCGATCTCCCCCCAGAATGTCGGCAAAATACTCGTTGGGAGTCAGGGTCGCCGAGAACAACACCCGCGCCACCGCCTTTTGCAATATGGGACGCAGGATCCCCGCGGGGTCAAGGCAGGTCAGCCGCACCCGCACGTCCTCCCCCTCCACCTCCACGAAGGTGGCGAAGCGGCGGTCGTAGTAATCGGCGGCGGTGCGGAAGGATTTCAGCGCGGTGGCCAGATTGTCCACCACGGCATACAGAGGATGGGACAAATTGCGTCGGAGCCAGCGGTCGCACAGGGTGGACAGGTTGCGTACCGTTTCGCAGAGCACCACGGGCTCGTTCCGATCCAGAGACACACCGCGGCGCACGCCTTCCCCGTCGGTCACCATGGACTCGGCGCAGGTGGCGCCCATGCGGGACAGGGTGCCGATGAGATCGTCCAAAGACGTCGCCGGCAGGCGGGGGGCGGGGGTATCCTTATCCTCGCCGAAGAAGTCCTCGTTGGGGAAAATGCTTTG
>JAZRFR010000163.1:0-5518 GCA_045643785.1 Eubacteriales bacterium | reverse complement strand
GTCTGTACTTCTTTGTCACCGGGAGCGTCTATAACATTGGGAAAGCGAGATTCGGTCATGGGGGCCTCCTTATATGATTTTTGAAAAAGGGGACTGTTTCAAATTGGGGTTTGTAAGAGAACGCGTGGGAGGAACTTCTTGAAAGAAGTTCCCCCCAGACCCCCTTCAAGAACTTTCAAAAAATATTGTCAGATAATTCTTTTTGAAAGTTTTTGAAATTCCAAAGAACTTTTTTCAAAAAGTTCTTTGGTGGGGTGCAGGGGTGAAACCCCTGCCCGACAAACCCAAATTTGAAGATTACGATCGCCATAGAAACAACATCTCCCGACCTCTCGCGCGAAATGCAGCCGGGAAGTCGGGAGTGTTGTTACGGTATCAAACCGCAGGTTGAATTACTCAGCCTTGGGAGCCTCAACAGGGCAAGCGTCTGCGCAAGAGCCGCAGTCGATGCACTTGTCAGCGTCGATCTCGTACTTGCCGTCAGCCTCGTAGATAGCCTCGGTGGGGCAGTTCTCAGCGCAAGCGCCGCAGGAGATGCAATCATCGCTAATCTTGTATGCCATTGTGATGTCCTCCGTTTAAGTATTTGCTCATATACGCCGAATGAGCGAATATGGCTTACCTTTTATTATATCACAAAATCATATTTTTTCAAGGGGTATGCGGGAATTTCTCGCCGAAAAATCTCGGAAAAGATGTTAATAATCTGTGAATCCCCCTGCAATTCCCCAAATAAACCTTATTCGTCGGAATCGGGCTCGCTGACGCTTCCCTCAGAACGGGGCGCGCGGGTCTGCACCTCCACCAGCTCTCGCTTGTATTTCTTGGGAGCGGAGTCGGATTGGTTGCGGAGGCTGACCTTAACCTCGCCCTGGAGGGGGAAGATCTCGGTGACCACGCCGGGGCCGTCGGGGGTATTGACGAAGGTGCCCTGGGCGGGGGTCTTGCGGATCTCCTCTACGTAGGTATCGTACTCGAAGCGCAGGCAGCACATAAGACGGCCGCAGCAGCCCGAAATCTTGGTGGAGTTCAGGGACAGATTCTGCTCCTTGGCCATCTTCATGGACACCTGACCGAAATCCGTCAGGAAGGTGGAGCAGCACAGGGGACGGCCGCAGGCGCCGAGACCGCCGATCATGCGGGACTCGTCGCGGATGCCGATTTGCCGCATCTCGATACGGACGTGGAACACACCTGCCAGATCCTTGACCAGCTCACGGAAATCCACGCGGCCGGCGGAGGTGTAGTAGAACAGGAGCTTGGAATTATCGAAGGTGTACTGGATGGAAACCAGCTTCATGTCCAGCTTATGCTCGGCGATCTTCTGTACGCCGATGGGGTATGCGGCCTCCTCCTTTTCGTGGTTCTCCTTGTTGTGGGCGATGTCTGCCTCGGTGGCGATGCGCACCACGGGACGCAGGGGAGGAACGACCATGGACTCGTCGATCATGCGGTTGGGGATGCAGACTTCACCGAACTCCAGACCGCGGGCGGTCTCCACGATGGCGTACTGTCCCACCTTGCAGGTGAGCTTGCCGGGATCGAAGAAGTAGGTCTTGCCACCTGCGCGGAAGCGGATGCCTGCGATGATCAGCTTGCCCTCGGGGAGGACGTCGGGGATGGTCTCGTCGCGGCGGGCGAATACGTCACGCTCCAAAATGCGCTCTACCTCGGCGGCGTCGGGGGCGTCATCGGGATCCACGGGGGCGGGCTTCGCCTTCATGTTGTCGTCGATGAGCAGATTCTCCATATCCGGCAGATCGGCTTTCCCGGCAGAACGGCGGATGTTACGCTGGGGACGGCCCGTAGCGGGGGGCTGACGGCGAGGCTCTGCCGCAGGTGCCGTGGTGGCCGGCGTAGCGGCCGCGCGGGACTCCTGAACTTCGGGAGTCTGAGGCGTTGCCTCCTGCTCGTTGCGGGGTTGGTTATTGCGGGGCTGATTGGGATTCTTGTCGTTTCTGTTGCGGCCGCGGCCTCGGTTGCGGTTATGATTATGCCCGTGGTTGCGGGGGCGATCCCCTTCGGGGCGACCCTCGGAGCGGGCAGGATTCTTTTCGTTATTCTCCATGATGGATTCCTTTCTCGTATATGCGTATCTCGGTCAAAACCGAGGGGATGGTTACGGGGTGATATCCACCGCCAGCTGCATCAGGGTCAGACGGACGTTGCCGTTGCCCTCCAGACTGTCGGCGGCGCGTCCCAGGGCGTGATACACGCGGAGCAGGGCGCGGGTGGTGAACCGTCCTGCCAGCTCCTCAGCGGCGGCGCGGTCGGTGTAGTATTTCAGCTTGACGGTATCGCCGTGGCGGAGCAGGATCAGATCCCGTACGGCCAGAGTGGTCAGGGCGATGACGTCGGACACGCCGTCACGCTTGCTTCCAAAGCCCGTGAGGATGGAGGGAAGGCGGTCGTAGCGTCGGGCGGCGCAGGCGCTCATGAATTCGTCGCACAGGGCGCGGAGCTTCATAATGGGCTTGACCGCGCGGGCATCCGCCAGGGTCAGAGCTTGTCCGATACAGCCGTCGGCGCGCAGAAGCACGGCAGAAAGATCCTCCTCGGACAGGGGACAGCGCCGCTCCTTGAGAAAGGCGCGGATATCCTCGTCGGGAATGGGTTGGGTGCGAAGCACGGGGGCGCGGCTGCGGATGGTCTCCAGAAGGGCGTCGGCTTCGTCGCAGAGTAAGAGGAACAGCACGTAGGGCGGGGGCTCCTCCAGGGTCAGGAGCAGGGCGTTTTGGGCCTGTACCGTCATGGTGTGGGCGTCCTCGATGATATAGATCTTGGTGTCCAGATCGTTGGGGGGGATGAGCACGTCCTGTCGCAGAAAGCGGATGGCTTCCACGCCGACGGAGGCCTTGCCGTCTCGTCCGATGATGTGAATATCGGGGCATTTCCCCTCCAATACCTTGCGGCAGGCCGGGCAATCCCAGCAGGGAAGGGGGGCGTCCGGGGGGATCTCACGGGGCTTTGAAGGGAGATCCAGATCGAAGAATCCCATCTGGTCTTCATCCTCCACGTGGGACAGGACTTGACCGGGGCGGTTGTGACAGGCGATGGCGGCGCAGATGTGGCGGGCAATGGTATGCCGACCGCTACCGAGCCGTCCGTCCAGAATGTAGGCGTGGGAGAGCTGACCCGCTCGGATATCCCGATCCAGGCGTTCCATGAGCTCGTGATTCCCGATCACGGTCGTGGTGATTTGATCTTCTGTCATGGCCATGGCGCACTCCCTTCTGCAAACACTTCATCAACTATATAGTATAGCAGAAATGAGGGGGTTTGTCAAGGGTTTTCGCGTTCGGGAATAAAAGAAGCAAAAACTTCGGGGAATGTTTTTCAAATATACCTTTACAAAACGCCCAAAATATGGTATACTGTATGCAGAATATAGTTTTCCACCCCGAAAGGAGTCTTTATGAAGTGTCCCGCCTGCGGTTGCCCCGATCTCAAGGTAATTGATTCCCGCCCTATTGAAGAGGGCAACAGCATCCGTCGCCGCCGCGAGTGCCTGCAATGCGCCAAGCGGTTCACCACCTTTGAAATGATCGAAACGGCGCAGATCATCGTCATCAAAAAGGACGGCTCCAAGGAGCCCTTTGACCGTGTCAAGCTCATCAACGGCATTCTCAAGGCCACCCGTAAGCGCGACGTGGACGCCGACGCCATTGTGGCTGAAATTGAGTCCGAGCTGCAGAATACCCTCCATCTGGAGGTGCCTTCTGTGGAGCTGGGTGATCGCGTGCTGGAAAAGCTCCGCGACATCGACGAGATCTCCTACGTTCGTTTCGCTTCGGTCTATCACGAGTTTACCGACGTGGATTCCTTCATGGACGAGCTGAAAAAGCTTAAGAAAAAGCACGGTAAGGCACGAAAAACTACCGTTGTTCAGGAATAAAAATTCTCCCGCGTCGCAGACTTCTGTGTACGCGGGATTTTGTCATTTGCCTGGGCGAACATGTGTAAACAAAATGTAAACATCTCCCAAAGGACGAAACATCCGCGAAATTTTGTCGTCTTATAGGGTGAGAGAAAAACTCAATCACCGGAATGGAGGTTTTTCGTTATGAAAGCAATACTTCGCAATGCGACCCTGCTGTGTTTGGTCGTTTGTATGCTCATGAGTACCGTGACTCTGTCGGGTTGCACGGTTTCCATCAAGGCAGAGGAACTGTCTGCTACCTACGTCCGTACCGCCACCGAGGAGGGGAAGGTCACCGACGCCTTTGTGGCCGCCATGGCGGATTTTTCCATGACTCTGACGAATACCACCATATCCATGGACAAGGAAAACAAGGCCAATCACCTGGTCTCCCCTCTGTCCGCTATGATCTGCCTTTCCATGATCGCCAACGGCGCCAAGGGGGAGACTTTGGCTCAGATGGAGGCTGTTCTGGGCATGCCGATTGCGGATCTGAACAAGACGCTCTATGCCTACACGAGCGGTCTGTATGTAGGCAAGGACTGCAAGGTGTCCATCGCCGATTCCATCTGGTACCGCGAGGGGGACGGATTCGCTGTCCGTGAAGAGTTTCTCCAGACCTGCGCCGACTGGTACGCCGCCCAGCAGTACGCCGCGCCCTTTGACGAGCAGACCCGCAAGGACATCAACAACTGGGTGGAGAAGTACACCGACGGCATGATCGACTCCATTCTGGATGAGCCTATCCCTGCCGATACGGTCATGTACCTCATCAACGCCCTGGTCTTTGATGCCAAGTGGGAGGAGGAGTACGAGCGCGAGGACGTTCGCTCGGGTGAATTCACTACCCTGAAGGGAGAAACGGTTTCGGTGGAGATGATGCACTCGGTGGAAAACCGCTACCTGACCGTGGAGGGCGGCTACGGCGTGGTCAGACCCTACAAGGGCGGCGCCTACGCCTTCGTGGGCCTGCTTCCCGAGGAGGGGGTCAATATCTACGATTTCGCCGCTACCCTTACGGGAGAGGCCTGGGTGGCCATGTGGGGCGCCCGAACCTATGAAACTGTCCACACCCGCATCCCCGAGTTCACCTACGACAGCGACATGAAGTTGACGGCTGTTCTGCAGGAAATGGGTATGACGGATCTGTTTGATTCTTCGGAGGCTGACCTGTCGGGCATTAGCGGCGCGCCGGGGGATATCTACTGCGACGGCGTTTACCAGAAGACCTTTATCGAGGTCAACCGCCACGGCACCAAGGCCGCCGCCGTCACCTGGGGAGAAGTTAAGTGCGAGTCCGCCGAGCCTATGGAGCCCAAATACGTCTACCTCGCCCGCCCCTTTGCCTACGCCATCGTGGATAACGCTACGGGCTTGCCGTTGTTTGTGGGCGTGGTGACTGACTTGTAAATTGCAGTTTACAGGGGAGACGACCCCGTTCCAAGACTCTCCCCTTTGGGGAGGGGGGACCGCGGAGCGGTGGGTGAGGCTTGCCCGAAAACATATTGCCTGCCAATGGGTTTTACCTCATCCACCACCTTCGGTGGTCCCCCTTCCCCAAAGGGGAAGGTCTGAGTCGGGGGCGGCTTCGCCGCCCCC
>JAZRFR010000162.1:0-27091 GCA_045643785.1 Eubacteriales bacterium | reverse complement strand
TGGCTGCCAACAAGCACGCGGGCATCCGCGCCGCCGCCTGCGAGAACACCTTCTCCGCCCGCATGACCCGTATGCACAACAACGCCAACGTGCTCTGCCTGGGCGAGCGCGTCATCGGCTACGGCCTTGCCTGCGACATGGTAGATCTGTTCATCGACACGCCCTTTGAGGGCGGCCGCCATCAGGCCAGAGTGGACGATATCAACGCCCTGGACAAATAATTTTACGCTTCGCCAACGACTTGAAAAGGAGACCGCACATGAGTGATACGCCCAAAAAGCCTGCCACCAAGAAGATCGCCGATTTTCTCCGCGCGGTAGCGGGTACACCGAACCCCAAAAACTTCACCTCCGTAGTGGTTTGCGCCGCGGGTAGCTCCACGCGCATGGAGGCGCTCATGGGAGAACCCCGCAAGCAGTTCATGGAACTGGACGGACTTCCCGTTGTGGCGCGGACTCTGCAGGCCTTTGAGGCGGCTGACACCGTCCACGAGATCATCGTGGTGGCCAGAGAGGATGAGCTCTCCCTCTACGACGGCTTCAAGGAGACCTACGGGCTGACCAAGCTGACCAAGGTTGTCAAGGGTGGGGAGACCCGCCAGGAATCCGCCCGACTGGGCTCCGACGAGGTGGATGCGCGATGCAAATTCGTGGCCATTGCCGACGCGGCCAGATGTCTCATCACGCCTGCGGAGATTCAGAAGGTCTGTCACGCCGCGTACCAATGGAATGCGGCCTCAGCGGGCGTCAAAGCCACCGACACCGTCAAGGTGTGCGATTCCTCGGCGTTCATCAACTCCACCCCCGACCGCAACTACGTATGGTTGGCCCAGACCCCACAGGTCTTTGCTCTGAATCTGTACCGCGCCGCCGCCTACGTAGCCCGTGATGAAAAGCTACAGGCCACCGACGACAACCAGATGCTGGAGCATATTCACGTGCCCGTAAAGATGGTTGCCTGCTCCCGTGAGAACATCAAGATCACCGATCCCACCGATATCGTCTTTGCCACCGCCATTCTGGAGGCGCGCAAAAAGGCGGCTCCCACAGCGGAGGACAAAGCATGAGGATCGGTCACGGGTACGACGTACACCGCCTTGTGGAGGGACGGAAGTGCATCATCGGTGGAGTAGATATCCCTTATGAAAAGGGTCTTCTCGGCCATTCGGATGCCGACGTCCTGCTCCATGCCGTCATGGACGCGGTACTGGGCGCCATGGCCGCGGGGGACATTGGAAAACTTTTCCCCGACAACGATCCCGCCTACAAGGGTGCTGACAGCCTTGCCTTGACCCGCCGTGTGGCCGAGGTTATGGCTGAGCGCGGGTACCGTCTGGGCAATATTGATGCGACCATCATCGCCCAAGCGCCCAAAATGGCTCCCCACATTCCCGCCATGCGGGAAAATATTGCCGCCGCCTTCGGGGTGGACGTAGACTGCATCAGCGTCAAGGCCACTACCGAGGAAAAGCTGGGCTTTACCGGCTCCGGCGAGGGCATTGCCGCCCATGCGGTATGCCTGATCGACTGATCTGCAAAAAAAGAGTCGGCGCCCATTGGCACCGACCCGAGATACGCGCCGCATAGGTCGCTCCCTACCCACGTCCTGCATCTTCTCTTCCTGCGCCGACGCGGCGCGGATATCTCACACCACCAGTATACGACAGAAATCGACTGAACGTTACAATGTCCGGGCACACGTCCGAGACGGAAAGGAAACCTCATGCTTTACATTGCCCCTTCCCTGCTGGCTGCTGATTTTTCGGATCTGCGAAACGAGATCACCCGTATGGAGGACTCCGGCGCCAACTACCTGCATCTGGACGTCATGGACGGACATTTCGTGCCCAACATCTCCTTCGGCCCCGGGCTGATCGCCTCTATCCGCCCCCATACCAATCTGTTTTTTGACGTACATCTCATGATTTCGGATCCCCTCAAGTACGCTGACAGCTTCATTAAGGCAGGCGCCGATATCATAACCTTCCACTACGAGAGTGTGGAGGATCCCATGGCTACCCTGAAGGCCATCAAGGCCAAGGAGATTCCCTGCGGTATCGCCATCTCCCCCAAGACCCCTGCTGAGGTGCTGTTCCCCTTCGTGGGCGTGGCTGATATGATTCTGGTCATGACCGTAGAGCCCGGTTTTGGCGGGCAGTCCCTCATTCCCGAGTGTCTGGACAAGGTACGCGCCATTCGTCGCTACGCTCAGAGCAAGGGCATCGACCTCAAGCTGGAGGTGGACGGCGGTGTGGGTGAAAACAACGCATCCTACTGCACCGAGGCGGGCGCCAACATTCTGGTGGCCGGATCTGCCCTGTTCAAGACCAAGCGCCCCCGCTCGGTCATGGCGGCCATGCGGGAGGCTGAGTTGGAGCATCCGTTCCTGGGATAAGAGAGCGGGAGCACGGGAGCGCGGAGAACGTGCCTCCGGCGGCTCAAACCCTTTTTGGAAACATCCTCGCGATGCTCGGTGCAAATTCGCCTTTGGCGAAGTTTGCAAGGGTTTGAGAATCCCAAAAACTTTCAATAAATCATAACATATTCCCCTTTTTGAAAGTTCTTGAAAAGGGGTGCGGGGGGAAACCGAACTGCTTGCAGTTCGGTTTCCCCCCGCATATTTTTATCAGAACTTGGTCTCGATCTCGTCGGGATATCGCACGTCGATAAATGCCGTATATCCCTCTGCCTCCAGCTTCTGCTTCTGGAAGCCCACGTTCTTGTTCATCTTCTGAACCAGGACGATCTTCCCTGCCTCGCGCAGGGCGTTGCACTTGCACTGGAGCGCGGCCACATCGCCCGAATTGAATGCCTTGCCGTAGAGGACGGCCACCTTCTCTCGGCTACCCTCGGCCTTGAACTTCTTATCCAGCAGGGCGCCGACCAGGCGCTCAAAGCCGATGGAGAAGCCGCAGGCGCAGGTGGGAGTGCCGGTGAAGTTGCCGATCATGTTGTCGTAACGGCCGCCGCCGGCGATGGAGGAGCCCTTGAAGTCCTCGGACTTGATCTCGAAGATGGTGCCGGTGTAGTAGCCCATACCGCGGACCAGGGTGGGATCGAAGGAGAGGTTGAACTTGCCGCCGGACATGGTGGCGACGTTTTCGAAGATCTGGCGGATGTTGTCGGCCACGCCCTCCTCCATGGCATCACCGAAGGCCTCCTCCACGTAGGTGAAGCGATCCTCGGCGGTCATGAAGCCGTGGAAAATGTTCATGTAGGTCTCAACGGATTCAGCGGCAAAGCCGGATGCCAACAGTTCCTTCTTGACACCCTCCTCACCGATCTTGTCGTACTTATCCAGAATGATGAACACGTCGTTGTAGTCCTCCTCGGCAAAGCCTGCCTTCTTGGCCATGCCCTTAAGGATGCGGCGGTCGTTGACCATGACGGTGTTGCCCTTAACGCCTACGCTGTCCAAAAACAGGGAGGTGACGTAGATCAGCTCGGACTCGGCAGAGTTGGAGGCATCGCCCAGAATGTCGATGTCGCACTGGGTGAACTGGCGGAAACGGCCCTTCTGAGGACGGTCAGCGCGCCAGACAGAGCCCACCTGCAGAGACTTGAAGGGGGCGGGGAGGTTGCCGATATTGTTGGAATAGTAGCGGGACAGGGGCACGGTCAGGTCGTAGCGCATGCCCGAATCGCACAGGTCATCAAAAGAGGCGTTCTCGATGGATTCGGTGAGCTTCTCGCCGCGCTTGAGCACCTTGTAGATGAGCTTCTCGTTCTCGCCGCCCTGCTTGCTGGTGAGGTTCTCGATGCGCTCCATGCAGGGAGTCTCGATCTGGGTATAGCCAAAAGAGGTGTACAGATATTTGAGTTTTCCGAGCAGGTACTCGCGGATCTCCATTTCAGCGGGGAGAATGTCGCGCATACCCTTGACGGTTTCTTTAATAAACATGGTATTTTGTCCTTCCGAATGAAATCAATATCTTATTATAGCACAAAACCTCATGTTTGTAAAGAGTTTTTTTCAAAAATCAGGCATTAGGCATATTTTTTGACAAGGATGATGCGCTTTATCAGAACCCTATGAGGGAATATACGGTTCTCAAAAGGAGGGTTTGTTCCAAAAGATCATCATTCCCCGATATACGCAGGACGGCGCCGAGGATCACCGCCAGAAAGACCGCCGTCAAAACCCCGCCGACGAGGCCAAGGGCCACACCCAACATGCGATCCACCGTTCCCACCACGGGGAGGTCGGTCAGCCGCTTCAACAGAATGACCGCCAGCGTCAGGGCGGCGTAAGCGATCAGGAACAGGAGAATATGCCCGATCACCGAGGAGATCACCCCCGATATGCCCTCGGAAACACTCTGTGACCACTCGTCGGCCAGGCGGTGCAGATCCTGCGTGCGCTCTGCCGCGCCCGCGTCCAGATAGGAGCGAAACACACCGGGGATTTGGGAGATCAGCGCATCCACCCGTCCCCCTGCCGCGTCGGCCATGGCCGTAAAGCGGGCGTGAACCTTCTCAAACACGGGGGGATGGATCCAGACCCGATCAATAAAGGATGAGAAAGCCGAGCCGCAGGACAGGGTGATCACCAGCGTGAGGATCAGCCGTCCACTTTTCAGCACCGAGCCCGCAAAGCCCCTCCGCCAGCCGCGGAACACGAAAAACGCCAATACGGCCACCAACAGAATATCCAACAAAACGTGCATACCATAATACCCCTTTCCAGGAAGGATATATCATAGTATGCACGTCTTTTCCGATTATATGGCAATCCGCGAAAATTCCCATGAATTTTTCGCGAGAATGTTTCGAGACTAATCCTTTTTGAAATCCTTTTTATCCAACCGCGCGGCGTAGGCGGGGGTGCAGACCAGCACCTCATCCTCGGTCGGCAGCACGGTCACCGTATCGTGGCTGATCTCGGCATACGCCAGATCGTCCCCGTTTCCGGTGATTCGATACAGTTTGTTTTTGGTACGAACAAAGAGCGTATTCTTACCCAGCGCCAATTCCTCTGCCTTGCCCGACAAACGGATGGGATGGGTGGCGTCCATCCGTACGTCGTAGACGCTCCGCCCGTTTTTGTCGTATACCTGCAAGAGGTTTTCGGACAGATCGGTCTGAATCTCAAAGAGGATCGCCACGCGGTTGTCCCCAATGGCGCACAGGGTGGGTACAGTTCCCTCGAAGAAGGTCTCCCCCTTCACGCTCGCATCGCTCTCCCAGATCATGAGCCGATCCGTATACACCACCGCCAGCTGTTCGTCGGATACGAACCCGCATTGGAGTCCCATGGTGCCCACGACGGTTGCGGAAGCGTTGGGAAGTCCTTTGGTAACACGGATCAGGGTTACCTTGGTCTCCCAGACGCCGCCCTTGAATTCCGCCGAGATAATGCCCAGACGGTCGCCTTCCCGATTCATGGCGAGGCTCGTCACGTATCCGTTCAGATGACAGTTGCCGAGCTTGTTCATGTCACCGTCGTACAGAATGACCTCCGACGTATAATCGCGGGAGCGTGTCACCACGGCGAAATTTCCGTTGTCGCCCACGGCGGCATCGTATATGGGGAATTCCGTGATCTCACGGTGTACCTGGACGAAGGCATTGTAGACGGCAAAGGAGCGCTCGCCCCGTCCAAAGGTCAGAAAATACTTGTCGGAGGCGCGTACGCAGGGGTTGGCGTAGGCCACGTTGACCGACATGGTCTGCCGTCCCGAGCCGCTCAAGGCGGTGACGACTTCGCTTCCTGCGACGACCATGCCGCCACGGTAGTACACGAAATCCGCCTCGGTGGAGGATATGGGATAGCTGATCTGATCCGCGCGGGATTGGGCGGTCAGGGTTGCGGCGCTGATATCCTTGGCCAGATAGTACAGGTTTTCGTAGGTAATGAAGCGGTGATTGCACAGCACGGTAACGGCTATGAACACGAACAGCACCATGTACAGAATCACCCGGACAAAGCTCAGGCGGTTGGCCAGGTTCTCGTAGTAGGGGATGGAGGGGGCGGAGAAGTCGATGGGCTCCTCCGAAAGCACCTCGTCGGTCTGCCTGGTGAACCTCCGCACCCGTTCGGCGGCGCGGTCATAGAGATTCCGCGCGTACTGTCGGAGGCGATCAAAGGGATTCTTTTTCTGCATGATACCCCTCCTTGTTCGGATCGTTGTAGAAAACGCGGTTGAGATACAGTCCCTCGGCGGGGGCGGTGCGGCCAAAGCTTTGGCGGTTCAGCGAATCCAGCCGCGCCGGAATACTCTCGGCGGAGATATGACCTTCGGCTACCTCTGCAAGGGTGCCCACCATGATGCGCACCATATTATACAGGAATCCGTCGGCGCGGACACGGAAGAGAATCTCCTCTCCCTGCCGTTCCACCGAGGCGGACATGACGTGGCGGACGGTGTCCTGCACCTTGGAGCCCGAGGCCATACAGGCGGAGAAATCCCGCTTACCCACGAAGCCCCGCGCCGCGATCTGCATGGCGGCAAAGGCATCGTCGGTGATGGGGCGGGGGTAGTGCCAGGCGCGATTACGGGCAAAGGGATCCCGCTCCGGGGAGTTATGGATGCGGTAGATATACTCCTTGGAGGACACGGAATAGCGGGCGTGGAAGTCGGCGGGTACCCACAGGGCCTTATAGGCGGCCACGGCGTCGGGGAGATGGATATTGAGGGCGCGGGGGAGCTTGTCCAGGGGGATGGTGGTCTCCATGGAATCCTTCCCCTTGGGGGTGACGGTGGCGCAGAACATATTGGCGTGGACGCCGCTGTCGGTGCGGGAGCAGCCCGTGATGTCGCAGGGGTAGCCGAACAGGGCCTCGGTGCCCTCGTTTAAGGCTTGCTGGATGGAATAGCCGTTCTTTTGGGCTTGGTAGCCGCAGAAGGGGCGGCTGTCGGAGCCGCGGCCGTCGTAGCGGATGTAGAGTAACAGTTTCTGTGACATAGCGGCTCCCTTCTGTAGGTTAAATTGCAGTTTAACGGGCTGACGCGGCTCTCCAAGACCCTCCCCTTTGGGGAGGGGGGACCGCGGAGCGGTGGGTGAGGTTTGTCCGAAAACATGTTATTTGCCAATGGTTTTTACCTCATCCACCATCCTTCGGATGGTCCCCCTTCCCCAAAGGGGAAGGTCGGGGAACGGGGGGACGAACCCACCGACAAACCCAAATTTGAAGTATTGTTCGATATGGATAGTATACCACAATCCCTTCAAAAAGTCAAGGGGGAACGGCACTTTCGCGCAAGTCCGCAAAACGGATTTACACGGGTGCCGTTCCCTCTTTTTTATGATGCAAGGATCAACCGTTCAGCCCCTGCAGAATATTGGAGGTGATCTGATCCACGCCCCAGGCGGCCAGCTCCTCGCCGCGGGCGGGGTCATCCACCGTCCAGCAGTTGATGGTCAGACCTGCGGCGTGCATGGCCTTGACCCGCTCCTCGGTGAGGGCGGCGTGGTGGATGTCGATATCCATCTTGTCCGCCACCAGCTTGGCAATCATCTCGTCGGAGTTGTCCCCCGTGAGGTACTGGCAGGGCTGGTCGGGGAGAATGGCGCGGACGTTCAGGAGGTCTTCGTAGTGGAAGGAGATGAAGATCACGCCGTCGAGGTAATCGTAGTTCTTGATGATCTCGATGAAGGCGGCGGTCTCCTCGGGGGTGAAGACCGACTTCAGCTCCAGCACGCAGACCTTCTCGTACTTCTTGCAGATGGAGATGTAGTTCTCCAGGCTGGGCAGACGGAGATCGTAGCGATCCTTGGTGCCGTCGGTGTCGTAGAGGACAACTTCACGGAGAAGCTCCCAGGGAGTGGCCTCCATGGTGACGTTGACACCGCCCACACGGTTGGCGCGGCCGTCGTGGTTGACCACGAAGTGCCCGTCGGAGGTGCGGTAAATGTCGGTCTCAATGCCGTAGTAGTTGCGGTTGCCTGCGGCGACGAAGGCGGAGGCGGTGTTCTCCCGCTCCAGACCGCTGAGGCCGCGGTGGGCGACGACGAGGGTATTTTTGTTGTCGAACTTAATGGTATTCATAGATATTCTCCTTTTTACTCAAAGAGATTGGTAGTACACCAGCATCTTTTCGGCGCGGCGCAGAAGCTCGGTCAGGATGCCGTCCTTCTCCTCGTCGGGTGCAGCATAGGACTGGTGGTGAGCCTCCAACACCATCTCCCCCTTGTAGCCGATGTCGCGGAGGATGTGCAGGAATTCCTTCCAGTCGATACTCCCGTCACCGGGGAGAAGATGCTCATCGCCGGAGCCGGGGCCGTGGGTGTCTTGGATGTGGAGAGACAGGGGCACCACGTCCAGCTCACGGAGGATACTCGGTGTGATGCCGTAGAAGTTGGCGTGTCCCGGGTCAAAGCACCAGCCGAAGCAGGGGGAGTCCACCGCCTTGACCAACTCTACAATATTTCGCGGTTGGATGGAGGAGCCCCAGAGGATATTCTCCGAGAGGATGGTCAATCCCAGCTTCTCCGCCATGGGGAGGAGGGGGAGGGTGGCTTCACGATTGATGCGGATGAACTCGGCATCGTCGGTGATGATCTGCCCGTTTATCTCGTGGATGGGGTGGACGACGATGTAGCTGGCTCCCAGGAGTGCCGCCGCCTCAAAGGCGCGCATCTGGGCTTCGCTTCGGTTGCCCGCGTTGCCGGGGGCGTGGGAGTGGGTGTAGGCGACTCCCAGGGCATCCGCTTGACGGCGGAGAGCCATGACCCGCTCCCGCCAGTTGTCGCCGTCCAGCAGATCCCCCTTGCCGACACAGTAGTCCAGACCAATGTCCAGCGAGGTATAGCCGATGGCCGCCAGACGGTTCAGTATGACCTCCGAGGGGTACGGCGGAGGGAACACACAGGTAGTGGTAACGATTCTTTTCATGTCAATTTCCTTATATTTATGATGGTGAGGAAGCCCCGCGGGACTCCCTCACCGAGATAACGGCTTTATGCCTTCTTCTGCGCCTTGAAGGTAAAGCCGCGGAGACCGCTCTTGAGGAGACTGTAATCATCCGTCCAAGCGGCTCCACCCGTGACGAAGTTGCCGGGGCCACAGGCACCTGCAGGCTTGTCGACCTCGTGGAGGGGGCCGAATACGTTGGTGCGGACACCCTCTACGGTGACGGAAATGGGCAGACCGTTCTGATAAGCCTCGGTGACATCGGCCTCGTAGGGATCCCAGCCCAGTACCGTGGTCTTCCCTGCGGCTCTGACCTTGACACAACCGCCCGTGAATTCCTTGGGCGTCAACACGATGCGGTCAGCATCCCCCGCGGCTTCGCCCAGAATGTTCTCGTAGTCTTCCTTGGTCAGGGCGTAGGTGAGGTTGCCCGTGAAGAAAGGCATATCGTAGGCGGCGTAGTTGTCACAGCCCATGAGACCGGGAGTGGCCACGATGGTGCGCTTCTTGCCGTCCACCTTGACACCGAAGATACCCACGAGGTAGAGGGCCTCGATGTTGGTGGTACGCATGAAGGTCACGTCGATGGTGACTTCGTTTCTGCCCAGCTTGAGGGCGTCTGCGGGGATCTTCATC
The DNA here is from genome assembly GCA_045643785.1 of Eubacteriales bacterium. GTDB lineage: Bacteria > Bacillota > Clostridia > Oscillospirales > CAG-272 > CAMEON01. The sequence continues at coordinate 17,602 of JAZRFR010000162.1, read as the reverse complement.
TTCTTGAAGCAATCGTCCACCCAGAAGTCGTTGATATCGTCATTGTGAAGCTCCACACCGTTGATCTTGTAGCAGTTCAGCTCGGGACGCTCACCGGCCAGAATAATGTCGAAGTCGGGCATTTCGTCGATGTAGAACTCGTAGGAGAGCTGCAGCTCGCCGTACTTCTTGGTATCGTTGAGCTTGGCGTACCAGGGCTGGAGCATACCGCCGCCGCGCCACTCGATGCCCACGTCGGAACGAACCTGGCGGTCAGCCCAGAGAGCCTCGGCCTCGTCGTGCCACTCGCCGTCCTTCCAGCGCCACTTGCACCAGTCAAGGACGCAGACGTTGGGCTCGTCGCAGGCGTAGGGGAACTCGCCCGTCAGGGTCTCAGATGCCACCGTCTCGTATTCGGTGACGGCGGGGAGCTCGTCGGCGCACTTGGTCAGCACGAAGCAACGGGTGCCTGCGGCCTCCAGATCCATGCTGATGTAGTAGACACCGCCTGCTTCTCCCGCGATGGCAGAGGCGTTATAGCGCTCGCCCGTCTCCAGATCCCACTCCTCCACGGCGTAGCCTGTGGGGGCCTTCAGGGACAGCGTGAGGTTCTCACGGGGCTGGCCTCTGTCGGTGTTCAGAACCACCACGGCATATCCGTCGTCGCCGAAGCCCTTGCGTACCTGGGCAAAGACGGCCTTCTCGGGAACGCCCTCGCCATTGGTGATGCTGATGAATTCGGCAGAGTTCTCGCGGACGGCGGCCACCAGAGCGGCCTCGTCGTAGGGGATGGTGATTCCCTGCTCGGCAAGCTTGGCGGGCTCGTCGGATGCGATGGCATTGACGTATGCGGGGACGTCGCCGCAGAAGATGACCTTACCGCCCTTGGCCATGAAGTCCTTCAGGAGGCTCAAGGTCGTGGGACGAATGGTGAGCATATTGGAAACGATGACAGTCTTATAGGTAGCCTGACCCACGCGGAGGACGGGGGTGCCGTCTACTTCGTCCACGGAGGCCATGCGGGACATCATCTCCTCCTCGCCGTAATCGAAGTCGATCTGATGGTCGGTGAGGTAGTGGAAGAGCTGGGCATATCTCTGCTCGTAGGGAGCTACGTCGGGGGAGACGTTGGAGATCCAGGATGCAAATCCTGCGTAGGCCTGGCACCACACCGACTCGATGGGATTCAGAAGCAGAACGTCACAGGCGGGCGCACCCTCGGAGAGGATGAGACCCATGCGGGCGAAGTAGTCCTCGACCTTGGAGTAGTCCTTATACCAGGGAGACTGGTGGAGGATGGAGGCGGGGTAGTCGCGCTTGGACTCACCCTCCATGGTGTACCAGGACAGGTGCTGGCAACGGAGGTTGATGCCGAACAGAGCCTGCCAGTCGCCCACGGTCTTGTGGGCCTTGAAGTCGAACTGCCAGCCGGTACAGCCGTACAGCTCGGAGAGCAGCCACTTCTTGCCCAGCTGACGGGCGGCGGAGGCCAGCTGCTTGACGATCCAGTAGCAGCGGTTATGCTCGGTCAGCACGTCCACACCGGGGTAGCCCATGTACTCGTAGAAGCGCATGAGGGAGCCGTTGGGGACGGTCTGGTTCATGAGGCTGTCCTCATGGAGAACGTGACCCGTGAACTGGATGCCGTGGTCGTTGCACCAGTCGTTGAGAGGCTTGGCAAAGCGCTCCAGGAAGAGGGCATTGGCCAGGTCAATGTAGTGGAGCTTGACGGGGGCCACCTTCTCGCCGTTCACCCGGTAGAACAGCTCGGGGAGGATGGGGCGGCAGGCAAAGCCGTAGCGCTTCTCAAACTCCTCGAAGATATCGTCCGTCCAGGCGGTGGCGCAGGAGATCACGCCATCCTTTTCGCGGCGGTTATCGAAGCAATGGCCACGGTGGGGCTCGTCGGTGAAGATGCCCTTGATGCTCTTGCCCAGGCGGTCGCCGCAACGCTTGGCGTACTCCTCGTGGGTCATCTCGATGAACTTATCGGTGGCCTTGCGGCTCATGGTGTCGGTGTAGGTGGTGCCGTTGTAGTTGGAGTTGGGCTCGTCGGGGACGATGGCGAAGCGCAGAGCCTTCCACTCACCCGGCTCATCGGCGGCGGCCTCGGACAGCTCCTCGATGGCGGCCTTCACGGCACGCTTGGCACAATTACAGCAGGCGATGGAGGCGGTGTCCAGCTCCTTATACGTATAGAGGTTCAGCCCGTCCATCTTGGCTACGTACAGGGCGAAGGACTCGGCGTTCCAGTCCACCTTGTCAGGGGCGGACTCGTAGACGTAGAGGGACTTCATGCGGTACTGAGGGTCAACCGTGACCTTACCGCCGGCAGAGCCCGAGGGCCATCTGTCCTCGTCGTAGAGCCAGGCCTCCATGCCGTCGGCCTCGGCGGCGTCGGCTACCTCGTTGATGAGGTCGAACCACTCGTCGCCCAGATACTCGGTGATGAGGCCTGCGCGGGAGTGCATGAAGTAGCCGCCCAGTCCCATCTCCTTCATGACGTGAGCCTGGCGCACCAGCTCCTCGCCGCGAAGCTCGCCGTTCCAGGACCAAAAGGGCTTACCGCGATAGGCAACCGAGGGGGAAATAAATGCTTGCTTGATTTGCTTAGTATCCATGTTTTTTCTCCTCTCTGAAAAACGGGATAGAATTTTCTATTGGTTCAGACGGATATCGACGTCCATTCGGATGTCAGATCCAAGGGATGATTTTCATCCTTTTCAATTATATCAAATCCCCGCGTTTTTTGCAAGAGGGTATCGTGAATTTATCCATATTTTTTTACTGAACAGAGGCGACAGATGGCAGTTTTCACCGCACGCTGTGCCTGTCGAATGCCGTATTTTACCGTCGTACGCCGTCGCAATCTGTTCTTGTTATGGAATTATTATATCACTTTGTGTCGTTTTAAATCGTTTAATGTTTGTGTTTTTATATCCTTTTTGGAATGTTTTTCGCCATTGTTTTCTTTTTGTTTACAAATTGTTATTGCAATGTGCACATTTCGTATGGTATAATGGTGTCACAAGGGCAAGAGAGCCGACGGAGACAGAGTCCCGTCGATACGGATCACCAAAACGGGATTCGGACAAGAACATGGCAAAAGGCGGCAAACGCCGTTTGATAAACGGGAATCCCCCCGCGCTGAGCCGAAAGAAAGGTAGCGTGAAAGTTCAACCCAAGGTTGCTGTTTCACGCCAAGTTCGACCTAAATACGGACGAGGTCCATATTTGTCGGAAACGACACGGTCGAATTTCAAACGATATTTGTGCCGCCGCAGGGCGGCGGAATGGAGATTATTATGACGAAGTCCAATTACATCTGTGCCTGTGGTATTGATATGGTCGAGTATGCAAAGCTCTTCACCTACGCCCCCCTCTCCGAGGACACCTGCGCCGTAACCGGGTACGTCGGCTCCGAGCCCACCTCTCTCGTCATCCCCGAGCAGGATCCCGAGGGCCGTCAGGTCGTCGCCATCGGCGATCGCGCTTTTGCGAACTGCGCTTCCCTGCGTGCCGTGACCCTGCCCGACTCGGTGGAGTCCATCGGCATCCGCGCCTTCGCTTTCTGCACGAATCTTCTGGATATCCGCGTTTCCTCCGAGAGCCGTCTGTCCTCCATCGGCAACCGTGCCTTCATGGGTTGCGAGCGCTTGACCGTGCTCCGCTTCGGCCGTCTCCATAATCTCGTCAGCTTCGGTCGCAGTGCCTTCGCCTACTGCACTCGCCTGCGTTCCGTGGTACTGCCCGAGGGTCTCTGCGAGCTGGCTCCTTCCCTCTTTGAGGGCTGCACCGCTTTGGAGCACGTTCATCTGCCTCACACCCTGTCGGTCATCCGCACCGGCGCCTTCTCCGCCTGCTCGGCGCTCCGCGTGCTGACGGTTCCTTCCTCGGTCAAAATCATTGAGGACTGCGCCTTCGCTTGGTGCGGGCATCTGACCGACCTGCGCCTGCCCGAGTCTGCCTGCATGATCGCCGCCTCCGCATTCATGGATTGCGTGGCGCTGGAGGACGTTTTGAAGGTGGGTTGATTCTCCATACAGAATATCATATAGGGGAAGCCCACGTCAAAGGCTTCCCCTTTCCTTCTCCTATTGACATTCCCTACCTTATGTGCTATAATGAATCATACTCCATGAAAGGAGCCGCCTATGATCTACCTTGAATCCTTCAGTCTGGCCAGTGACCACGACGAATTGGTGTACCTGTTAGCCGACAAGCGATCCTCTAAGCTGAATATGTCCTGTATGGATATGAACAACGCCTACCCCTTCAAGATATTTCCCTTCAAGTATCTGGAGCGGCTGGATTTTTCCACCGTCACCCTCCTGTACGGGGGCAACGGATCGGGCAAGTCCACCATCCTCAACATCATCGCGCAGAAGCTGAAACTTCACCGTACATCCCCCTTCAGCCATACCCCCTGCTATGAGGATTACCTGACCTATTGCCGCGCGGAGTTGGCTGGGGAAAATGACCCGCCCGAGGGAAGCTGCATCATCACCAGCGATGACGTTTTCGACTATATGCTGAGCTTCCGTGCCCTCAACGAGGGCGTGGATCGCAAGCGGGACGAGTTGATCGACGAGTGGCGGAGTCTCCGTCAGGACGGCTTCCAAATGCGCTCTCTGGAGGATTTTGAGGAGCTGCAACACCGCCGTGACGCGTGGACGAGCACTCGCTCCGATTACGTCGCCCGACGACTTCCCAAGAATCTCCCCGGTCAGTCCAACGGTGAGAACGCCTACGGGTATTTCGCCGAGAAGATCCGCGGCAACGCCCTGTACCTCCTGGATGAGCCCGAGAACAGCCTCTCCGCCGAGCGGCAGTTGGAGCTGGCCCGCTTCATTGAGGACAGCGCCCGCTTCTACGGCTGTCAGTTCATCATCTCCACCCACTCGCCCTTCCTGCTTGCCCTTCGCGGAGCCAAGATCTACGATCTGGACAGCAAACCCGTGGAGACGAGAAAGTGGACCGAGCTTTCCAACGTGCGGCTCTACCACGATTTCTTTGAAGCTCATCGACACGAATTCGATTGAACACAGAAAGGCTCACACACTCCTACGGAGGTGTGAGCCTTTTTCACAGAATATTGTCTACGGTAATTTTCTCTGTGCGGGCCAGTTCCTCAATGAGATCAACGAGCAGGGCACGGGTCACGTCGTACTGCCGCTGATCCCCCGTTTTTGCAAAGGATTCCAAGGAAATCAGGGCTTCGGATACGCGGTCAATGGCGGCGTAGGCCACGGTAATGCCCAGAAAAATCGCTTTTTTCTCCAATCTTTCGCGGATCGTCGCGATGTCGCGGGGCGTCTCTTTCGGATCTGGGATAGCCGGCAGAGCCTCCACCCACGCCATAAGCTGATTCGTGGTGTGGCGGATAAAGAACGCATTGAAAATCACGCCGCCCAGAACCACCAGAAGAATCGCGGCGGCCAGGATACATCCTTTCACGGCGTCACCCCCTCTTTGGGATACAGACGGGTTTGTCCGCTGTCATCCACCAGCAGCAGAAACACGTCCTCCGCACGGGTTCGTTTGGTGAGCAGATACGCCTCCAGCCACCGCTGATCCTTCCCTGCCAAAGACAAATTGCGGGGATTGATTTTTCCGTCACAGATCACCATATGCATCATGCCGCGCTCCTGTGTTTTCATGTCCAGCTGTGTCAGTGTCGGCGACTGCTCCTGCGCTTTTTTGACCACGCTGATCTGCCCGTTGGGCTCCAGAATGGCGTATTCCACCTCGTCCGGGTCGGTAATATCCTTCTGTCGAAGCTGGGAGAGCAGTTCTTCCGAGGACACGCGCACCGAGCGCATCACGGCGCGATCGGGCACACCGTGGCGGATGAGGATCGCGGGGCGGATCGCGAAGAGATTCTTCAGGAGAGGAATCTTGATCTGGGCGCCCGACAGAAGTACTTCCAAGGACGTGAGCACCAGGATGGGCATTATGGCATGGGACAGGGGAATATCGGTATTGGTCAGAGGAAGGGATGCGATCTCGGACACAAGAAGTGTCGTCACCAGATCCGAGATCTCCAATTCTCCCAGCTGGCGCTTCCCCATGAAACGCATGATCATGATGAGGGAAACGTAAATGATCAGGGTACGAATGAGAATTGTGATCATAGACACCTCCGCGCGTTTTCATACAGTATGCCCGATCCTCACGTCTACCATACGTATACAAGAAAAACGGCGCGCCGCTGCATACGCGGTCGCGCCGTTTCATTTGATTTGAGAATTACTGCAGGCTCTCGAGGTACTCGACTACGTCGCCTACGGTCACCAGCTTGTGGATATCATCGTCGTCAACGGTTACGTCAAACTTCTCCTCGCAGAGCATGACGAGATTTGCAAGCTCGATGGAATTGATGCCCAGATCCGCGGAAAGCTCGGCATCGGCAGTGATGGTCTTGGGATCGATCTGCAGCTCGTCCACGAGCAGCTTCTTCAAGGTCTCAAACATATGTGTAAACTCCATTTCCCCGCAATGCGGTTGAGATTGGGTATGCTTCCATACCCTTCCTATATAACAACAGTACTATTATAGCCGATAGACGCCCGTTTGTCAAGATGTTTTTGAATTTTTTGTCGAAAAACCGTGTATTCGGCGTGAACACGCGATTTCACGCCGTAGCGTAATGCGATCATTCGTTTTGGTTGCCTGTGGAAATAGCGCTTTCCGTAACGGTAGACAGAACTCCCAACACCTCGTCGTCCACGAGCAGGCGTACGTGGGGAGGATTGTCCGTCGGCAGGGTCACCGACAGGTAGCACAGCGAATAGCCGTTGATCCCCGCTCCCTTGGCATAGTGAAGATTGATTACGTATTCATTCTCTCCCTCCAGCAATTCGGGGGTCACCGTGACGGCGTCGCCTCCGTGGGGATAGTATATGAGATACGTAAAGATTGTATTCCCGTTTTCCGCGGTTTCACAGCGGAGCGTGTACGCATCAAAAAAATCGTCCCGATCCGAAGACGAGCATCCTGCAAGCCAGGCGCCCTCGGGAGAATCTGCCCCGTAGGCGGAATCCATGATGCAATCCAGAAAAGTCATATCCGTATTTTCGGGAACAACGTAGGTTTGCTGTTCAAAGGTTTCACGATCCTCGTAGGATGGCTCCTGCCCATTGCAGGCAGGCAAGGTCAACAACAAACCGATAAACAGGAACATGGAAAGGAATCGAATCTTGTTCATAGGCATACCTCGCGTGGCGGACGCATACGCTGATACTGTACGACCGCCCGTAATTTCTTTTCCCCATTATACCTTTTTTTCACGGGGGATTCAAGCAGAATTTATGAATTTTCCGAGATAGCAGGCAAAATCTGTCTAACGATTCCGGGCACCACCTGCGCAGTATGACAAATGATGCGGAGGCGATGAGATATAATGAATGCCATCCAACTATGTACAAGGAGGCGTATGGCATGATCGAGGTATACGCGGATCTTCTGTTTTTGATCAACGCGGGCATGGACGGGCTCTGCTTCTGCATGACGGGGCGGTTGCTTCACCGCAGGCTTTCCCCGTGGCGGGTGCTGATCGGGGCGATGCTCGGCGGAATATATGCGGTTGCCGCGCTGTTTTTTGAATCGGGACAGGCTCCGGCTCTGCTTCTGGACATGGGGGTATACCTCGTGCTGTGCGCCTTGGTTTTTTGGGAGCCGAAGACAGGTGGGATCAGGCGGTTATTCGTGACGGCGGCGGTATATCTCCTGCTCTCCATGACCCTTGGCGGGGTCATGACGGTGCTATTCAATTTTTTCAACCGCATCGGATTCCTCAACGCCTTGCCCTCCGGGGAGGAGGGGATCGGCGCATGGCTCTTTGCCCTTCTGGCGATACTGGGCAGTATCATCACCCTGTCCGGCGGCCGTTTTTTTCGCAAGGCCCACAGCACTCGCCAATGCCGTGTGACGGTAGAGCTGGATGACAAAAAATTGGAGCTGGACGGTCTGGTTGACACGGGAAATCTGTTGCGGGATCCCTTGAGCGGGAGGCTTGTGATCTGCGCAGACCGCCGCCGCCTTTCACGTTTGCTATCCCCCGAACTGGCACGGGTTATGGAGGACAGTCAATCCGCCTCCTCCCTGTCACCGTCGGATGCCAAAAGGTTGCGGCTGATCCCCGCAGGGAGCGCCACGGGACACGGCGTACTGACGGGCTTTGTTCCGGATCGAATTCGGATTTCCTATACCCACAGAGACAAAGAGCAATGGCGGGAGGTAAATGCCGTGATCGCCTCGGCGGAGCTTACACAAACCCAAGCCATCGTTCCGGCAGAACTGATCAACTAACCGCAAGGAGATATAGATATGAAATACTCGATACATATTCCAAAGCTTTCATGGATGGTCCAAAAAATCGCCTGTCTGTTGCACGGACGGCGGGGGATCTACTACATCAACGGCCCCGACGTGCTTCCCCAACCGCTGTCGAGAGAGGAAGAAGCGCACGCCGTCGCTACGCTGGAGGATGGGGGAGAGGGCGCGGAGGAGGCTCGTTCCCTGCTCATTGAACGGAATCTGCGTCTGGTGGCGTTTATTGCGCGGCGATATGAGAACTCGGGTGTAGGCATCGAGGATCTGATCTCCATCGGAACGCTGGGGCTCATCAAGGCGGTGAATACCTTCCGCTCGGACAAAAATATCAAATTGGCAACATATGCATCCCGCTGTATTGAGAACGAAATTCTCATGTATTTACGCAAGATCGGCGGGCGGCAGGAGGTCTCCATCGACGAGCCCCTCAATACCGATTGGGACGGAAACGAGCTGTTGCTCTCCGACATACTGGGCAGCGATGAAGAACCCGTCATGCAGGAATTGGAAGCGACCGAGGAGCGGCAGGCTCTGCACCGCGCGGTGGCGCGGCTGGAGGAGCGGGAGCGCTTCATCATTGAGCTTCGTTTCGGGTTGAACGGGCAGAAAGAGATGACACAGAGCGAGGTAGCCGATCTATTGGGCATCTCCCAGTCCTACATATCCAGGCTGGAAAAGAAGATTCTCAAAAAACTGCGGGTCTTTTTGGAAACGTCATAACGGGCCTTTATCCCGCGATCGTAATCTTTTTTCCTCGACCTTCTCCGACAGTTCACACAGACTTCATCATTTTGTGGTATGATACCTTATAGAGATCCCTCTCATACTGTCATATAGGAGTTCGTTAATCACCCGCATGAGACTTCGCGAAAAACTTGCCCGCTTTCTGTACGGGCGCTACGGCGCGGACAGCCTGTACAACGCTCTGTTCGTCTGTGAGCTGATCCTGCTCTTTATCGGTACCGTTCTCAACGTGTTGGGAAACGTAGAACCTGTACTGGCCATGATTTCCATTGCCTTTTACGCTGTGGCTCTGGGGCTTATGATCTTTGCCATGTACCGCTTCTTCTCCCGCAATATTTCCAAGCGCCGTCGGGAAAACCAGGCCTGGCTCCGCTTTAAGGCAAAATTCCGCCGCAAGCCCAAGCGCCGCCTTCCCCCCGATACCGCCGATCATATTTTCCGTTCCTGCCCTCACTGCAAGTCCACCCTGCGCCTGCCCCGAGAAAAAGGCAAGCATCAGGTGAAATGCCCGCGGTGCGGAGAACGGTTTGGAGTGAATGTGAAGTAAAACAGAAAGATCCGCATACGGTTTGAGCCGTGCGCGGATCTTTTTTGATACGTAAATTGGGGTTTACCAGGGGGCGTTGCCCCCTGCCCCCCCACCAAGAACCTTTTTGAAAAAAGGTTCTTGGAACTCCAAAAACTTTCAAAAAGGGTTATTTATCAATATCTTTTTTGAAAGTTCTTGAAAAGGGGTCTGGGGAAAAACTTCGCAATGTTTGCTGAAAGCAAACTTGCACCGAGCGTAGCGAGGAGGCTTTCAAGAAGTTTTTTCCCGGCGCTCTCTCGCTCCCCCATAAACTGCAATTTGAAGCTCCTCACCTCAGATCAGCCCCAGGGCGCGTATCCCCTCGGCTATTTTCTCTCCCATGACCTTGGCTCCCTCCCCGTTGGGATGGACGCCGTCGGTGAAGGTCACGGGCCAGCCCTCGGACTCGATGACGTATCCCTTCGGGTAATCGGCCATGAGGCGGCGGATGACGGCGGCATGGGCCTGCACGAGGGGGATGACGTAAACCACGGGAACGTCGGGGTATTTCTTGTACAGGTGGGCAAGGGTGCCCCGCAAGGCCACGGTGAACTCCTGGGGCAAAAAGCCTCCGTCGTTGGTACCGTGGTTGATGACAATGAGGTCGGGCTGTTGATTGGCAGCGGGAGATTCCTCCACGGGATGCTGCCAGCTCAGATAGTCCATAGCCTTTTCCATGGTATGGAACCAGCCCACGCGGATGAGTCCCGACGCGCCATAGCCGATATAGTAGGGGGTAACACCCAGCGACTCGGCGCAGTACCAGGGGTAAGCATGGGTGGCACTGCTGCCGTCGCTGTCGGGGGCCATGCTGACCGAGCGGATGCCCTCGGTGATGCTGTCGCCGTAGAAGAACACCAAGGGGGCGGTGGGCTTGATGCCCCACAGTCTGCCTCCCTCGGCGGGGATGACCGACTTCAAGGCAAAGCCGATCTCCTCATACCACTTCCCCTCCCCCTCGGTCATGCCGTCGGCTACAATGCAAATAGCGTGGCGTTCGGTATCGGGCAGGCAGACGGTTGGATCGGTTATGTGCTGACGGACAGGCTCGCTTCCGTCGATGGAGTAGGCGAAATAGGGGGTGCGGATGCGGGTGATCTCGGTGAAGTTCAGATCAAAGGAGGTACAGCCCTCGATCAGAAAGTAGATCTGCGCTCCGTCGGTGGTGGTGAGCATGTGGGGAACGCCGTCGATCTCTTTTTCAAACCAACGGCCGAGGAAATAGGGCTTGGATGTATCCAGAATTTCGTAGGTACGGTTGTTGACGGTATGGTATCTCATGTTGCCCACCGATCAGACCCCCGTAGCGGGTGCATCATAGGACAGCTTCTCCACCGTCCAGCCCTCCAGGTGACGGCAAAGATCCGCCGCGGCGCGCTTGGCCTCGGGGAGGTCATGCTCCAGGTAGTTGCCGCACTGCCACTTTTCGGTGCCGGGGATCTCTCCCTCGTAAGCGGCGATGAAGGCGAAGGAATCCTGCACCAGCTTTATGGCGTTCTCATGGCTCACGCTGTCACGGACAAGAAGGTAGAAGCCCGTCCGACAGCCCATGGGGCCTACGTAGACCACCTGATCCGACCATCCGCTGTTACGGGCATAGGTGGCGAAGAGATGCTCGATGGTGTGGGCGGGGGGGGTGGGCAGGTAGTCGCCGCCGTTGGGGAGCTTCATGCGGATATCGTAGGTCACCACGTCCCCGTCAATGCGGGAGATGTACATTCCCTCGGTGAGGGTGTCGTGGTTGACGGTAAAGCTGGCAATGGTTTTCATGGTATTCTCCTTTCATATAGGGAATCTCTACCCACAGTATACCACAAAAACGCCCCCGTGTCAAGGACGCAATCCGTCCGAGCGGGGGTGTTTTTCGGTGTTTTTCAATTTATGCCTGATTTTCCAAAAGCCCCGCTTCCTCCAACGCAAGGAGTCCTTCCCAGGCCTCGCTCACGGCGGTAGCGGCATATTTAGCCAATGCGTAGCGCAGTCCCGTGGGGCAATCCTCAGGGAGGGGCAACGTCACAGCGGAGAGCATTTTCTTTTGAATAGCGGTGAGGGTCACCTCGGCGCCTTCTTTGATTTTGATCATACGGAACTCCTTTTCAGTTCTTTCAGCGGCCATGGGAAGGATGCTTCCCCGCCGTGTGGCCTGCGGGCTTTTTACGGGGACGGGTCATAAATCCCCCCAACAGATGGAGGGGAATCGCGCTCAAACGGATCAGCCACGGGATCGTTTCCCGCGATTCTCCCCCGCCGATCCACGCGATCAGGCAAAGGATGGCGGCCAGCGTACATCCGCTGACAAAACTACTGAGCATCGCGCGCTCTCGGTTACACTTCCCTGCCGTGATCCCGCCTGCCAGAGAGGCCAGCCCCAGGGCGGCCATCGACAGGGGAGAGATCAGCGCCGTGGGATCGGGGGTTTGGTAAGCGGCCAGCGTCAAGGCGGTGACGAACACCACTCCGGAGACCGTTGTGACCGCGAAAGGAAGAAACAGTTTGCGAAGAATACGCGAAAAGCCGCCCGCTTGCGTGTCGGACGGCTCCTCGGCGCGCCCCGATCTCCCGGCCGTAAGGGCGGGGTGAGGCAGGCGGTCGGGGTGCTTCCCGACGGATGAATGATGGTTGCTTTTTCTTGGATTCATACACTTCCCTCCGTTCAATTACTACTGCAGTGTATGCAGAAGAGGGATATGTCAGAACCTCAAGATCAATCCTGTGCGTCCTCGGCCTTGACGTCTACGCGGGAGACGGCAGTCTTAAGGATGCGGATACGGGTACGGTCGTGGCTGGTCTCCAGCACCAGAGTTTCCTCCTTGATGCTGACGATCTTGCCGATGATACCGCCGATGGTGGTGATCTCGTCGCCAACCTGCAGGCTGTCGCGCATATTCTGGGCCTGCTTTTCCTGCTTTTTATTGGAACGGCTGGTGAACCACAGCATAGCCACCATGGCTACGATGATGAGGATCATGGGCAGAAAAGAGCCAAATCCGCCGCCGGTGGCACCGTCCGTCATAAAGAAAAGTGCGTTTATCATGTTGATTATCCTCCGATGGAATTCATTACCATAGTATTATACCGCATTCACGGTTAAATATCAATGGATTATTTGTAAATTCATGTGAATTTCACATGAACTTACGTGGGGGCTGTCAGGCCTGCTTGGGGGCTTGATCCGAGCGCTTATGCGTCAGGAGCCACTCGATGGCGTGGTACTCGTACATGGCAGGCTCCCAGGCGTTGTGTCCCACCCCGGGGAGCAGGGTGATCTTGACGTCCCCGCCGCAGACCCGCAGGGCGTCGGCCATACGGATGCTTTCGCTGACGTCCACGGCACCGTCCACCATACCGTGGAAGGTCCAGACAGGCACGTTTTGATGCGGTAGGCGTTCCAGGCCATGCCGCCTCCGCAGATGGGCACGGCAGCCGCAAACAGCTCGGGCACCGACATGAGCATAGTCCAGGTGGCGTAGCCGCCCATGCTGGAGCCCATGAGGTAGACGCGGTCGGGATCGACGTTGTCCATGGTCGAAGCGAAGCGCACGAACTCAATCAGCTCGGTAAAGCACATATACCAGTTGTCGAACTCGCAGAGGGGGCCTGCGACCATGACGTCGATATTGTTCTTGTGGATGTACTCCTCCATCATGAAGGGGTATCGGGGGAGCTGGAGGTCGTGACCGCGACCGCCCGCGCCGTGGAGGTAGATGATGAGGGGGTATTTCTTGGTGGGGTCGAAGTCATTGGGCGTGGCGAGGTTGTATTGGATGGTGTTGTGTTTGAGGTGTTGCATGGTAGGTTCCTCTCTGTTATGTCTTATTTTTCTTTCGGCGTTGATTCGACCTCAATCACCTTACCGCAATGCACAGCGTACACGACTCGACCCGTATATGTCCCCCGCTCGGGGAAATTTGGGTCGTACCCGTCGCCCTTGACCGAGACGGTATCTCCGTTCCCGTCCACGAAGGTCAACGCCATAGTGCGGTTGCTCTCGGCGTAATTGCAGTCGAACTCGCCCTCGTAAACAACGTAGGCGTTCTCCTCCATATCCCGTTGCATACGTTCCAAGCGGACGGCAGATGTAATACCGAGCGCCACGCCCATACAAAACAGGAGTCCCCCTATGACGGCGATCCATGCTTTATTTTCCTGCCGTATACTGTTTTTTTGGGCATTCCGCTGAGCATCCCTCTCTCGGCGATTCAGTTTTTTTCCGTTGCGATAACGTGTTTGATCTTCTTCGGCGATAGCAGCTGCGACTGACCACCTGGGATACGCCATTTTTTTGCTTCTCGACATGCAGAACAAGATCACCAACATGGCCAGCACAACAATTTCTAAGAGGATCATTTCGGTCATTTTTTCACGGTACATCCCCGCCAGAATCTCATCAAAACGGCAAATCTCCTCGGCAGTAAAGCTCATGACAATGCCTCCAGCAGGGGAATCAACTCGGAAATCTCGGTGAGCTTCTTCCACAGAAGCGCCTCCACCTCGGAGGTAGGCTGAATCATATCGGGGATCATAACGGCTCGCATCCCCGCGGCGTGAATGGAGCGGACACCGCTCATGGAGTCCTCCACGCCGACGCACTCGGCGGGGTCAACCCCCAACCGCTCGGCAGCCAAGAGGTAGATATCGGGGGCGGGCTTGCCGTTCTCAATCATGTCACCCGTCACGACGGTGTCGAAATACCCCATCATATCCGTGCGCTCCAGGTGATCCTTGACGGTATCCCACGGGGTGGAGGTGGCCATACCGATCTTGTAGCCATGGGCTTTCAGGTAGGTCAGCACATCAATGGCGCCCTCCTTGACGGGAACGCCTTTTTCCAGAATGCCGAAATAGTAATGCTGACGGCGGGGGAGGTAGTCCTCGAAGGGGATATCGGGGTACTTCTTCGCCCAGTATTCCGCGATCCACGGGATGGTGGTGCCGGTGCAGTCGCGGACGGTGTTCTCAATGTCGGGGACATTAAACTCGGCGGCGGCGGCCTTCCATGCCTGCAGGTAGACCTTTTCGGTATCGTGAAGGGTGCCGTCCTTGTCGAAGATGATGGCGCGAATAGACATAGGGATACTCCTTTGAATAGCAAAATAGAGATACAAGATACGAGATACAAGATACAAGATACGTCTCGGTTTCAGCCTATCTTGTATCTTGTATCTTTGTATCTTTGTATCTTAACTTAATCGGGGCAACGCTCGCCGAGGATCACGCGGTACTTCTGGTAGAAGGACTCAAAGTATCCGCCATCCAGAGCCTCGCGGATCTTGCGGGTGAGGTTGTTGTAGAAGTACAGGTTGTGGGTGACCGCCAGGCGCATACCCAGGGACTCCTTGGCCTTGATGAGGTGACGGATGTAGGAGCGGCTGTAGTTGCGGCAGGTGGGGCAATCGCAGGTCAGGCCGATGGGGCGAGGATCCTTCATGTACTTCTCGTTGAGGAGGTTGATCTTCCCTTCCCATGTGAACAGGTTGCCGTGGCGGGCGTTTCTCGAGGGCATGACGCAGTCGAAGAAGTCCACGCCCATGTGGACGGCCTCGAGGATATTGCAGGGGGTCCCTACGCCCATGAGGTAGCGGGGCTTATCCTTGGGCATGTGGGGCTCTACCACGTCGATGATGCGGTACATGTCCTCGGTGGCCTCGCCCACGGCCAAGCCGCCGATGGCGTAGCCCTCGCAGGGGATCTCGGCGATCTTCTGCATATGCTCCACGCGCAGATCCTCGTAGGTACCGCCCTGGTTGATGCCGAAGAGCATCTGGTTCTTGTTGATGGTCTCGGGGAGGCTGTTGAGTCTGTCCATCTCCACACGGCAACGCTCCAGCCAACGGACGGTTCTGTCGGCAGACTGCTTGACGTACTGGTAGGGGGCGGGGTTCTCCACGCACTCGTCAAAGGCCATGGCGATGGTGGAGGCGAGGTTGGACTGGATCTGCATGCTCTCCTCGGGGCCCATGAAGATACGCTTGCCGTCGATGTGGGAGGCGAACTTCACGCCCTCCTCGGTGATCTTGCGGAGGGAGGACAGGGAGAAGACCTGGAATCCGCCGCTATCGGTCAGAATGGGCTTGGGCCAATTCATGAACTTGTGCAGGCCGCCCATATCGTAGATGAGCTTGTCGCCGGGGCGGATGTGGAGGTGGTAGGTGTTGGAGAGCTCCACCTGACAGTCAACGTCATTGAGCAGCTCCATGGTGGATACGCCACCCTTGATGGCGGCGCAGGTGCCCACATTCATGAAAACGGGGGTCTGAATGTCACCGTGAACGGTGTGGAGCACGCCTCTGCGGGCGCGTCCGTCGGTTGCGAGAATCGTAAACATCGGTTCCTCTTTCTTGGCTTGTCACAATGCAATGTGAGGCCGGGTTGTATTTTGTGGAGAACGAGGGGCTCTGCCCCTGTCCCCCGCTTAAGGGACTTCTTGAAAGAAGTCCCTTAAGGATCTTCAAGAACGTAAACAATCAGATAAACTGAATATCCGAAACGAACTCATTCAAATTCCACTCGAGTTCATCCCGCTTCAGCTTCACTCCGTCACGGAAAACTCCATCCACGGTGATCCCCTTGACGGCATGCTCGCCGTCCAGCCCCACAAACCAGACCGCGGGCTTGGGCACGTCGCCGTCGGTAAGGATCCGGATATTGCGGAAAGTAATATCGTGGATGCATCCATGCAGCCCGTCCTTGGCGAAGAGCCCCATGTGAAACATAGGAGCGGCCAGCAGGAAGGGATGGCGGACAGGAGTCGCGGGCACAAAGGGCGCGTTCATATCGTGCTGGTAGGTATCGGGGAGCTGGTGCTTGGTATATTCACAGCGGATATCCTCGAAGGTCACGCCGTAGATCTCGGCGCGGTTGTGATGCTGGATGTCGCAGAAGACGGTGGAGCCGTGGATGCAGTCGCAGTCACGGAAGACGATATCGTGGTAGGCGGGGGCGTTGGTTTCCGCGCCGATCTCCAGATTCCGTCCCCAGTCGCACCATGTCACGCAGTTCTCCACGAGGATGTTCTCCATGTCCCACTCGTCCCAGCCCGCGATGCCCTTGAGGACGATACAATCGTCAAAATCGCGGAGGAAGCAGCCCCGGATCACGGTGTTGCGGCAGTTGAACAGGTCGATGCCGTCGGCGTTGTACCGCCACATACCGATGGTCTTGATGTTGTCGATCAAAACGCCGTCGCAGTTGGCGGGAATGAGGGCGAAGGTGGAGGCATCCCGCAGGGTCACCCCCTCCACGCGGATATTTCTGCATCAGTAGAAGCGGAGGATACCGTCCAGCACCCGAATCTCCGTCAGATACGAGAAGAATTCCTCCCGCTCCGTGGGGATCTTGCCGTAGTAGTTCAGGGGCAACAGGTTATCGCCGCTGACCCGCTTTTCCCTACTGCCGTCGATCACACCGTAGCCGCAGACCGTGATATTCTCGGCGTCCACGGCGATGAAGGAGCCGTAGAGCACGGCATCGCGGTCGATGATGACCGCGGTATCCGAGAACAGCTCCACCCGACCGATCTCGTGGACACCCGCGCCGTAGCGGAGAACCGTCTTCGCACCCTCGGCATAGGGTTCAAAGTCGGTTACGGGATCGAAGAAGATATGCAGAGCCTCGTGGAAGCCGTCGGCCTCTACGGTGTATGCCCCGGGGGTAGTCAGGGTCAGGGTGGCGGTGCTTCCCTCCACGGAGGCAGTAACGCCTTTGGCCAGGGGGCGCACCAACACCTCGGCAGGAGCGTTTTCGTAGGTAACGGTGACCGTCACGGGCACGTCGGCGGAAAAGCTCAGCACAGGAGCAAGCTCGGTCTGGTCGAGGGGTCTTTGATGCCCCGGCCAGGAGGTGTTGTAGGGCATGGCCGACACCCGCGATGCGGTGGTGACGGCGGGAAGGCCGTTGACCGTGACAGAAACACGGGTATAGAGGGCTTCGCTTGCGGGGGGATTGGTCAGAATGAGCATGGGGATCCCTAGGAAGTCG
>JAZRFR010000161.1:0-15751 GCA_045643785.1 Eubacteriales bacterium | reverse complement strand
GTTCTTGAAAGGGGGTATGGGGGAAAACTTCTTTCAAGAAGTTTTCCCCCATACGCTCTTTTCAATCACTCAATGCTCTTGAGCTCCTTGATCACCTCATACACGCTCTTCACGGGGATGATCTTCATACCCTCCACCTCGATGGGGCGCTTTTCCACGTTGCGGTAGGGAACGATGGCGCGGGTAAAGCCCAGGCGGGCGGCCTCACGCACTCGCATCTCGGGGTTGGCCACGGCGCGGCATTCCCCTGCCAGACCTAACTCACCGATGATAATGAGATCGTCGGGTACCACACGGTCGGTCAGGGAGGACACCAGGGCGGTGGCAATGGCCAGATCCGCCGCGGGCTCTCCGATGGACAGACCGCCAATGACGTTCATGTAGACGTCGTTCTGGTAGAACTTCAACCCCAACCGCTTTTCCAGCACCGCCAGAATAAGGCACATACGGTTGTACTCCACGCCGTTGCCCGTCCGACGGGGGGCAGGGAAGACCGTGGGGGTCACCAGCGCCTGGATCTCAGCGATCAGGGGACGGGTGCCCTCAATGGTGCACAGGGCGCAGTTACCCGACACGTTCTTGGGGCGCCCGGAAAGGAGCATTTCCGAAGGATTGGCCACCTCCTCCAGCCCCTTGTCGGTCATTTCAAACACGCCGATCTCGTTGGTGGAGCCGTAGCGGTTCTTGACCGCGCGGATGATGCGGTAGGCCTGCTGGCGCTCGCCCTCGAAGTAGAGCACCGCGTCCACCATGTGCTCCAGCACCTTGGGGCCCGCGATACCGCCCTCCTTGTTGACATGACCCACCAGAAGCATGGAAATGCCCTCGCTCTTGGCCTTATTGATAAAGGTCAGGGCGCATTCCCGCACTTGGGTAACGCTGCCGGGGGCGGAGTTTACCTTGTCGGAGTAGATGGTCTGGATGGAGTCCAGGATCATGACGTCAGGCTGGATCTCCTTGGTCTCCTCCAGAATGTTCTCCAGATTGGTCTCGGTCAGGATGTACAGATGCTCGCCCGTCACCCCCAGCCGCTTGGCGCGGAGCTTGAGCTGGCCGCCGGATTCCTCGCCCGAGACATAGAGCACCTTGCGGTTCTGCCCCAGAGCGTCGGATATCTGCATGAGCAGGGTGGATTTTCCGATACCCGGCTCACCCGACAGAAGCACCACCGAGCCTGTCACCAGACCGCCGCCCAGCACGCGATCCAGCTCCGAAAGTCCCGTGTCGGTGCGGATGTAGGCGGGAAGGGACAACTCTCCGAACCGTGTGGCTCTGTTCTCGCCGCCCAGGCCTGCCATGGAGGCGCGCTTCGGGGTCTTGGCTTCCTCGGGGGCGGTGTCGATGACCTCCTCCACAAGGGTATTCCATTTTCCGCAATGGGGGCATTTCCCCAGCCACTTGGAGGACTGGGCGCCGCATTCGCTGCAGATGTAGACGGTTTTGAGTTTCATAGAGATTGTCCGCTTCCTTTCGGCTTGATACGACTATTATAGCATATTTTTGGGGGAAAATCAATAGATATTGAGGGCGGTCATCATAATTTCTCCCGTGGGTTCATAGAATACAGCAATCACACATCCAAGGGGGAACCATCCATGAAACACCTGCTTTGCCGTCAAAAGCTCCCCGTCGGCATCCGTTTGCTGACGGGACTCTTCCTGTCTGTATGCCTGTTTTGCGCCATGCTCTTGCCCGCTTTCGCGGAGAGCGCTTCTCCGTGGGACGCGATTCCCATTTCCGAAAGCGAAACGGTCGAAAAGCCCCACAACAGTACGTCCGTCGGGAATCTGAACCTGCCGAATCGGGAGATCGCTCCCGCCGTTTCCTACGGCCTGCGAGTCATGGCCGCAAGGGAGGAAATGGTCTTTGCGGGGCTTTGCGGAAACGAGATCTCCTTTACTGCGGAGGATATCCGTCGCGCCATGAATCTGTCCGAGCTCAACTACATCACGGTGCAGAGTCTGCCCGAGCCCGGCGAGGGAACCCTGTTCGTGGGCTCCGTAGGGGCGACCGAGGGTCAGGTGATCTCAGCGGGGAGCCTGTCGCTGCTTTCCTTTGCGGCCGCCGGCGACACCAAGCCCTCCGAGGCCACCATGGAGATCTCGGTCAACGGGAGCGATTACACGGTTACCTGCCGTCTCTGTCTGTTGGATCGGCTGAACTACACCCCGACCGTTGCCCTCGCGCCCACCGTATCCCTCCACATTGAAACCTACAAGGATTTGCCCACCGCAGGCACCGTTTCGGCCTACGATCCCGAAGGGGATGAGCTGACCTATGAGATCGTCCGTTACGCAGGTCATGGCCGCGTTTCCCTGACGGATAAGCACACGGGCGCATACGTCTATACCCCCGACGCGGGATTCGTGGGGCAGGACAGCTTTGATTACGTGGTCTACGACCGCTACGGCAACTACAGTACCTCGGCTACGGTCAGCATTAGCGTCACGCCCCGTCCCGCCTCGGTGACCTACGCCGATATTGACGGGGAAGGGGATGCCGCCGCTATTCTGTCCATCTCTGCCATGGGGCTTATGAACGGCGCCAAGGTGGGCGGCGAGACCTACTTCAAGCCCACGGAATCCATCTCTCGCGTAGAGTTTCTCGTCACCGCCATGCAGGCCGCGGGAATCACCGCGGATACCGTGGCCTCGGCGGGAGAGCCTTCCTTTGCCGATTGCGCCGACATTCCCGTGGCCATGCGTCCCTTCGTCGCCTACGCCGCACAAAAGAATTATATCGGTGGCAAGACCGTGGACGGCAAGCTCTGCTTCAAGCCCAACGAAGCCATCACCCGCGCCGAGGCGGCTGTCATCCTGTCCAACATCATTGGGTACGCCGTGGAGGACACCGTCACCGCCTTTGCCGATGCCGACTCCATGCCTGTTTGGTCGGGAGAAGCCCTGACGTCTCTGCGTGCCCTGGGCATTCTCGTGACGCCCGATGGAAACGCCCATGCAGGGGCGACCATGACCCGCGCCACCACCGCCGCGTGGCTCTGCCGATCCATGCAGCTCATGGGGAAATCATAAAACATGCTCAAAGCCTCCGCTCTGCGGGGGCTTTTTGCTGCGATTTTTTGTGTCAATTCTCTTAAAAGTCTTTACAAATCGGCGGTTGTATGCTATAATTTGTACAGTAAAATTTTGTTTCTTACAAGGAGGCACTATGAATCCTATGTCTCATATCAAGCTCTGCGCCTTTGCCGACGAGGCCGATGCTGCCCGCTTGGGTCAGATCAAGGCTCTCACCGAGAACGCCATCCCCTATCTGGAGATCCGCGGCGTGGACGGGACGAATATTGCAGATTTGTCTCGCGAGGCCGCGCTGCAGTTCAAATCCGAGCTGGATGCCGCCGGGATCAAGGTCTGGTCCATCGGCTCTCCCGCGGGAAAGACCAACATCCACGACGATTTCGACAAGGCTCTGGAGCAGTTCAACCGCCTCTTGGATATGGCAGATATATTCGAGGCCAAGCGCATCCGCCTGTTCTCCTTCTACGGAACCGACGGCGCGGATGAGTATTTTGACGAGGTGTGCCGTCGCCTCAATGTTTTTTGCGATCTCTGCGAGGAGCGCGGTGTCATCCCCTGCCATGAAAACGAGAAGGGCATCTACGGTGATATTGCCGCCCGTTGCCTGGCCATCCATAAGGCCGTCCCCCGCCTGAAGGCCGTTTTCGACCCCGCCAACTTCATCCAGTGCGGGCAGGACGTCATGGAGGCGTGGGAGATGCTGGCTCCCTTCGTGGAGTACGGCCACATCAAGGACGCCGCCCCCGACGGGCATATCGTCCCTCCCGGCGATGGCATCGGACACCTGCCCGAGTACCTGCCTCTCTTCGCCGCACAGGGCGGGGAAGTATTGACGCTGGAGCCTCATCTGGCCGAGTTCGTAGGCCTCAAGGCTCTGGAGGGTGACGGCGAGCGGAGCGAAGTCGGCGGTTTGAAATTTGAGAGCAACCGCGCCGCCTTCGACTATGCGACGGACAAACTGAAAGCCATTCTGCAACAAGCGTAATACAAAGGAGATACATCATGAAGATCGGAGCTCAATTCTATACCATCCGCGAGCATTGTCAGAATCTCGCCGATCTGGACGAATCCATGAAAAAAGTAGCCGACATCGGCTATAAGCACATCCAGCTTTCGGGCGTATGTGCCTACGAGGCCGACTGGATGGCCGAGCGTCTGAAGGCCTACGGTCTGCAGGCGGATATCACTCATTTCAGCTATGATAGAATCATCAAAGATACCGACGCCACCATCGCCTTCCACGATACCATGGGTTGCAAGTACATCGGCATCGGTTCCAATCCCCGCGGCATCAATCCCGAGGGGTTGGCGGTTATGGCCGACGAGCTGAAGCCTATCCTCGGCAAGATCGTGGCGAGCGGCCACAAGTTCATGTACCACAACCACCATATGGAGTTTGCCCGCTTTGACGGCAAGACCTTCATTGACCTTTTGTGCGAGACCTTCACCCCCGACGAGTGCGGTGTGACCCTGGATACCTACTGGGTACAGGCAGGCGGCGGCGACCCCGCCTGGTGGCTCCGCAACCTGAAGGGCCGCGTGGATTGCGTGCATTTCAAGGATATGGTCTTCTCTCCTGCCGACAAGGGCGTTCGCATGGCCGCCATCGGCGAGGGCAACATGAACTACCCCGAGATCCTCAAGGCCTGCGACAACGCGGGTGTGCTGTACGGCTTCGTGGAGCAGGACAACTGCTACGGCGAGGATCCCTTCGCTTGCCTCAAGAGAAGCTACGATTACCTGACCGCGCAGGGTCTTGACTGATCACGCGCGACAGGGAAGGAGGATTGCCATGCTCAAAGAAATCCTGAACGAACGCGGTGTTCCCGCTCTGCTCTCCCGCGAGGAAATGCTGGAGATCCTGCAAAGGGAGGAATACGGCTACCTGCCGCCCAAACCGGACACCATCGCATGGAAGGTACAGGACAACTGCATCCCCTCTTTTTGCGCGGGAAAAGTCACTGCCCAGAGGGTGGAGCTTACCGTGTGTATCGGTGAGACCCCCTTCACGTTCCCCTTTATTGCTGTCATTCCGAAAGGGGACGGCCCCCACCCCTTCTTCATCCACATCAATTTCCGCCCCGATGTGCCCGACCGCTACATGCCCACCGAGGAAATCACCGACAACGGCTTTGCGGTGCTGTCCTTCTGCTACAACGACGTGACCTCGGATAACGGCGACTTCACAAACGGCCTTGCGGGTGTCCTCTACCCCGACGGGCAAAGAGGCCCCACCGACCCCGGTAAGATCGCTTTGTGGGCGTGGGCGGCACAACGGGTGATGGATTACGCTGAACAGGAGCCCCGTCTCGACAAGACCCGCGCCATGGTCTGCGGTCACTCTCGTCTGGGTAAGACGGCTCTGTTCTGCGGCGCCACCGACGAGCGGTTCTTCCTTGCCCACTCTAATGACTCGGGCTGCAGCGGCGCGGCCATTACCCGTGACAAAACGGGCGAGCATATCGTGGACATCACACGCAATTTCCCCTACTGGTTCTGCGAGAATTACAAGCAGCACGTAAACAGGGAAGGGGAGATGCCCTTTGACCAGCACTTCCTCATTGCCTCCATTGCCCCCCGCCACGCCTACGTGGCCTCTGCGTGGGATGACTCTTGGGCTGACCCCGCCTCCGAGCTTCTGGCCTGTGTGGCCGCCACTCCCGCCTACGAGGCTCACGGCCTCGCGGGCATGATCTGCGAGGACAGGCTCCCCGTGGCCGGCGATGAGTACCACGAGGGAAGCATCGGCTACCACCTCCGCGAGGGACTTCACTACTTCGGTCGGGAGGACTGGAACAAGCTGATGAAATTCGTTAAGGGAAAGTAATCGGTAAATTGGGGGGATATCGCGCAGGGGTTTCACCCCTGCACCCCACCAATGAACCTCGCTCTGCAAGCAGAGCAGAAAAAAGGTTCTTGGAACTCCCAAAACTTTTAAAAAGAATTATTTATCAATTTTTTTTTGGAAGATCTTGAAGGGGGTCTGGGGGGAACTTCTTTCAAGAAGTTCCTCCCAGGCGTTCCCCTACAAACCCAAATTGAAAACAGAGTCTATTTTTCAACCACCACATACAAGAAAGGAAATAGCATCATGAAAAAAGTAAGACTTGGCATTCTCGGTATCGGTAATATGGGATCGGGACACCTGGAGAACTATCTCAACGGAAAGACCCCCGAGATCGAGATCACTGCGGTATGTGATACCAACCCTGCACGCCTGGAGTTTGCCCTGGGTCGTCTCTCCGAGCACCGCAAGCATAAGCCTGATATCAGCTATCCCGATATTGCCACCTTTGCGGACGGTGACGAGATGTTCGGCTCCGGCCTCATCGATGCCGTGATCATTGCCATTCCCCACTACGGCCACCCCGAGTACGCTATGAAGGCCATGAAGGCAGGTCTCCACGTCATGTGCGAGAAGCCCGCTGGCGTGTATACTCTGCAGGTCCGTGAGATGATGGCCGAGGCGGATCAGCACCCCGAGCTGAAGTTCGGTATGATGTTCAACCAGAGAACCAACCACATCTACCGCAAGGTCAAGGAGATCATGGATTCCGGTGAGTTGGGCGCCATCAAGCGCACGAGCTGGATCATCACCAACTGGTACAGACCCCAGGCCTACTACGATTCGGGCGCGTGGAGAGCGACCTGGTCGGGCGAGGGCGGCGGTGTCCTGCTCAACCAGTGCCCCCACAACCTCGACCTCTGGCAATGGATCTGCGGTATGCCCAAGACCATCGACGTCAAGATGCACTTCGGTAAGTGGCACGACATCGAGGTAGAGGACGACGTAACCGCTTACGTAGAGTACGAAAACGGCGCAACGGGTACCTTCATCACCACCACCGGCGACGCCCCCGGCACCAACCGTCTGGAGATCGTCTGCGAGGGCGGTACCATCATCACCGACGGCGGTTCCATTACCCTGATCAAGCTGGACACTCCCGAGCCTGTGTTCTCGGCGACCAACACCTCCGCATTCGCCGCTCCCCGCGCTCAGCGTGTGGAAGTGGAGACCGACGGCCAGAATCCCCAGCACGTGGGCGTGCTTAACGCCTTTGCGGGGGCCATCCTCCGCGACGAGCCTCTGGTGGCCGACGGCCGCGAGGGCATCAACGGCCTGACCATCTCCAACGCCATGCATATGTCTGCGTGGACGGGCGAGGCTGTAACCCTGCCTCTGGACGAGGAGAAATACCGCGACCTGCTCTTCGAGCACGTCAAGACCTCCCGCCGCAAGGATGGCATCGAGGCCGTGTTCTCGTCTACCGAGGGGACGTATAATTCCTGACACCCGTGACATATGTAAAGCCCCCAACGGCCAGGCCGTTGGGGGCACTTTTTGCTCGGATCGGATCTCCGATCAAGGTTCAGATTTGGGGGTAGGATCGTTGTACGAACCGTCGGTGATGTAGTAGCCGTTTTGGCCAACATCTGGGGCGGGAGCTGTGTAAGTGAAGTTCAGGGTTTTCCCCTCTTTCTCCATGGTAAAGTCCGAAGTTCCCGCCTGTTGCCCATATCGCCACGACCAGTCACCTTCTACCGTGATGGTGTAGTCACCGAGGGGCAGGCCGAGAATGGTCAGTTCCTCATCTACGGGAACGGCTACCGTAAGGGAGATGCCCGCTGTTGCGGTGTCCGGTTTACCTTCAATCGTGTAAATGAAGCCTTGGCCGGGAATGACCCAGTCAGGGGTGTTCTCACCGGCGGTAACGGTGCTCGTGATGGTCAGGGAGGTGGGCTCGAACAGAGCATAGAAAGTAATGGTCTGGTTCGCCATCTCCGGCGTGGGAGTGAGAGGCGTGATGGTCGTGCCGCTAATGGTTGCAATACCATTGGTAACAGGCTGTGTCGCCGATGCATCCAGGAACCACCCCGCGAAAGTGTAACCGGGATTGGGAATAGCGGTGGAGGAAGCCTTATCGGGATCGGGAGGCGTTCCTACAAAGCCTTCGTAAGTAACTCTGGAAATAGAACCTCTGCCCGCGATGGCTTCCTGGTAACGGAAGTTAACCTTCATGGGGCTATAGTAGCAAGCAACCTCATAATCGGCAGCACCGATGGTATGAGTAAAGTCGCCATTATACAGGAGGTAACCGTTAATGCTCTCCTTCGCCACGCTGGCTACCGAGATTTCTTCCTCGAAGTATGCCTGTTTGGACTCATCGTCGGCCAGCTTTTGTGTAGTACCTGTCACATAATGGTGGACCGTGTAAGTGTACAAGGCTCTGTCATAAAACAGTTCCAAAACAAGGCCATCCAGTGAATCGCCGGTAGGCAACTTTCCGCTTACTTTGGATTTGATTGTGTTTTGGGTGTAGCCATACATATCCAACCAGTCGGCAGTAAAGGTTTCGGTTGAAGTTGCGTTGACGATATAACCCTCGGTAGAGAAAACAGAATAGGTTTTCAGATCCTTGTTCTGGGTGTAGTGGATGACCTGATACATGGTGGTGGCACCCTTGTCCTCCCAAGTAAACGTCATGACGTTAGAAGCTGCATCCAAGCACAGTTGAAGCTCCTGCTGGTAGTAATCGGGAGTCAGTCCCTTGATGATGTTCCAAACCTTGGTTGCATCGGTTGCGCCTGCATTTCCTGCTGCGGCTTTGATGTTGGCCTCGGTTACAAGGTCATTGAATTTTTCTTGAATGGATGCCTGGAACGCATCTGTGCCCTTTGTAATGGTAAATTCAGTATTGTAGATAAAGGTGTCGCGCTGATCGCTAAAGAGATTCTTGAATTCCTCACTCTTAAACACGTGGGAAATGGTATACGTGATCGAGGTTGCAGTCTCGTATTTGAATTCCACCACGTTATCAGCCTCGTTGGCAGACATGGTAAAGGTGATGTACCGCTCGGTAGGGAAATACCATTCATTATAAGGAGAATTCAGATCAACTCCGGACTTAGCGGTATAGGTTTTCGTTACACCCTCCAGGGAGACACCGGACTCCGTCTTGGAGATCTCCACCGTTTCGTCGCCCTCCATAGTCACGTACCGGACAGTATAGGGGATGGGCACGTTCTTGATCCACTTGGCGTAGATCACGTACGCGTGCTTGACTACCATGGTGTTGAAATCGTATCGGTTCTCATCGCCGTTTTCGTCTTGGTAGTACCAACCGCCGAAAATGTAGTTTTCGTTGGGCTTTTCGTATTCTGCCAGTTCATCTTCTTGAATCTGCGTGCCGAACTCAACGGTTTTGTCCAAAAGGAGCTTGCCGGACTCGTCAGAATCGATCTCGGACTCCTGGCGGTAGACCTTTACAGTATGCTCCGTAGGCAACCATTTGGAAAAGAGTTGTATATTATCTGTATCCATATTGATATTAAAGGAAAACTCGATTGTACAGTTCTCATCTATATACCAACCAGTACCATCTCCTATTCCATCATTATCAAAGTCGCCCTCAAATACCATTGCTCCTTTTTCCACGCTTGTGGGATAAGCAGGAACTTTGGTCGCATATCCTGCAATACTTTGCTGATATGGTATTTCAAAAACCTCGGGTGCTGTGTATGTATTACTGAAACTTAACTGTGCCGTATCTCTTGTGTAGAAATAGTTTACAATAAACGCCTCTTTATACTGACCGTCCATAAGTGTTCTGATTTCGGAAATCTCATCTCGTGTCAAGTCAGGTTGGTTGGTCCAAGAATTAACGTTAAAATTATAGCGGTTTTCAATATTATTTCTTGATGTTGATCCGCTGGGAGTAAATCCTTTCATCGTGGGCTGAGTCTGCTCCCCAACGGTAGAGTTATCACAGGTATCATAAGCATCATACAGATAATATGTAACTGTTTTTCCGTTAAATGTTTGGGTATAAGTAGGCTTGTTTCCTATATCCTGTCCGTCAAGCACCTGCACCCAAATTTTGTACCGGTACAACTCGGGAACATTCCAGTTTTGATTTATTGCATTTTCCCAAAATGCGAGATAGGCTACGGTGTTATCATTAGAATTTGTATTCCAACCAGACGCAGACGGATCCCATAGCATGCGGTAATCCAGAATCTGGTACTTACCTTTCATCGTCTTGTTTCCGTCGACACGGCTGAACATAACATTATACTCGCCAGACCAAGCGCTCATCAGAACGGTCTTGTCGCTCCAACCATTACTATATTGGTTACTAGTTCTCTCGACCGAGTTGAAAATATCACATGGGTACTGGTCACTAATATCTGCTCCGTATTTTGCCTTAAAGGATAAGTAGTAATATGTACCTATTGAACTAGTATCTTGCCCCAGCGTATATCCCTTTTCTTTCGCCACTCCAGCTTTCAAGGTGGGTTCGGAGTCTACCTGACCAAAAGAGCCGTTGTTATTATCCAAGCACTTTAATTCATCATTGCTTGAGGTTTTTACAAAAGATGTGTTTGCGTCCGTTTGACCTGCAACATACCATTTGATATTCTGGCCAGTTCCGGTTGATCGTGCGTAATAAAACTTCAATGTATATTCTTTTCTGTCATAATACACGTTTACAACAGTAGAGCCGTTACCCTTTACTTCAACGTCTTGATCAGAACTGACAAAATCAAGGTAGTTCAATTCGTTGATTTGGCGTGTTCGGTTACCCTCGCTTTTTACGACACCTGTGTAAGTTGTCCACGCGGTGGGAACGTCTCCTGCCCTCGGACCGTCAACAATATCACCAGCTGTTGCTCCAGTAATATTTTGGGTTCCCCATATCTTATACTTTTGGCTTTCAGGATCAACTCCATCGCGGTAGTTTGGATCTTCTAACCAATATGCTATGGTATAACTCGTAGATCCTTCCTTCCAATTCGCCGTATACTCCAAATTATGCTGAACCGTAATCGTTGCATTCGCATTCTTGTTCTTATACGCGGCGGAAATATCCACGTCGTCCATATCCAGATCCGTCTCTACCTTGGTATCTTCATTCACGGTATACACGCGATCCAACTGCCACGGATTCACAAAGGAGTAACCGGGCTTGGTGGGCGTAGTCAGCATGACCTGGGTGCCAAAGCGGACGTAATAAGGCATCAGACCGTAGCCTCCGTCCAGCTCGAAATCCACCAGATAGTACACACGGTCGTAGTAGATCTCAATAACGGTATTACCGTTACCGCTGACCGTCGTGGTGGTATCGTAGAAAAGGGGGGTGTAGCCGTACTCGTTTTTGGCAAGTCCCTCGCCCACGGCTTCGTCGGCGTACTTGGTTTTGATCGAGTCCATTCCCGCAAGAGAATAGCCGTCATCTTTGAGATTCTGATAGTAATGCTCAACGATAAAGTTGACTTTTTGTGGCACGTAATAAATAGTGATCTTCTGCTTATCCGTATCGTTTACGCCTACGCTTGTGAAAGTCCACGAAGGCATTTCGTTGTAGGTTTTTCCCTCAAAAGTAATGGAACCCGTACCGTCCTCCACCAGTACGCACGCGGTATAGCCGATGATAAACGGGCTGTTCACGGTTCCGGTGAAGGTTTCTCCACCGCTGAGCGATACGGTAAAAGGTGTATAGGCATTCTCGTGACTACCGCTTTCGTTCACACGGGCATAAATGTAGTTCACAGAAATTTGGAACGCATCCTCGGTTGCCGCCCGTGCATTACTGCTCCGCACCATTTTGGCGGCGGCGGGAGCGTTCAGGCTGTCGGTGCTTTGGCTCTGCACGGTGTCGTCTGCCTTGGGGACTTCGGGGACAGAGGGCGCGGGCAGGTTCTTGTCCACGGCGATATCCAGTTCGCCGCTGACGTAGTTCTTTCCGTCCAGGGTCGCGATACAGCGCAGGGTGGCCGCGCCGTTCTCCGAGCCGGCATTGGCGATCAGCGCTTCGGAAATGGTAGCGTAGGGGTAAACGTAGTCCTGAACGGTTGCCCAGCGGTTATTCTCGCGATCAATGAGAAGCTCCCAACGGTAGGAGGGATCGCCGTCGAGCTTGTCGCTCAGCTCGGTGAACACGTAGGTCTTCTCGCCCTCGGCGATGGTCAGGTTCTCTACGGTCTTGCCGTCCATGACCAAACCGACCTCGCCGCGGATCAGACCGTCGGAGGGTTCGGGCACGGCCTCCATTAAAGCCGCCTTAACCCAAGGATATTCATCCAAAATACTATGGGAAGAACCATCAACGGTACCAAGCTTGTAGAACTCTGTGCCGTAGGATACCGTGATAGCATCCAATACAACAAGGGTTTCGGGAAGATTGGAAGGTGATACACGGGATGTCTTGGAGGAAGGGCCGTCATACGTTACGTCGCTGTACAGATAGACTATGTTCGTAGTGTTAAATCGTACAGTCGATCCTACTACAGACTTATCAACCGTGTCTTCCGCTATAGCAGGCAAAGTAAACACGGGGATCACTTGTAATATGGTAATCACCGCCAAAAGCAGTGATAGAATTCTCTTTTTCATAGGCAGGGAACCTCCTCCCGAAATGGTTGCGCCGATATGGCTGATATGCTTATAAGAGTTGACGAGGCAGAGAGCACAAACCCTCTGCCTTGCGTCTGTCTTTGCGTGTGACAGATGGAATTATTTAGTTGGGGGTGTATTCGCTCCAAGCATTGTTTAGATACGTATATCCCCAAGCTTCACCCACGGCGTTCTCGGGCATGCTCTGGATGCCCTCGGCCAGGATCTTTACGTGCAGGGTGTAGCCTGCCGGAGCTTTCGCGGAGTCGGTAAGACCGACGGTGAGAGGGAAGCTGAAGCCGGGTATGCAAGCGCCGTTATAGTAGTAGTAGTCGCCCAGCTTCGTGCAGTTGGGAGCGGATACGGTGTAATCCGTTGCCTTGGGCGGCACGGCCCACAAATTCCCCTCGCTGTCCTGCCAGTTGACGACGATGGCCGCGCGGATGTATGCGGTGACGTTGCTGCTGTCGGTACTGCTACCGTCGCTGGCGTTGGTGATCTTGTATTCGTAAGTATTGTCTGTAACGACAGGATCCGATACGTCCAGGGTCAGCTTACCGCCTGTGGTGATATTGATGCTGGCGTTACCTTGGTTATCGTCCACGTATTTGGCGTAGACCATGCTGGCCACGGCGCAGGTGACGATGCAGAAGGCCAGCAGGAGCAAAGGCAATCTGCTCTTGATGTAATTCCACAGGAATTTCATAGGCTCATGCCCTCCTTAATCGATCTGTTCGGCGTGGATGGTGATCTGAACGGCACCGTCTGTGTCCAGGAGCGTGCCGGGATTGCCCCAATAGTCGGGTCTGACAGAGAACGTCAGGGTATGGGTGTACGTGTTGTTATCGTTAGGGGTAAAGCTGCCCACATCCGAGATGATAAACACGTGCTCCTCCGCGACGGCGGTCTTTTCGTTGGCTTGGCCTTTGTCCAGGGTGATCTCCAGCCAGTCGTAGTGCTCCATCCCCTCGGGCATGGTGATCACCACGTCGTACTTGACGGCGACCTCGCTACTGGAGGAAATAGTAAAGGAAAGGATATCCTTCAGTTTAGCGGGGTCGAAGAAATTCAGCTCAAGGTCGACGGCTTCGGAGCTACCTGTCCAATTACCGCCGCTTGTGATGTGGAATTTCGCCACCCGTGCGGAGTCTCCTCCCGACGCGGTGGTGGTATAGCGGGCGTAGAGACCGCCCGTCAGGTAGGTGCTGAACAGCACAAGGCAAAGGAGTACCAAGCCGACGTGGAATACGACGGGTGTTCTTTTATTCAGTTTTTTCATACAGAACACCGTCCTTTCCGAGGGTTACGACTTGGGCTGCTCCCCGCTCTGCTGCTTGAGCTTTTCGATCTCGCGGCGGATCTCCTCCAGCTTGTCCCGATCCTTCTCCTGATCCTTGTGGAAGGATCGCTCCAGAAGGAAGATGGCCGCGGCCAGAATGAGGATAGTGCCCACGGGAGTCTTGATCATGTTGACCAGGTAGCCCACAAGCGGCACGCGGAAGACCACGGTGCCCTTGATCTGGCTCATTTGAATGGGGTCGTCGGGGGTGTTGTTGGCGTCGCCCTGGGTGATGGCGATCATTTGGATCTCCTCGCCATCCGCTCCCTCTACGGTCTCCTCCTTGATTTCGATGATGCGGTGAACCACCGCTATGCGGTTGCTCTGGAACACCACCACGTCATCCACGGCGTAGGAGTCCTGCTCGGCAATGATGAGCAGATCTCCCGTGGAGAGGGTAGGCTCCATGCTCCCCGACAGCACCACCGTAGCGCCCACGCCCAGGGGCATGGGAACCATGTCTCCCGCCAGGCGGGAGGCGTTCATGGTGTAGACGTTGAGCCCCACGATCAGCGCCGCTACCGAGAGCAGCGCTGTTCGCAGGATGGTTTTTGCGTGTTTTTTCAGTTTCAATGTTGATCTCCGGGTTACTCGGGCCGTACGATGGTGATGCTGCCGCCTGCGGCCTCAACAGCTCGCTTGGCGCCCGCGGATGCGGCCTGAGCTTCAATGTGGAATACCTTGTTCAAGGAGCCGGCATTTCTGGCCAGTACCTTGATCTGCTTGGTAGAGGCGGGAACCAGACCCTTGGCCTTGAGGGCTGCCAGGTTGATGGTGGCGCCGTCCTCGAAGCTTGCGGACAGGGTGTCGAGGTTGATCTGATGCTTCTTGCCCGCGATGCTGTAACGGATGACGATGGGTTCGGGTTCAACCGCAGGCTCGGGCTCGGGTTCGACGATAGGCTCGGGCTCGACAATGGGCTCTTCCACGGTCTCCACGCGCTTATTCTTGAAGTAAGCGATGACCAGGAGGATGATGGCGGCGAGCAGGAGCAGAGTGACGATGATGATCAGAACGGCTCTGCCGAGGCCGGAGCCCCAGAATCCGCCGTTGGCTTCGAGGGAAGTGTTGGCCTCGGAGCGGAGGGTGAAGGAGATCTGAACGCCCATATCCAGGTCTGAAAGGTTACCCAGCAGGGTGTCCAGCTCGTCGCTGGATCCATCGAAGGGCCATCTCCACTGGAAGATGTACTCGGCGCTCTCGCCGCTCTTGATGGTGCCGTGGTGGGAGAGTCCGTCGACGGCTTCTCTGTCCACCCAGGTCTTGTAGTCGCCCGCCAGGTAATTATCCTCGGGGTCGAGGATACGGAACTCCAGGGGGATCTCCAGACCCGCGCCGTTGGGGGCGTTGACCGTCTTGACGACGGCGATGAGGGTGTAGTCAATGGCGGTGGTGTCCTTGTTTCGCAGGCGGACGGTGTAGTCCACGGAAGCGCCGGGGGCGATGACCTTCTCGCCCTCTGCGCCCTGAATGACGATCTCGCCGTTCTCGTTTTTGTAGGTGGCCGAGAAGATGTCCATTTCGGCGTCCATGTTGGACTTGAGCAGAACCTCGCGGTTATCCCGCTTGGCGTAGTCGGAGAGGCGGAAGCCCAGGACCACGAAGCTGAGGATCAGGAGGATGACCAGGATGAAGATACCCGGCCAGAAGGTTCCTCCGAACCCGAGCTTGATCTTTTTCAGGAGACCCGACACGGCGCCGGCCGCGGGAGCGGCCTTCGCAGGGGCTTCGGCCTCGGGGGTCTCGGCCTCGGGTGCTTCCTCCACGGGTGTTTCCGTTGCGGAATTTTCTACGGGATTTTCTGCGGAACTCTCCGCGGCGGGATTTTCCGCGGCGGAACCCTCCGCGATTTCCTCCGCCGCAGGTACGGCTTCCGGCGGTGCGTCGGAGGACGGTATGTCAGACGTGTTTTGGATCACGTCTTTTTCGTTTGCGTCAGACAATGGTAGGTCCTCCAATCAAAAAATGTAAAATGGAAAAATC
>JAZRFR010000160.1:0-2283 GCA_045643785.1 Eubacteriales bacterium | reverse complement strand
ACCGCCCTTGTGCGGCTGACCCCTGCCGAGGACATGGAATCGGTGGCCGCTACCTTAACTGAGGCTCTCACCGACTCCCGCGCGGGCGTGGTCAAGACCGCGTCCCTGCTCCTGTTCAAAATGGGCTGTCCAGACGGGGTGCGGGTCACCGAAATCATGACCGAGACCGACTCCGAGCTGACCCGTGTGCGGTGCCTGACGGTGCTGTCCCGCGCGGGCAAATGGCGGCGACTCATCGGTATTCTGACCGCCCTGCGTCTGGGCGGGGAGCATCTCACCCGCAAGGCTACGGCTATGCTGGAACGGTGGGTGATCACCTGCAATTACTCCTTCGCAAAGCCTACGGCGAAAGAGGCCGAGGCGACGGAAAGCCTGATCGAGCTCTGCCGAAAGCAGGGAAAACTCACCGAGGAGCAGGCACAAAAACTAAGATTTATCATCGCTACAAAATAAAGGAAACCGTTATCGAATATGCAAACATCCATCATCATCAAAGGCGCCCGCGTACACAACCTCAAAAACGTGGACGTCACCATCCCCCGCGACAAGCTGGTGGTCATGACGGGGCTTTCGGGCTCGGGTAAGTCCTCCCTGGCCTTCGATACCGTCTACGCCGAAGGACACCGCCGATTCGTGGAGTCCCTGTCCTCCTACGCCCGTATGTTTCTGGGACAGATGGACAAGCCCGACGTGGACCTCATCGAAGGGTTGTCCCCCGCCATCTCCATCGACCAGAAGACCACCTCCAAGAACCCCCGCTCCACGGTGGGTACCGTCACCGAGATCTACGATTACCTCCGCCTGCTCTACGCCCGCGTGGGCGTGCCCCATTGCCCCGTTTGCGGCAAGGAGATCCGCCAGCAGACCGTGGATCAGATCATCGATAAGATCCTGACCCTCCCCGAGGGCCCCCGCTTCATGGTACTGTCCCCCGTGGTCCGCGCCCAAAAGGGTATGCACGAAAAGGTGCTGGCCGACGCGGGGAAAAAAGGCTACGTCCGCGTCCGCGTGAACGGAAGTATTTACGATCTCTCCGAAGAGATCAAGCTGGACAAGAACAAGAAGCACACCATCGAGATCGTGGTGGATCGTCTCGTCATGCGCGACGGCATCCGTTCCCGCCTGTCCGACTCAGTGGAAAGCGCCCTGGCCGCCGCCGAGGGACGACTGACCATTCTGACCGTCCCCCGCGACGGAGAAACCGAGCAGGAGCTGTCCTTCTCCCAGACCTACGCCTGCGAGGAGCACGGCATCTCCTTCGGCGAGCTGGAGCCCCGCATCTTCTCTTTCAACAACCCCGCAGGTGCCTGCCCCCATTGCGCGGGCATCGGCGATATGCAGAGAATTGCCGTCAAAAAGCTCATCCCCCACCCCGAAATGACTCTGTGGGAGGGCGCCATCCAGGTCAACGGCTTCAAGACCCTTGACCCCCAGAGCTGGAACGGCCCTCTCTTTGAAGAAGTGGGCAAGCGCCACGGCTTCCGCATGGATCAGCCCATCTCCACCTTTTCCAAAGAAGCGCTGAACGCCCTGTACTACGGAACGGGCGACGAGACCTACACCATCACCCGCCATTTCGGTGACCGCTCCACCCATCAGACCGTCAAATTTGAGGGCGTGGTGGGCATCATGGAGTCCCGCATCCGTCAGGGCGGCTTCGGCTCCGACAGCTACGAGGAATTCGTAGAGGACGCTCCCTGCCCCCAGTGCCACGGCAAACGCCTCAATCCCATGGTGCTGGCGGTGACCGTCGGCGGGCTGAACATCGACGACTTTTGCGCCATGTCGGTCAAGGACGCGCTGGATTTCATCACGGGTCTCCATCTGGAAGGCTCCGAGGCGGTGATCGCCAAGGAGATCGTCAAGGAGATCAAGGCACGGCTGGGCTTCCTGGTCTCCGTCGGCCTGGATTACCTGACTCTCTCCCGCAAGGCAGGGACACTTTCGGGCGGTGAGGCGCAGAGAATCCGTCTGGCCACCCAGATCGGCTCGGCCTTGGTGGGCGTGCTGTATATTCTGGACGAGCCCTCCATAGGTCTCCACCAACGGGACAACACCAAGCTCATCGCCACCCTGAAAAAGCTCCGCGACCTGGGCAACACCGTCATCGTGGTGGAGCACGACGAGGAGACCATGGAGGAATCCGACTACATCGTGGACATTGGCCCCGGCCCGGGCATCCACGGCGGCAAAGTCGTGTCTGCGGGCACCCCTGGCGAAGTAGCGGCCGACGAGAATTCCATCACGGGCGCCTACCTGTCGGGGCGCAAGCAGATCGAGGTT
>JAZRFR010000159.1:0-5125 GCA_045643785.1 Eubacteriales bacterium | reverse complement strand
CCCCGACGCAGGTAAAACCACCCTCACCGAGAAATTCCTCCTCTACGGAGGCGCGATCCAGTCCGCAGGCGCGGTCAAGGGCAAATCCTCCGACCGCCACGCCACCTCCGACTGGATGGAGATCGAGAAGAAGAGAGGTATCTCGGTCACCTCCTCGGTCATGCAGTTCGAGTACGAGGGCTTTTGCATCAACATCCTGGATACCCCCGGCCACCAGGACTTTTCCGAGGATACCTACCGAACCCTCATGGCCGCCGACAGCGCGGTGATGGTCATCGACGGCGCCAAGGGTATCGAGCCCCAGACCCGTAAGCTCTTCAAGGTCTGCGCCATGCGACATATCCCCATCTTTACCTTCATCAACAAGATGGACCGCGAGGCAAGAGATCCCTTCGACCTCATCGACGAGCTGGAGAAGGAGTTCGGCATCGGCACCTACCCCATGAACTGGCCCATCGGCTGCGGCGTGGAGTTCAAGGGCGTCTACGAGCGCGATCGCCAGTCCATCCTCACCTTCGACGAGCGCCACGCAGGTCGTAAGCGCCTCAAGGGCATCGAGTGCGATATCAATGACACCGAGCAGATGGACAGCCTCATCGGTGAGCGCGCAAGAGAGATTTTGACCGAACAGATCGAGCTTCTGGACGGCGCCTGCTTCGATTTCGATATCGAGAAGGTGCGCTGCGGTCAGCTCTCCCCCGTGTTCTTCGGCTCGGCGCTGAATAACTTCGGCGTGGAGGCCTTCCTGGAGCGCTTCCTGGAGATGACCTCGGCTCCCCTGTCCCACAAGAGTGTTCACCCCGCCGTGGAGGAGACCGAAATCTCCCCCTTCGATGAGCCTTTTTCCGCCTTCGTCTTCAAGATCCAGGCCAACATGAACAAGGCACACCGCGACCGTATCGCCTTCATGCGTATCTGTTCGGGTAAGTTCGAGCGCGGCGAGGAGTATTTCCACGTCCAGGCGGGCAAGCCGGTCAAGCTCTCCCAGCCCCAGCAGATGATGGCCCAGGAGCGCGAGATCATCGACACCGCCTACGCGGGAGACATCATCGGCGTGTTTGATCCCGGTATCTTCTCCATTGGTGACACCATTTGCGCCAAGGGCGCCAAGATCCAGTACGCGGGCATCCCCACCTTCGCCCCCGAGCATTTCGCTGTCATCGAGCAGATCGACTCCATGAAGCGTAAGCAGTTCGCCAAGGGCATGACCCAGATCGCCCAGGAGGGTGCCATTCAGATCTTCTTCGAGCCCGGCACAGGTATGGAGCGGGTCATCGTGGGCGTGGTCGGCGTGCTGCAGTTCGACGTGCTGCAGTTCCGCATGGAATCCGAGTACGGCGTCAAGTACTACAAGCGCGACACCCCCCACCAGCTCATCCGCTATATCGAAAACGACCCCGCCGAGC
The DNA here is from genome assembly GCA_045643785.1 of Eubacteriales bacterium. Lineage (GTDB taxonomy): Bacteria > Bacillota > Clostridia > Oscillospirales > CAG-272 > CAMEON01. Next base: position 3,719 of record JAZRFR010000159.1, on the reverse strand, counting down.
TGAACCCCGCCTCCCTCCGCCTCATGCAGAACACCAAGTGGGTGCAGGACGTGAAGGGAAGGAACCTGCTGGTCTTCGTGGGCGACTACGAGATCGACTGGGCGCTGGATAAGAATCCCGGGCTGATGCTGTCGGAGTTCCATCAGAATATGTAATCAGAATCCCGCAGGGCAGAGGCTCTGCGGGCTTTTGCTTTTTATGTAAATTGCAGTTTAGCGGGATGTTGGCAATCTCGCAAACACATGAAATTGTAGGGACAGGCCTCCGGACTGTCCGCAAATAACATAGACCCGAAAACAAACCTTGATGGGTCAGTAACGGACAGTCGAGGACGCCTGTCCCTACAAAAGTTTGATTATAACACCCCGACAAACCCAAATTTGAAAACAACCACTTGTTCTTCTTCAAGCATTCATGACAAAATGTCATTACGCACCGCGATGCAATATGATAAAATGTCATAAAAAGGATGAAGGAGAGGGTTATGATAAACCGATTGAAAGAATTGCGTTTCCACAAAGATAAGACCCAACTCCAAGTACAGATGGAAACGGGTATTGAACAGGCACTTCTGTCCAAGTACGAAAACGGATTGCGGATTCCGCCCACCGATACACTCATGATCCTGGCTGATTACTACGGTGTCAGTATGGATTACATCATGGGGCGAACCGATAATCCGAAAGTGAATCGATAAGGCGATGCGAAACGATTTCTTTGTGTCGCCTTTTCTTATACGGAACCGAAAACCTGAAAGGAGGGAAGATATGAGTAAGATGACAAACCGAAATTGGTTGTCCAAGGCGCTGAACGCCGCCCGCAATCTCCTCTTCCCGCCCGCCTGCGTGGGGTGCGGAGAGCTGATGGAGCCCTTTACTGCCGCAGGTACTGCGGCGGTCTTCTGTCCCCTCTGCCGCGCCGCCTGGGAGACCGCTATGACCGAGGCCGCCGCGCAGTCGGCGCAGGATGCCGCAAGAGGCCTGGTCTACCTCACCCTCTACCACAGCGGCCGAACCGACGGTATCCCCGAGAGGCTCATCTACCATATCAAGCATCAGGGTGACCGCCGTACTTTTGGCTTCGTGGCAGAACGCCTGGCACCCCGCCTGCTGTCTGCCGCCGCCACCCTGCCCACCCGCGCCCCCGAGGGGGAGGACAAGCCCCTGCTGTTCACCTACCCGCCCCGCCGCCGATCCGCCGTCAGTAGAGACGGGTTCGATCAGGCCAAGGAACTGGCGAAAGCGCTGGCGGTGGCCTGCGAGGGTGACTTTGCCCCTCTGATCCGCCGTACCCACAGGGGAAGCGCCGAGCAAAAGACCCTGGACGCCGAAGGCCGCGCACGGAACGCAACGTCTGCCTACGCGCTCTCCCACAAGGCCTCCGAGGCAGTCCGCGACCGCACCGTGGTGGTCTGCGACGATCTCTGCACCACGGGAGCGACCCTGAACCGATGCGCGACCCTTTTGGTGGAGGCAGGGGCAAGGAGCGTGATCCTCTGCGCCGTGGCAAGGACGGACGGGAAGGATCCGTCTTGAATTTTCGGAATAGGCGATAAAAAATTGTCTGCCGCCCTTGACAGACCGTAGGATTTGTGTTATAATAGAAGGAACAATACGACAAGGGGGAATTTCCCGTGAAGAAACGCGTATGGGGTATCGTCCTGACGATTCTGGGCGTACTGCTGCTGATTTTCCCGACATTAACAATTTTGAATACCGTGAAGGCGATGCCTCGTCCCAATCCCGCGGAAATCGGGACCAGTATCGTGGCCATCTCCCGTTATTATGATCTTCGTATGAGCTTCTTGCTCATGGCCGTAGGCGTCGTGCTTCTATTGGGCGCCGCCGCTCTCTTCCTCTCTCCCGTGCGTCGCATGGCGATTCTGCCCGAGCCCGAGCCCGAGCACGTTCCCGTTCCGGTGGAAACCGGTGCCGTGGCGAGCCCTGTTTTCGGCGGAGGCGTGGCAGCCCCCATCCCGGTGGGCGTGCCGCTCCCTGTATTCGCTTCGGAGGAGGAACGCGTCGCGTACGAGGCAGAGCTTGCCCACGTCTATGCGGCTGCTGAAAGCGAGGCCGCTCCGACGATTACCGTTCCCCAAAAGAAGACGGTGTACGCCAAGATCGATCGGGACAGCCGTCTCGTGCCGGAGTGCTACCTGCGTACCCGCCTGACGGGCACGACCTTCGCCAACCGCGGCGCATCCTGCCAGAGCGTCCTGTCCGCCTTGACCAAGGGCGATCGGGTGGTCTTCCGCAATATGCGTCGGCATCAGGTGGCGGACTCCATCGGCGTGTTCAGCGAGAAGGGCAAGCCCCTCGGATTTTTGGACGTCGCCTTCGTTCGCGCCCTCCGCGCCCAGTACCCCGACCGCTCCATTGACGCCCGCGTAGAGCGCATCGGCGGCGGTAACGGTCTGCCCTATACCTGCGATCTGCGGATCGTGGTATACCGCGCGTAATCGAGTAATAGAGAAAAAGGTGCTTTCGCATGAAAGCACCTTTTCTTTTTTTTGCACCACCCCCTTGCAAAATCCTTCGGTATCTGCTACAATATAGGTGTAAGTCTGCAAATTTCCCCCTCATTCCAAATAAGAAAAAGGAGAATGTATCTATGAACCCCCTCCGTATCCTATCTAATCTAACTGACATACAGGAGCATAACGGTGTCGCTCTTTCGGCGGATTTGCGTTGCTCCTGCGGTGGTGAGGTCTTTGAGTTGTCCCACACAGGCAAGCAAACCAAGGGGATTCTTGCTCCGCTCATCTTACCTCGGGACGGTCAGCTCTGTGTAATGGCGCGCTGTCCTGTTTGCGGCGCGTCGGTGTGTCTGTACGATTCCCGTGCCGATGGCCGTAATCCCCGCGAGACGGATAAAGTGCCTGCAACACCTCTTACTATGAAACAGGGAACCGAATGGCAGATCACGGTGCGCTTGAACTATTTGCCGGAGCGTTTTCAGACCGATACTGGCGTATATAGCAATCATTTTGAAAACCTGTTCGTGGATATATGTCAACCCGCATCTGACAGAAAGTACACGTTGTTAGAAATTTGAAAGGAGTCCCCATGCCCCTCTTTGAGCTCCACGCCCACACCTCGGAATGCGACCTGGCCGCCCATGCGAGCGGCGCCGAGCTGGTGCGCATCTACCACGCCGCCGGCTATAGCGGCATGGTCATCACCGACCACTATTTCGCTACCTTCTACAAATGGTTCGCCGACGAGCTGGAGGGAAAATCCCACCGCGAGATCATGGCGCGCCGCCTGAAGGGCTACTACGCCGCTCGAAACGAGGGGGAGAAGCTGGGCTTTACCGTCCTCCCCGGCGCAGAGGTGCGGTTTGACAAATCCCCCTACGGCATCAACGATTTTCTGGTCTTTGGCTGCGACGAGGAGTTCTTCCTCACCGCTCCTCGCCTCAATGAGCTGACCTCCCTCGACGAGCTGAACGCCCTCCTCCCCGAGGGTGCCTGCGTGGTGCTGGCGCACCCCTTCCGCGTGAATATGACGGTGATGGATCCTACGCCCCTGTTCGGCATCGAGGCCCACAACGGCCTGACCGAGCCCTACCGCAACGCCATGGCGGAGGACTACGCCCGCCATTTCGGCAAGCCCGTGACGGCGGGATCCGACTGCCACCACCCCACCCACGCCTGCAAGGGCGGCATTGAGACCCCCCACGTCATCCGCACCTCCCGCGACCTCACCGACGTTCTGCGG
>JAZRFR010000158.1:0-1899 GCA_045643785.1 Eubacteriales bacterium | reverse complement strand
CCGGCGCCGATGAGACCCACCTTCAGTTTCTTCTCGGTATCGATGACCTGCTCTTCCTGATTTTCCTTAAAACGATCTTGAATGTCTGCCATTACCGTATCCTCCTTTTATTCATTCATTAAAGACAGAATGTACTTGATGCTCTTCTCGGCGCATTCCATACGGCCCATTCCCTTGGAGGGCTCGTCCTGCTCCACGATGATCCACTGGGCGCCCACCTCTTCGGCGGCCTCCAAGAGACCCTTGACGTCCTGACAGCCGTAGCCCACGGGACGCAGCTCAAACTCGGTGGCGGCCTTGGAGGCCTCCTCGTCGTCACAATCGATGAGGGCATACATCTTATCGGTCTTGCCGCCGGCATAGTCCTTGAGATGGATGGTGGGAGCGCGGCCGGGGAATCGCTTTAAGAATTCCACGGGATCCTTACCGCCCACCTTGACCCAGCACAGATCCAGCTGGGTGACCAGCGTATCGGCGGGGATCTCCTCGTAGTAGGCCTCCAGGGCACAGCGGCCGTCCTCGGGGACGGTCTCCAGCTCAAAGTCGTGGTTGTGGTAGCCCATGGTGAAGCCAAAGGACTTGCACCGCTCGCCCAGCACACGGAGCTTCTCGATGTTGTCCGCCAGGAAGGCGGGATCGGTGGGCTTGTGGAACCAGGGCACGGCGATGTACTTCATTCCGGTGGCGGCGTAATCCGCCATCAGGTTGTCGTCCCACATCAAATCGGCACCCAAGTGGGCGCTGACCAGCGTCAGACCGACCTCATCCAGGATCTCCTTGATCTTCACAGCGGTCATACCGTAGGTGCCGGCCAATTCAACACCGCTGTAGCCCATCTCTTTGATGGCCTTCATGGTGCCGACAAAGTCCGCCTCCGCTTGATCGCGAATGGAGTAGACCTGAATGGCAATGGGGAATTGTTTCATATGTAAGACTCCTTTCCGAGTTTTAAGGTTCTAAGGGAATTTCGAAGCGGATGACCTCGCCCGTGCGAGCCGATGCGAACACCGCCTCGATGAGCCGCATCACGCGGAGCATCTGGTCGGGGGTGACGATGGGGGATTCCCGTCCCTCCAAGCAGGCGGTGATGTTGCGATAATACTCGCCGAGGTCGGGCCAAATATCGGGAATGTCCAACGTCTTAATGGTATCCTCCCGACGGGGTGCCATGGTCTTGGTAAGGCCGGCCGCGGTAACCACGGGGGTCACATCCGTATCGTCCTCGCCGTGGGCGCAGACGATCTTACCCTCCAGGCCCCAATTATCCAGCAGCATGGTGCCGTCCTGTCCCATCACCATCCAGCGGGGCAGGGTGATGAAGTGGCTGGTACCCACCTCCACGATATAATGGATGCCGTTGTCGAACAGCAGATCCACGAAGAAGCCGTCGTCCGTCTCGGTATTGGTGACGTGATTGAGGGTGGCGTATACCGAGGAAATCTTGGCGTCGGGGAACAACATCATCGCTTGATCCAACAGGTGAATGCCCCAGTCGTACACCATACCGCCGCCCTGCTCGGGATCCTGCCGCCAATCGCCGGGGATGCCGTGGGCGCCGTGGACGCGGGACTCGATGCGATACACCTCGCCCAAGATGCCCTCGTCCAAAATCTGATGGACGATGCGGTAGCCGCGACCCCAGCGGCGGTTTTGATGGACGGTGAGCAGTTTGCCCGCCGCGTCCGCCGCCTCCAGCATCTCGGTGAGCAACTTGGCATTCAGGGTCACCGGCTTTTCGCAGATGACGTGCTTGCCCGCCTGAAGCGCCGCGATAGCGATGGGATGGTGGACGTCGTTGGGGGTGGCGACCAGCACGATCTCGATGCTGTCGTCCGCCAGCACATCCTCCAAACTCTCGTAGGTATGTAAGCCGAAGCTGCGGGCGTATTCCCGCCGCTC
>JAZRFR010000157.1:0-5522 GCA_045643785.1 Eubacteriales bacterium | reverse complement strand
CCAGGGGCTCTGCCCCTGGACCCCGCTTAAGGAACTTTTGAAAAAGTTCCTTAAGAATCCTCAAAACTTTCAAAAAAGGTTATTTATCAATATCTTTTTTGAAAGTTCTTGAAGAGAGTCCAGAGAGGAACTTCTTTCAAGAAGTTCCTCTTTGGCGTTCTCCCGTTCCCCTATAACCCCAATTTGCTTCTTAATAATCGGCAAAAAGCGCTTCGATTTCGGCTCTCTTGGCTGTACAGGATCCTTGCAGCATTTCCGACGATCCGCCGCCGCGAGCCGACAGGGCGGTGTTGATGTCTTTTACGTGCTTTTTCAGGTCAATGGAAGCATCCCCGCGCCCGATGACGTAGCGGTAACCGTCGGTATCGTTGCCCGAGAACACTCCGCAGAGCTTCCCGCACTTTTCCACGGCGCGGTTGAGGAGACGGCGCATCTCCAGGGCTTCCAGCCCTTCATCAAAGAGGCAGAGACTGCCCTCGGTGGGGGTAATGGCGGCGATGGTGTGCTCCTCCAGCTTACCGCGTAGGGTAGCGATGATGCGTTTCTTGTCCTCGATCTCGGCCTGTAGGCGCTCAAAGCCCACCGTCACGTCCTCCTGCTTGACCGACATAGCGGCGGCCATGGTGGCCACGGCGGCATAGCGGCGGCGGTAATCAGCCAGCGCCCAGGAGCCTGCCAGCATATGGATGCGGACACCGCCCTTGTAATGAATGAAGTCCAGCATCTTGATGAGGCCGATCTCCCCCGTGTTGTCCACGTGGGGGGCACAGCAGGCGCAGCGATCCTTGACATCGTCATCCGTCCCGATCTGCACGATACGCACCCCTTCGGTCAGATCCAGCTTGGCGCGGTAGGACATGGCCGCAAGCTCCTCGGGGGCGGGGTAGTAGGCTTTTACGGGGAGGCAGGCGGCGACGATGGCGTTGGCCTCGTCTTCAATGGCGTTGAGCTGCTCGCGGGTCAGCACCCCGTCGAAATCCAGAGTCACGTCGGGGGTGTCTCCCCGATCCCCCAGGTGGAAGCCCACGTTTTTGTAGCCGTAGAGGCGGTGGACGATGCCCGAGATGATGTGCTCCCCCGTGTGGTTTTGCATCCGCGCCAGGCGGGTGGCGGGGTCTACCTCACCCGTGACCGTTGCGCCCACGGTGAAGGGATGGGGCTGACCGTTCAGGTGGGAGATATCGACGGTATGTATAATCGTCTCTCCCGTCTCCTGCACATCGGTGACGGGACAGCCCGCAAGGGTTCCGGGGTCGGCGTACTGCCCGCCTCCCTCGGGGAAGAAGGCCGTGGCGTCGAGAATGACATACAGAATATCGGGGGACTTGCCTGCCTCGGCAGAGAGGACGGTGGCGGTGAAGGTATAGAGGTGGCTATTCTCATCGAACAGACGAATGGTTTTCATGATGGGCTCCTTTCGGGGAGGGGATGACTCTATTATATAACAAATGGGGGAAAAGGTCAAGGGGGTTTGAAAATTTGGGTTTGTCGGTGGGTTCGTCCCCCCGTTCCCCGACCTTCCCCTTTGGGGAAGGGGGAACATCCTGAGGATGGTGGATGAGGTAAAAACCATTGGCAAATAACATGTTTTCGGACAAGCCTCACCCACCGCTCCGCGGTCCCCCCTCCCCAAAGGGGAGGGTCTTGGAGAGCGGCGTCAGCCCGCTAAACTCCAATTTGCATGTTTTACACGCATGGGGATATACTAACCGTAATACCATTTTGGAGGTTTGCCATGGAACAAAAATCCTCTGTCTACCCACCCCTGACCGCTTCTTACGCCGACAACGTCGCCCTCCTGGACGGCATTTTCCGCGTGGCCGAAAACTTCGACCTCATCAAAAAGCCCCTCAAGATCGGCAAGGACGAAATGACCCTCTACTACATCGACGGCTTCATCAAGGACACCGTCATGATGAAGCTCATGATGTCCTTTTTGACCCTGGACGGCATGACTCTGCCCACCGAGGACGGGCAGGGAAGCCTGGGGAATCCCACCGAGGCGCCCCATACCGCCGCCGCCCTCCGTTTCTGCGCCCGCGCTCTGCCCTACGTGGAGACCGATGTGATCACCGATACCGCTATGGCGGTGCAGATGGTGCTGTCGGGGGCGGCGGTCATGCTGGGATCTCCCTTTGGCGCTTGCGCGGTGGTCGTCGACGCTCGCACCTACCCCGCCAGAGACACCACCGAGCCCGAGGGGGACAAGGTCATGCGAGGGGCGCGGGACGGCTTTGTGGAGACGCTCATCTTCAACACCGCCCTCATCCGCCGCCGCATCCGCAATCCTGCCCTGACCATGAGCTACGTGAGTGTAGGCTCCAGCTCCAAAACGGATATCGCCATCTGCTACATGGAGGATCGGGCGGATAAGGCCTTGGTGGATAAGGTGAAAGCAAAGCTGTCCTCGGTGAAGACCGACGCTTTGGCCATGGGGCACGAGTCCCTGGCGGAGGTGCTCATCAAGAAGCGGTGGTACAATCCGTTTCCGAAAATCCGCTACACCGAGCGTCCCGATACCGCGGCGGCCCAGCTCATGGAGGGAAGTGTGCTGGTCATCTGCGATACCTCTCCCCAGGTCATGATCCTGCCCACCTCCATCTTCGACTTCATGCAGGAGACCAACGACTTCTATTTCCCGCCCCTGACGGGCACCTATATCCGCATCGTGCGCCACGTGGTCTTTTGGCTGACCCTGTTCCTCACGCCCACCTGGTATCTCCTGATCCGCCACCCCGACCTGTTGCCGAATTGGCTGTCCTTCATCATCCCCACCGAGACGGGGCGCATCCCCATCATAGCCCAGCTTCTTCTGGTGGAATTCATGATCGACGGCCTGCGGATGGCCTCCCTGAATACCCCCAGTATGCTCTCCAATTCTCTCTCGGTGGTGGGGGGACTCATCCTGGGTGATTTTGCGGTAGATATCGGATGGCTCATCCCCGAGGTGATCCTGTATATGGCCTTCGTGGCCATTGCCAACTTCACCCAGCGGAGCTACGAGCTGGGGTATGCCTTTAAATTCATGCGGATGGGGCTACTCATACTGACCGCCATCGGGGGGATCTGGGGCTACGGCGCGGGGGTCGTAGGCATTGTCATCCTTCTGCTCACCAACGTTACCGTCACCGAAACGAGACGCTACCTCTACCCCCTTATTCCATTTGACGGAAAGGCATTGAAATCTCTCTTTTTCCGTGTGCGGAAGGATCGGGGAGGCAGTAAGCGCTAAGCGGTAAACCGTATAGGATAAACGAAAAAAGGGTGTACCCGCGGAATGCGGAGATACACCCTTTTTGTGCGTAAAGATCATGCCTCGTACAGCGCCGCGCCGATGACGGTGCCGAACTGGGCGTTTTCGGGAATGATGAAGTTGACCCCGAAGGAATCGCCAAGGTCCTCGAACACCTTGCGGATGGGGGATATGTTGGTGAGGTTGCCCGTCAGGACGATGTTCTTGATGCCGTGGCCGCGGGCGGCGAAGACCGCCATCATGGCGATGGTCTCGGCTACCATGTTGCAGAGTCCCAGGGCGATATCCTCGCTGGTTGCCATGTCCGAGAGCTTGCCGAAGTTGGCCGCCGTGAGATTGGCTCCCAGGGGGAACTGGTCGTGCTGGTTGGAGATGTCGCGGATGGTGAGGTTGACCTTGGAAAGATCCCCTCCCTCGCAGAGCTGCTCAATGTGGGCGATGGTGTCCACGCCCAGCATTTTTTTGGTCAGACCCAGGAGGGTGCCACCGCCGACACCCGTACCGCCCAGATAGTGGATGGAGGTCTTGCCCCCCTCGTCCCGCTTGGCGTGTACGAGGGCCGTACCCGTGCCCATGCTGACGATGATGGCCTCGTCGAGACCGGACAGGTACAAGCCGCCCAGACCCACGCCGGAAAACTCGGGTACCACGCGGCAATCCAGGTCGTAGATCCCCCCCTCCATGTGGGAGGAGCCCACGCCCGTCATCATGACGCGGCGGATGTCCGAAAGGGACAGGCGGGTTTCGGTGGTGAAGCGCCCCAGGGCGCCGTAGATGGAGGTGATGGGATCGGTCGCCCGCACGAACAGGGGGGGCATGAGGGTTCTTCTGCCGTCGGACTCGTGTCGGAAGCCCACGATCTTGGTGGTGCTGCCGCCCACGTCTATGCCCAGTACCACCGAGCCGGTTGTATGTAGATGATCTGTCATGACAATGTTACTCCTTTCGGGGAAGGATTGATCACATCCGTTCTTTATTCGGATAAAATATTATACCACACTCTTGCAAAAAAATCAAGAATATGCTATACTATTATCAATGAAATTTTGTGCTTTTACGTGAAAAACAGCATCTTTATGCGGAAGGAGATCCTACCATGTCCAAATCCATCTCCGAAATTGACAAGAATTTAGCCGTGGAGACCGTCTGCGACCTGCCGCTGGTATTTCGCAACGCTCTGGACGAGCCCTTTTCCGTCCACGGCCTCTGTAATCCCTACGACGGTACCCCTTACCACCGCATCCCCCAAGAGGTTGCCGATGCCACCAACGAGGGCGTCCGCTGGCTCAACCTCCACACCTCGGGCGGCCGCGTGCGCTTCAAAACCACCTCCCCCCATCTGGCCGTTCGTGTTAAGCTCTCGGGTGTGGGCCTCATGCCCCACATGACCCTGGTGGGCACGGCAGGCTTGGACGTGTACCTCGGCTTTGCCGGTGAATACCGCTACTACGCCTCCTGCATGACCGAGGGAGGGAACGACGCCGCTATCAAGATGACCGAGAACCGCGGCTATACCAACATGGTCTGGCTTCCCGTTGAAGGGATGAAGGATGTCCTCCTCAACCTCCCCCTCTACGGCGGCATTGAGGAGCTGTGGATCGGCCTCTCCCCCGATGCTGCGGTAGAGCCCGCCGCCCCCTACCGCGACCTGCCCCCCACGGTCTACTACGGCTCCTCCATTACCCAGGGCGGATGCGCCTCCAGACCCGGCAACAACTATCCGAATATCCTCTCCCGCAAGTTTGGCGTGGACTTCCGCAATCTGGGCTTCTCGGGCAGCGCCCGCGGTGAGCAGGCCATCTCGGATTACATCGCATCCCAGCCCATGTCGGCCTTCGTTTACGCCTACGATCACAACGCTCCCACGGTAGAGCATCTGGCCGCCACCCACGAGCCTATGTACTTGAACATCCGCGCCACCCACCCCGATATTCCCGTGATCTTCATCACCCGTCCCGGTATCCGCTACAACCCCGACGAGGTTGCCCGCCGCGAGGTGGTCAAGGCCACCTACGCCCGTGCCAAATCCCGCGGCGAGAACGTCTACTTCGTGGACGGCGAGCAGATCTTTGCCATCTTCGGCGGCGACGGCGGCAGCGTGGACGGCTGTCACCCCAACGATCTTGGCTTTGCCTGCGTCGCCGCGGCGCTGGAGCCGATTTTTAAGGAGATTTACGGATAAATTGGAGTTTATCGAGCAGGGGTTTCACCCCTGCACCCCACCAGAACCCTTTTTGAAAAAAGGGTTCTGGACTCCCAAAAACTTTAA
>JAZRFR010000156.1:0-2478 GCA_045643785.1 Eubacteriales bacterium | reverse complement strand
AGTTTCTGGACATTCTCAGAGAGGCCGCTGTCAACATCCGCGCCTTCCATGAAAAGCAGGTTCGCAACAGCTTCATCATCAGCGAAAAAGACGGCGTGGTGGTAGGTCAGAAGGTGACCCCCATCGAGAAGGTGGGACTCTACGTCCCCGGCGGCACCGCCGCCTACCCCTCCACCGTGCTGATGGACGCCATCCCCGCCAAAATCGCGGGCTGTTCCGAAATCGTCATGGTGACCCCTCCCTCGGCATCGGGCAAGGTCAATCCCGTGATCCTCGCCGCCGCCAAGGTGGCAGGGGTGACCCGCATCTTCAAGATGGGCGGCGCCCAGGCCGTGGCCGCGCTGGCCTACGGCACCGAGAGCGTGCCCCGGGTGGACAAGATCGTAGGCCCCGGTAACGCCTACGTGGCCGAGGCCAAAAAGCAGGTCTTTGGCCGTGTCTCCATCGACATGATCGCAGGCCCCAGCGAGATCCTTGTGGTCGCGGACGCCACCTGCAACCCGAGGTTCGTGGCCGCCGACCTGCTTTCCCAGGCCGAGCATGACCGCATGGCCTCTGCCGTTCTGGTCACCGATACCTATGAGCTGGCCGAGGCGGTCTCCGCCGAGCTGGAGCGCCAGATCCCCCTGCTCCCCCGCGCCGACATCGCCCGCGAGTCCATCGACAAGAACGGAAAAATCATTGTGGCAGAAGGCAATCTCATGCTGGCCATCGATATCGCCAACGAGATCGCCCCCGAGCATTTGGAGCTGTGCATGGACAACCCCTTCGACTATCTGGACAAGGTCAAGCACGCGGGCTCCATCTTCATGGGCAAGTACTGCCCCGAGGCTCTGGGCGACTACTTCGCAGGCCCCAACCACACCCTGCCCACCAGCGGCACGGCACGGTTCTCCTCCCCTCTGTCGGTGGATGATTTCGTGAAAAAATCCCAGTTCACCTACTACACCCGCGAGGCACTGGCGGGGGTGGCCGACAAGGTGGCCTACTTCGCCGAGAAGGAAGGACTTTCCGCCCACGCCAGAAGCGCCACCGTCCGCTTCGAGGGGGACGAAGCATGAGCCGCTTTTTCACCCACAGGCTTGACAAGCTGACCCCCTACACCCCCGGCGAGCAGCCGCGGGATATGCAGTATATCAAGCTCAACACCAACGAGTCCCCCTTCCCTCCCTCCCCCGCCGTCATCGAGGCGGTCACGGTCGAGGCGGGACGGCTCCAGCTCTACCCCGATCCCACCTGCCGCGAGCTGACCGACAAGCTGGCTTCCCTCTACGGGGTTGCCCCCGAGCAGGTGATCCTCACCAACGGCTCGGACGAGGTGCTGAACTTCGCCTTCATGGCCTTTGCCGACGAGGATCGCCCCCTTGTGTTCCCCGAAATCACCTACGGCTTCTACCCCGTATTTGCCGAGCTGAACCGCATCCCCTATACCGAGATCCCCCTCAAGGAGGATTTCTCGGTGGACTTTCGCGACTACCTGAATCTCAATGGAAAAACCATTGTCATAGCCAACCCCAACGCCCCCACGGGTCTTTGCCTCACCCTCGACGAGATTGAGGCCATCGTAAAATCCAACCCCGACGGGGTGGTGATCATCGACGAGGCCTACGTGGATTTCGGCGCCGAGAGCGCGGTCAAGCTGGTGGACAAGTACGACAATCTCCTGGTCACCCAGACCTTTTCCAAGTCCCGCTCCCTGGCGGGGGCACGGCTGGGCTTCGGCATCGGCCACAGGGACTTGATCGCCGACCTGCACACGGTTCGCTACTCCACCAACCCCTACAACGTCAACCGCATGACGGCGGCGGCGGGGTACGCGGCTCTGTGCGATAACGATTACTATATGGCGAACTGCCGCACCATCATGGACAATCGGGCGTACACCACCGAGGCTCTCGAGGCGCTCGGCTTCGAGGTGCTTCCCTCTCTGACCAACTTCGTTTTCGCCAAAACCGACAAGATGGGCGGTGAAAAGCTCTACCTGGAGCTGAAGCGCCGCGGCATTCTGGTGCGGCATTTCAGCAAGGCAGAGATCACAGACTACAACCGCATTACCATCGGCACGAGAGAGCAGATGGAGGCGCTGATCGCCACCGTTGCGGATATTCTTGCAGGGCAGTGATATTTGAAATGCAAAATGCAGAATGCAAAATGCAAAATTGATGAAGACTTTTGCTTACACAAAAGTCTATTTCATGGTAATCTGTTCATAGAATTACACCCGAAAAAGTATTGCCCCCTATAGGAAGATGGTTTTTGGCAAACACTCGCCGCGCCGCCTTCCGTTCCCCAATTTTGCATTTTGCATTTTGCATTTTGCATTCATATCCCATCCCTTTCCCAAAGGAGTAACTTCATGAGAACTTCCACCATCAACGGCAAGTCCGCCGAGACCGACATCTCCCTGACCCTGAATCTGGACGGGTCGGGCATCTCCGAGATCAACTCGGGCTGCGGTTTCCTTGACCATATGCTCAC
>JAZRFR010000155.1:0-1638 GCA_045643785.1 Eubacteriales bacterium | reverse complement strand
ATAGGCAACCTCCGGCTCGGTCAGGGTAACTTCGGCGCCGAACTTCGCCTTCAGGCGGGAGATGATGATATCCAAATGCTGCTCACCCAAGCCAGAGAGAATCAGCTCGCCGGTCTCGGTGTTCTTCTCCACCTTGATGGTGGGATCTTCTTCGCACAGACGGGCCAGACCGGTGGCAACCTTCTCCTCGTCGCCCTTCTTGGTGGTGTTCACCGCGCGGGACAGGCAAGGCAGATCGAAGGGAACGCCGGGCAGGGTCACGGGGCAACTGGGGGCACACAGGGTGTCGCCGGTGCCGGTGTTGACCAGCTTAGCCACAGCACCGATATCACCGGCGCCCATGTAAGGAGCCTCTTCCTGCTTCTTACCGCGGACGTAGAACAGCTTACCCAAACGCTCGGTCTCGCCGGTGCGGGTATTCAGCAGAGCCATATCCGGCACGATCTTGCCGCGGATAACCTTGAAGTAAACCAGTTTGCCCACGAAGGGGTCAACCACGGTCTTGAAGACGGTGGCAACGGCGGGAGCGTTCTCGTCCACTTCCAGCTCAACAGGATCGCCGTTGGCATCGGTGCCGATCTCGCCTGCCACAGACTCGGCCCAGGGAGCCAGCCACAGCAGACCGGTCAGCAGCTGGTCGATGGCCTCCAGCTCCTGGGCAGAACCGCAGAAGACGGGAGCGATCTCGCCGCGACGAACACCGGAGGCGATGCCCTGGATCAGTTCGTCAGGGGTGAACTCCTCGCCGGAGAAGTATTTCTCCATCAGCTCCTCGCTGGTCTCGGCGACTGCCTCGTTCATAGCGGTGCGCAGACCCTCCAGACGGTGACCCATATCGGGGATGGGAACCTGCTTGGCCTTGCCATCCTCATAAGTATAGGCACGGTACTCCAACAGGTTGACGTAGCACTGCACCTTATGATCCACCACGTGGGGAACCACCATAGGACAGACCATAGGACCAAACTTGCCCTTCAGGTCCTCAAACACTTTATAGAAATCCGCGCTCTCGCGGTCCAGCTTATTCACAAAGAAGATGGTGGCGATGCCCTTCTTCTGCGCGGCGGCAAACGCCTTTTCGGCGCCGACGGTCAGACCGCTCTTACCGGAAACGACGATGACCGAACTACCGGCGGCACGAATACCCTCGCGCAGACCGCCCACAAAGTCGAACAAGCCGGGAGTATCCAGCACGTTCAGCTTGGTGTTCTTCCACTCTACGGGAACGAGAGAGGTAGAAACCGACACCTTGCGGCGGATTTCCTCGGGATCGAAGTCGCTGACGGTGTTGCCATCCGCGATCTTGCCCAAACGGTCCGCCTGATAGGCCAGGTAATACATGGCCTCGACGAGGCTGGTCTTACCCGAACCGGCATGGCCCGTCAGAGCCACATTACGGATGGTTTTTGCATTGTAGTTTTTCATGGATGCACGCCCTTTCTGATAACCCTCCCCCGTCTTTGGCCATTTTCCATAGCAAAAAGACGGGAAATAGGATATTTTGCACAAAAATTTTAAACGAACTCCGTTCGTTTTATACGATTATACTACAATGCTTTGGGTTTGACAACTCTTTTTTGTGAAATTTTTCAAAAAATGTGAGAATACTTTAAAGTAGTAAAAAAGTGAAAGAAAAAG
>JAZRFR010000154.1:0-5266 GCA_045643785.1 Eubacteriales bacterium | reverse complement strand
GGTTGGGCAGGGGGTGGGGATGCGGCTTGGGGGGGGGGATCCCATACCCGCCGGTGATTCCAAAAGGCCAGGGCACACATGGTTTTGGGACGTGGGCGGGCGGATAGGGAACCCGCCCCTACGGCATCCATTTACAGCCCGCTAAACTCCAATTTATCGCCCCCACCCATAGTATCCCACGGCAACCTCTGCAAATACCGAGAATTTTTTTGTAAAAAAGCCGTCTATATCCTAAAACCATTTGACAAACGCTCGATTTCGTGCTATAATAATATGGATTATAATTTCAACCGAAAGGAGGATGCCTCTATGGCCAACGGAATTCTCACGAACAGCGGCGAGCGCGTCTTTATCACCGCCCCCACCCGCTACCACGCCTATACGTCGGAGGGGAGCAAGTATTCCCTGTCATCCGCCGCGCAGTTCTTTGCAGACGCGGGTTTTAACGGAGTGGATCTGTCCCTGGATCAGCTGGAGCCCGACGGCGACGACATCCTTCGCTCGGTGCTGTACAGCTTCGGCAACCAAGCCGCGGCCAAGGGCTTGACCATCCCCATGTGTCACCTGCCCTTCTTTATGCCAAGCCCCGACGACAGCGCCGCCATGGCACGATTCTCCCGAGAGATTACGGCAGGCCTGCGTATAGCCGCCATGCTGAAGATCCCCGACGCGGTGATCCACCCCATCGTGCGCCATGAAAGCCGTCGATGTCGGGACTTGTGGCTTTCCGAAAACCTGCGATTCCTCATGCCCATCCGCGAGCTGGCGGGCAAGCTTGGGATCACCCTCTGCATCGAGAACATGACGGGCAAGCCCTACGCCACCCATCCCTCCGAGGCCGTCTACGGCAGTACCGCCGCCGATATTCTGGAGCTGGCCGAACGGCTGGACGCCATGGTGTGTTGGGACTTCGGCCACGCCAACCTCACGGGACTCTGCCAATCCGTCCAGCTGGAAAAGCTCCGAGGCAAGGTGCGCTGTCTCCACATCCACGACAACGACGGCGTGAGAGACTCCCACCGCATCCCCTTCGATTGCCCCGAAAGCACGCCCCTGGGCGGTGCCGTGGACTGGGAGGACGCCGCCGAAGGACTCCGCCTCTGCGAGTTCTTGACCACCTCCAACAAATGCATCAACCTGGAGCTCAAGACCTCCGACCTTCCCGCCGACCGCTCGGTACGGCTCGCCCACGCGGCAAGGGCGATGTACGCCGCAAAAAAATTGGCCAATTTGTTATAAATCATATACGCTGATATAGAAAGGCAACATCATGCAACTCTACAACTCCGCAACCCATAAGAAAGAAGAATTCATCCCCCACGAGCCCGGCAAGGTAAGCATGTACACCTGCGGCCCTACGGTCTACCACTTCGCCCACATCGGTAACCTCCGCACCTACATGATGGAGGACGTGCTGGAGAAGTACCTCCGCTACGCCGGCTACGACGTCACCCGTGTCATGAACATCACCGACGTGGGACACCTCTCCTCCGACGCCGACGAGGGTGAGGACAAGATGCTCAAGGGCGCGGGCCGCGAGAAGAAGCCCGTCATGGAGATCGCCAAGTTCTACACCGACGCCTTCTTTGCCGACTGCGAAAAGCTCAACATCAAGACCCCCGACATCGTTCAGCCCGCCACGGGTTGCATCGACGAGTACATCCACCTCATCGAGACCCTCATCGAGAAGGGCTACGCATACGAGGCAGGCGGCAACATCTACTTCGACACCTCCAAGCTGGAGAAGTACTACATCTTCAACGACTTCAAGGAGGAGGATCTGGACGTGGGCGTCCGCGAGGGCGTGGAAGCCGACGACAACAAGCGCAATAAGGCTGACTTCGTGCTGTGGTTCACCAAGTCCAAGTTCGACGATCAGGAGCTTAAGTGGCCCTCTCCCTGGGGCGTGGGCTACCCCGGCTGGCACATTGAGTGCTCGGGTATCTCCATGAAGTATCTGGGTGAGCATCTGGATATCCACTGCGGCGGTATCGACAACGCATTCCCCCACCACACCAACGAGATCGCCCAGTCCGAGGCGTATATCGGCCATCCCTGGTGCAAATACTGGGTACACGTTCTCCACCTGAACACCACGGGCGGCAAGATGTCCAAGTCCAAGGGCGAGTTCCTCACCGTCTCCCTGCTGGAAGAGAAGGGCTACGATCCCATGGTCTACCGCTTCTTCTGCCTCCAGTCCCACTACCGCAAGTCCCTGGTCTTCTCCTGGGAGAACATGGACAACGCCGCCGATGCCTACAATAAGCTCATCAATCGCATCGCCGCCCTGAATCCCGAGGCAGGCGAGGTTGACGAGACCGCCGCCGCCACCCTCAAGGAGGGCTTCGTCAAGGCGCTGGACAATGACCTCAACACCTCTCTGGCCGTCACCGCCATCTACGACGTACTCAAGGCCAAGGTCAACGACGCTACCAAGCTGGCTGTGCTGGCCGACTTCGATACCGTTCTGTCCGTAGGTCTCCTGGACCGCGCCGCTACCCTGCGGGAGAAGCTGGCCGCCGAGCGTGCCGCCGCCGAGGCCGCTAAACAGGCCGCCGCTGAGGCCGAGCGCGCTGCCGCTGCCGCCGATCCCTTCGTGGCCGAGATCCTTGCCGCTATCGACGCCCGCAAGGCCGCCAAGAAGGAGAAGAACTTCGCCGAGGCTGACCGCATCCGCGACGAGCTGGCAAGCAAGGGTGTGACTCTCATCGACACCCCCCAGGGCACGACCTATAAGATCAACGAGTAAGGAAAGCTTCATGAAGGAATTGTTCAACAAATACCGCGAGATCATCATGTATCTCATTTTCGGCGTACTGACCACCGTGGTGGGCTTCGGTACCTACTTCCTCATCATGGCGGGCGCAGAGCATCTTCTGCAGATCCCCATGGACAACGAGACGTCAGGCACCTACATTACGGTCTACGTCATCGCCCAGGTCATCCAATGGGTCGCCGCCGTACTGTTCGCCTTCTTCACCAACCGCAAGTGGGTCTTTACCGAGGCGGATCGCTCCAAGGATACCTTCTGGCGTCAGCTCGTCCTCTTTGCGGGCTCCCGCGTGGCCTCCTTCCTGTTGGATCTGGGCGTCACCTACGGTTGCACCCTGCTTCTGGCGCTGTGGATCGTCACGCCTCCCGTCATTCTGGGCATCGCTCTGACTCCCGGCATCATCGCCAAGCTCATCGCCGCCGTTTTGGTCATCATCGCCAACTACGTGCTGAGCAAGCTGGTGGTATTCACAAAAAAGAAATCCTGACCCCTCGGGGCGTACGAGCCGTGAAGCTTTCCCTTCACGAACGTGCGCCCCAAAGCCATCGTCATTTCATCATTTTCAGCGCGGGGATCCCCCCGAGAAAGGCATTTGATTTATGCAGAATTTAGGCTACTACAACGGCAAGATCGGCACTCTCGATGAGCTGACTGTCCCCTTCAACGACAGAGTCAACTACTTCGGTGACGGCGTCTACGAGGCCACCTTCACCCGCAACCACAAGGTGTTTGCCCTGGAGGAACACATCGACCGCTTCTTCCGCAGCGCGGCTATGGTAGACATCAAGATCCCCATGGAGAAGGCGGAGATGGCTTCCCTCATCCGCGATCTGGTGAATCAGGTGGACGATCCCGAGCAGCAGGTCTACTTCCAGATCACGAGAGGCACCCAGCCCCGCAACCACACCTATCCCGAGGACATGGTGGGCAATTTCTGGGTGGTGCTGAAGCCTATGGCCATCAAGGATATCGGAATGGAGGTCAAGGCCATCCTCCGCGAGGATATCCGCTTCCATCAATGTCACATCAAGACACTCAACCTCCTCCCCGCGGTCATGTACAGCCAGGAGGCCGCCCGCGCAGGGGTCTACGAGGCCATTCTGTACCGCACCCCCGGCCAGAGCGGTTGCGGCGGTGAGTTCGTTGGCGGCATGCCCGTCGGTATGCCGACCCGCGTGGCGATGCCCACGCGCGTGACCGAGTGCGCCCCCTCCAACGTCCACATCATCAACGAGAAGGGCGAGTTCCAGACCGCCCCTCTGGATAATCTCATCCTCCCCGGCATTGCCCGCGCCCACCTCATCACCGCCTGTCATGCTCTGGGAATCCCCGTGAACGAGACCCCCTTCACGGTGGAGGAGCTTATGAACGCCAAGGAAGTCCTGATCTCCTCCTCCTCCGCGCCCGGTCTGCGTTGCGTGGAGATCGACGGCAAGCCTGTTGGTAAACAGGCGCCCGAGACCGTGGCCGCGCTCCAGAAGTGGGTGAAGGACGAGATCTTTGCGGCGACCGAGGCAGATTGATCGCTCTTAAGATGAAAATACCGCACACGCGGGAGGATGACCTCTCGGGTGTGCGGTATTCTTTTTAGATTTCCAGAATCATGCCATCAAAAGCCAGTACCGTCTCAAACTTATCCTTGGTATACGCCACCAGTTCATTCACCATCTCGTCGGTGTTGAACTTGTCGTAGCGGTGGGTGATAACCAAGGTTTGCGTGCGGCTGGATTTGAGCAGCGCCATGACCTCGGGCTTATTGAGCTTGGTGTGGGCTCCCTCGGTAACCACCAGATCCGTTTCGGTCTCGGTGATGACGGCGGGGTAGTCGGGCATGTCGGTGACGAGGTCGCCGGTAAACACCACCCGCTTGCCCTCGGCTTCCAGCAGGAATGCGTGGGCGTTCTTGTAGTGATCCACGGGGATGGCGGTGACCTTGAGGTTGCCGTCGTCAAAGATCACGGCAGATACGCGGCGGGCGCGGTCGCCGTGGGGATCGGTCAGGCCGCCGTAGACGGTGTAGGCCAGCCGCCCGTGGAAGGCGGGGTCGCCAAAAATGAAGGCGAACATGCGGTGATACTCCTCGGCGTCAGGGACGTATACGGGAAAGGCTACGTCCGCAAACTGGGAGAACTCGTTGATCTGCTGGGTCAGGGTGCAGAGCCCCATGAAATGGTCGTGGTGCGAGTGGGTAATGAACACGCCCGCCACGTCGGTGAGGGGAATATCGTGATTCTTGAGCAGGGTCAGCACGGGCGCGCCTGCGTCAACGACATAGTGCTTCCCTCCCGTGCTGATCAGCGCGGAGGAACAGAATTGGTTCTTTTCGGTGATGCCGTGACTGGTGCCGAGAAACGTAATCTTCATGGTATGTCTCCTTTGGTGGTATAGTCGGTAGCCGATTGCATAATTAGAAAAATAGCAGAGCGCAAGGGGGCTTCACCCCCTTGACCCCCACTTGGAACCCTTTTGAAAAAGGGTTCCAAGACCTCCTAA
>JAZRFR010000153.1:0-2851 GCA_045643785.1 Eubacteriales bacterium | reverse complement strand
CTGTAGTCCCCCTCATCCTTCAGAAGGGAAGTACATATGACCACACAGAATGCTATAGCCTACCAATGCCCCTGTTGCGGGGCGGGTCTGGGCTTTGACCCCGAGAAGCAAAAATTTGCCTGCGAGTTCTGCCTGTCCGAGTTTGACGAGGCAGAGCTATCGGGCTCGGGCGCGGCCGAGGCCGCGCAAAAGCAAGCCGCCGACGGCGAAGCGTACTGCGAGCAGATGAACCTGTTCACCTGCCCCAACTGCGGCG
This sequence comes from Eubacteriales bacterium, assembly GCA_045643785.1. Classification (GTDB taxonomy): domain Bacteria; phylum Bacillota; class Clostridia; order Oscillospirales; family CAG-272; genus CAMEON01. Next base: position 2,595 of record JAZRFR010000153.1, on the reverse strand, counting down.
CCGAGGTAGTGGCCGACGACAACACCGTGTCCGACTACTGCTACTACTGCCACAATCCCGTCGTCCACGCAGGACGGCTTTCGGGGCAGCTGCAGCCCCACAAGGTAGTGCCTTTCCGCATTACCAAGGCCGAAGCGCAGGACATCTTCCTCAAATGGTGCAAATCCAAATGGTTCCTTCCGGGAGCCTTCAAGTCCCGCGCCCACGCCGAGCAGATCCAAGGTGTCTACTATCCCTTCTGGGTCACCGACGCGGATGCCAAGGGCGCGACGGATTTCGATGCCACGCGGATCCGCTCCTGGCATATGGGAGACTATAAATATACCGAAACCAAGGTCTATAAAGTCGAGCGCGCGGGTGAGATCCACTTCGAGGATATCGTGACCTGCGCTTTGTCGGACGCCGACAAAAAGATGCTGGAGGGTGTTCTGCCCTATCCCTCTGAGGAACTGACCGATTTCTCCATGCCCTACCTGTCGGGCTTTTTGGCCAAGAAGCGGGACATCGAGCGAGATGCCCTCTCCGAGGAGGTGCGGGAACGGATGCATACCTACACCGCAGAACTGCTCCGCCGCACCGTCACGGGCGGGTATACCACCCTCAATCCCACCGAGATCAAGGTGGACATTAAGCAGAGTCACTGGGAATACGCCCTTCTGCCCATCTGGGTCTTAACGTACACCCAAAAGGACAAGGTCTATACCTTCGCCATCAACGCCTCCACAGGCAAGATCTACGGCGAGCTTCCCGTCAGTTACCCCAAGCTGGCCATACTTCTGGGTGCCATCGCCGCTCCGGCGACCGCGCTACTCTCGCTGATCGGAGGTGTGCTGTTCTGATGAAATATGCTGTACTGAAAAAGAGCGCCGTCCTCCTGCTGACCCTTTTGTGTTTGGTGGTCGTCCTTGCATTTTCCGCCGCCGCTAAGGAGACCCGCGTCTACGATCCCTCGGGCATGCTGACCGAGAGCGAAGCGGCGAGCCTGGCCGCTCGCATGGACGAGCTTTCGTCGGAGTATGGAGTGGAATTCTATTTTGCTACCTACGTGGCCGAGAATCGGTACGACGATTTCTACGGTGACGATTACTGCACTCGTGTGCAGAACCTTAAAGGAACCGATGCGGTACTGCTGGTGGTGACCTACGAGGAATTCAACCGCACCTACTACTACAATATGTACACCTACGGAGATGCCAACTACGACATCAACCAGAAGGAAGTCAACTACATACTGGACGATTCCGACGTTTACTATAACCTGAAGGGCGGAGAGCTCCACGACGGCGCCAAGGCCTTCTTTGAGCTGTCTGCCAAGGCCTTCGAGGGCCGTCTGGGTGCGCCCATAGCACTGATCATCGTCATATCCGCGGGCATTGCTATGGTCATCGGGTTGGCGGTCTGCGCGGGCGTGGTGGCCTCCTATAAGAAGAAGCGCGCGTCGGTGGACTATCCCCTGGAGCATTTTGCCAAACTGGAGCTGACGAAGGAGAAGGATTCCTTCGTGCGGGAATACACCACCCGTACCTACGTGCCCCGATCCAGCGGCGGAGGCGGCGGAGGTAGCCGTCACGGTGGAGGCGGCGGCCACAGAGGCGGACGCTGATCCCCGAAACCGCAAAAAAAGAGTCTGTCTCGTTTGAGACAGACTCTTTTTTATGGGGCAAATCAGCCCAGAAGGTCACGAATGTTGCTGTAGGGAACGTCGGTGTAGGAGGAAGCGTTGGCGGGCTTGGTGATGGGCTGGATGTTGTCGTAGGTGTACTTGGCCGTCATCTTCATGTTGACCACGTGGGTCTGGCCGCCCACCGTAACGGTGTACACAGCGCTCAGCTCCATGGTCTCGTACTTGCCGCCGGAAATGGTCAGAACGAAAGCCAGATCGCCAACCGAGGCGGAAGCGCCAATCATGGAAAGGGAATCAGACAGAAGCTCATTCATGGCGGTAAGACCCTCGGAGGTGATGCCGGAGCAGGAGATGACGTGCTTGCTGCCGCTGCTCTGCAGGCTCAGGGACTTGAACTGGGTGGGATCAACGGGCATCTTGCTGCCGCTGTCCTTGAAGAAGTCCTCGTACTGCATTTCAGTCAGGGCGGATCTCATCTTCATTCCCTGACCGAGGACAGACATATCGTAGTAGAGCACCTTGTCTACGATGGTCATGGTGGCGGTAGCGGAAACGCCATAGACCTCGGCGGTCATGGACATAGTCAGATCCTTACCGTTAACCGTAACGGGGATCTCCATGTTCATGGCCTTCAGAACCTCGTTGATCTGGGGATTGTCGCAACGGAGATCCATGGTCAAGGTCACGGAGTAGGGATTGTTTTCCAGTGCCTGGTCAGCCTGCGCGATGGCAGATACGGCCGAAACGGCGTCGCAGGATGCGAACATGCACACACCTGTGATCATCATGACGACGGCGAGCAGGGTCGAAAGAATTTTTTTCATAATTATTCTCCTTTAAGGGATTTTCTCCCATGTTATATTCATTATAAACCTCTTTGATGCTTTTGTCAATGTACAGGATGCACAATTTCTTTGATTGTTTTTGAAAAATATGGACAAAAAGGCCGCCATTGAGCTCAATGGCGGCCT
>JAZRFR010000152.1:0-2770 GCA_045643785.1 Eubacteriales bacterium | reverse complement strand
GGGGGTGATGTTCTCGGCGCACTCCACGTGGAAGTATACGAACTCGTCGTCTCTTGCGATCTGCGCGCCGATGATGTCGTTTCTGCCCGAGGTCTCGGTGTAAACCAGATCACCGTAGCCGGGGGCATCACGGTCCTCGGTGTTGCCGATGTAAGCGGCGTAGTAAGGAGCAACGTCCTTCCACTGGTCGTAGCCGGCACTCAAATCGATGGTCTTGGACGCGGAGGGAGTGGGAATGGGTCTTGCGCCCTTGTACTGGCGGACGAAGTTGACCAGCTGGTAGTAGTAGTGATCCTGGAGCGCGCCCTTGGTGGGCTCGATGTCACGGGAGAACTCGTCGTTGTACTGGTCGGGGAAGGCGTTTTCAACGGCGGCGGGGCCCGACTCAGGCCATACCTCGTAGCGGCCTACGCGGAACTCGTTCCAACCCGTCACGAAGACCACTCTGGGATCCACTTCCAGCGCGTACCTCCACTGCTCAGCGAAGTTGTAGCCCCACTTGGAGGCCTCAGCGCCCTCCTTAACGTAGCGATCCTTATACTCAGAGGTATAGGAGCGGCCTGCGATGTTGTTACCACTCATTGCGGCCAGAGCCTTGTTCTCGTAGTCGTGGTTCATGGAGACACCGACCGTCATCTGCTCTACCTCGCCCTTCTTGCGATCCGCGTTGTTCTTATAGTAAACGGCCTGCGGATACATGGAGAGCCAGCCCCAGTCTCCGTTGTTGGTCTTATCCACCACGTAACCGGGCTGACCGGCACGGAAGGTGAAGAAATTGGAGATCTCCTTCTCGATGGGCGACTTGTTGGCGTCGAAGGAACCCTTGATGGCCATGAGCATGGGCTTGTCGTCCCAGTAGAACCAGAGGTTCTGGAACTTCCCTGCGCGGAAGACATCCAGATAGAGGGACTGCACCTGGGTGTTGGTATAGTTCTTATCCCAGAAGGGCAACATGAAGGATACCTTAGGCGCCTTGAGACCGTCGTTCATGGCGTCGGTCCACTCCTCCATGAGGGGGGTGTAGGCGTTGCGCCAAGTCATATCAGCATTGGTGTTATCGGTGAAGATCACGTCCACACCGGCATTGGCCAGAAGCTCTGCCTGCTTGCGGAGCACCCACTTATCGTCGCCGCGGTAGTAGCCGTAGATGGACTCGTTCCACCAGTAGGAGTGGGTGTTGTTCCAGACAGGGTTATCCCAATCCCGCATAGCCTCGGGGTACTTCTCGGAGTACTCCTGGACGTTCACGGGAACATGGGTGGTAAAGCCGTCGATGTGCCAGGTCCAGTAGAACATGGCCAGGGTCTTATCGTCCTTGAGGTCGCCGACGTCCTTGTTGGTCAGGGACACGCGTCCCAATCCGTCGGTAAACACCCAGGTGTCGGGCATGACAGGATGGGTGTAGATGAGGCTATCCTCAGGGATCACGTAAGCGGGAGGAGCGACGTGATCGCCGGTGACGGTGTCTTCAGGCTTGGAGCAATCCATGAAATACGTCTCCTTTTCTTGGTTGAAGATGACCTGCATGACGGGGTACTGCACGTTGTTCTCCACAGGGAAGCCGTCGCGGTAGACGTAGCCCTTGAAGTTCTGTACCGTGTTGTACACGTACATAGCGGGAGCCTTGGTGAAGTTCTCGGCCAAGAAGAGGTAATCACCCGCGGGCACCTCGTCAAAGATCACACCCTGCATGGCGTTGTCCACAAGGGTGAGATGTCCCTTGGCCACGGGAGCCTCGGCCACGGTCTTAGCGTAGGTTCCCTTCCAGGCGTAGACGCTCATGTCGATCTCAATATCGGCGGCGTGGTAGGTTGCCATCTTGAACTGTACGCCCACAAAAGAGGAAGCCACGTTCAGGCGCATACCGAAGGCGCTGTTCATGTTGAACACGCCCTCGCCGGACTGGCCCGTGTAGGGGTATACGAGATTGCGGATATCCCCGGAGGGCTCACAGGTGCCGAAGGGCTCTGCGGGTTCTTCAGTAAAGCGGATCTTCAATTCGGGTTCTCCTCTCTGCTCAACGCCGTTGATATACAGGAAGCCCTTGGAGTCGGTGGGACTGGAATTGGTCCACACGCCCACATCGGCGCCGCCGCCCGCGATGTGGAACAGGTACTCGCCTGCGGGCTGGGCATCAAATTCTACCCAATGGTACTGACCATCCGTCAGGGGCTTGAACTCCTTGGAGGCAATGGGGGTAGAATTTACGGTCTTGTCGTAGTTTCCTGCCCACTTGTAGAGGTACAGGGTAGCGTAGGAGTCGGGTTTGGTCCAGGTGGGCATGCAGAAGCCGAAGCCTGTAAACTCACCGTTCACCATGGCGCGGTAGGAGTAGGTCTTACCCACGCGGATAGGCTCACGGTTACCCGTACCGTTCTGGACGCTGACATCCGTGGAAGCGGCGGCGGGAATAATGGCGGCAAAGACTGCGGCGACCATCATCACGCACAAAACCAACGCCAGGATGCGCTTTGACTTGTTCTGTTTCATGTTGTTGTCTCCTTTCGAGAGGGGTTGTGGATATTGTACCATAATTCATACGCTTCGTCAATAAGATTTTGGAAATTTGTGCAAAAAAAACAAGAAGATCTCTCGCACACAGCGGGGGATCTTCAAATTTGGGTTTATAGGGGAGCGGGAGAACGGCCTCCGGCGGCTTAAACCCTTCTTGAAAGAAGGGTTTAAGAATCCCAAGAACTTTCAAAAAAGATTATTTGACAATGTTTTTGAAAGTTTTGGGGGTCAAGCCCCTTTTTCAAAAGGGGCTTGC
>JAZRFR010000151.1:0-4226 GCA_045643785.1 Eubacteriales bacterium | reverse complement strand
GGATACGGCGGTACCGTCGGACCAGTTGGTGTCGTTCAGGTAAAGCTGCATCTTATACTCGCCGGCGGCCTCGTTCTCCTCGATCACGTATTCCTTGACCAGGGATTTCTTGACCTTGCCCTTTTCGTCCAGCTTGAACAGGGTGTCGAACATCAGGCTGACCACGTTGGCCAGAGCCTCGTTGGTGTAGGCCTTGGCGGGATCGAGGTCGTAGACGTTGTCGGTAAGATAGGTGGTGATGTACTGACCCTTATCCTCTTCCTCCTCCTCGTTATCACAGCCGACGAAGGCCAGGCAGGAAAGCAGGGTAGCGGCGATCAGAAGCAACGCAAAGATACGCTTCATCATGGTTCGGTTTCTCCTCCTTGTGTAGTGCGGTGCCCCAAACGCGCGCAGGGACACGTATACAGTTTTCTCACACTATTATATCATACAATCGCTTTTGAATCAATAAGCAAATGAGTATATTTTTCAGTTTTGGACGGTTGCACAACAAACGATCATTAAAACTGTGCATTTTGCCTATTGAAATATGCACCTTTGAAGGAGGCTCCGTATAGCGGACGTCCTTGTGTGGAATCCTACCGAGTACAGGGAGCGATACCGCTCCGAATATGCCCGGGAGGTGCCCTATGCATCATCAGAATACGACACGTCTGGACGCCGAGAAGGTGATTTTACGCCGCGATTTTCCGTATACGGATCTGGCCTGCGAGTCGGATGCCCCCTGCGCGTGCTCGTCGGAGGAGACCGTGGATATGGGGGTGCAACCCGTGACGGTCACCCGTCGCAGGGAGACCGACGGGACCTCCTCGGTCACGGTTGCCTGCGGAAGGATCACGGCGCGGGAAGGAGATCTGCCCGCGCTGTCCCAGCTGCTGGCGCGGGAGCTTCGGCGTATGGCGGAGCGGATGCTGGACAAGGCGGTGGATGCGGATTGCCGCGTGCTGGTGGTGGGGCTGGGGAATGCCCACATGACTCCCGACGCCATCGGGCCGGGGACGGTGCGGCGGCTTACGGTGACCCGCCATCTGAAGGCCTACGACGAGGCGCTTTATCGGGCGCTGGGTTGCTGTGAACTGGCGGCCTTATCCCCCGGGGTGTTGGGGCAGACGGGGGTGGAATCGGGGGAGCTGGTGAAGTGCGTCGCGGACTTGACCCATCCCGATCTGCTCGTAGCGGTGGACGCGCTGGCGGCGCGGAGCTGTGAGCGGCTGTCCTCCGCGATCCAGCTCTCGGACGGCGGGATCTCCCCCGGGGCGGGGATCGGGAATCACCGCATGGCCATCAACCGAGAGACGGTGGGGTGTCCCGTGATGGGGGTCGGCGTACCTACGGTGGTGGATTCCTCTACGCTGGTCTGGGACGCTCTGGAAAAGGCGGGGATGACGGGAGAGGCGCTCCCCGACGCGCTGGGGGAGGTACTGGAGCGCGGACGGAGCTTCATCGTTTCCCCGCGGGATTGCGACGAGATGGTGGAGCTGACCTGCCGACTGCTGGCTAAGGCTCTGGATATTGCCTTCGGGGTGGGGGAATAGGCGCGGTCTATTCCCCCTTTCCGCGGCATATATATAAATGAAGTTCAATACAAAGGAGAGCTATGCCATGAACGAATCTTCATCCTCCCGCCTTCCCGTGAAGGTACATACCGACCGCCGTGTGGCGGTCACGTCAGAGCCTCTGTTTCACTACGTTCCGCCCGAAGCGGAGTCCCCGAAGGTGTCCCCGCCTCCTGCCCCGCGAAAGTATGGGAATCTGCGGATGGGGCTTGTCTGCCTGGCGTTGGCGGCGGGGCTGGCCGTGGCGCTGATCCCCGTATTTCAAACCTATGAGGCTTCCGGTGGGGCTGTATCGATGGGTGGCATCGGGCAATCTCTGGGGCAGGGGCTTCTCGGCGGGGGACTTCCTCCGACCCATAGTCTTGGGGGGATGGAGACGGGCACCGATACGGATCGGGCGAGCGAGACGGAGCCCTCCGAGCCGCCCGTGGATACGGCGGGTGGATGGGAATCTGCGGTTGAAACCGATCCCGACTCGGTTACGACGGGCGAGCCCATAGAACCGTCGAAGCCCATAGAACCGACGGAGACGACCGCCGAGCCGACGAGTCCCGACACCGATGCGCCTCCGCTTACTCCCGACGAGACGGTGGGAGAGACTGATTCCACGGAGGGGACGGATGAGCCCTCGGAGGAAACCGCGCCGCCTGTTCCCGACGGGTGCTATCCCATCGTGTCCTTGGACATGAGCGAGAGGGAGCGCGGCGCGGGGTATATCACGGGGGACGCCGAGGACATCCCCGCGCGACTGCCCTCCGGCTGGCTGTGGGGGACGGACGTGCCGCCTACGGTGCTGATCGTCAATACCCATCCCTACGAGGGGTATGGCGACGGGGGCGCGTGGTACGATCCTGCGGAGGGGGGACTGGCGGTGACGGATACCCCCAACGCTCCCGACGGGACGGTGGCCTTGGGGGCGGCTCTGACCCGCGCCCTGCGGGATCGCGGGGTGACGGTGATCCATTTGCGGATCGCGGTATCCGCCGAGGACACGGCGGCGGAGATCTACGACCGCACCGAGACCATGATCCGCCACTACTGCCGCCTCTACCCCGATATCGGTCTGGTGCTGAACCTTCGTCGCTCGGCCGAGCTGACCGAAGGAGGCGGGGTTCTGCGGACGGCAGGGAGCTACCAAGGGGAGTTCTGCGCTCAGGCGCGGATCTCTGTGAACAGCGGGCGGAGCAAGACCGCCACGGGACGGGATCTGGCGGTGGCCCTGGCTTTGCGGGAGGGGCTGTGGGATCTGGAGCCCTCCATCAGCCGTCCCGTGTGGGTCAAGAGCGGCGGGGGATTGATCTCCGACCTGACCGACGTGTGCATGTTGACCGTAGAGGCGGGCTCGGCGGGGAACACCTACGAGGAAAGCGAACGGCTTGTGGAGCCTCTGGCGGCGGTTTTGGATGGGCTTTTGCGGGATAACGGATAAATTTCGGAAAAATTCATCCGAAACGGAAAAATATTTTCCGAAACCCCTTTACAAATCCTGAAATATATGGTATAATAGTTCCAAATAAAGAAACGCCGCAATCTTGCGGCCACGGAGGGCGTCATGGAGCAGGAAACCTATCTGGAACGGATCAAAAAACTGAAAAGCAGCCGTAAGATCACCAACGATAAATTGTCGGAGATGACGGGGATCCCGCTGGGTACCCTGGCTAAGCTCCTGGCGGGCATCAGCGATTCCCCCAAGCTCTCCAACATCGTGGCCATCAGCCGCGCCCTGGATTGCTCTCTGGACTGGCTCATCACGGGCGTACCCGAGAACACCAATAACTATACTTTGGAGCCCGCCGAGATGACCCTGGTGGAGACCTACCGCGAGCTGGACAGCTACGGGCAGGCTCTCACCCTGGCGGTCATGGACATGGAGCGTGCCCGCGCCGAGCGGCAGGCCGATGAGGAGACCATCAAGCTCCACGACGTGGCTCGCCGTACCGCCCGCCGCGGCGGCGCCCGCCTGCGCCGTCCCGAGGAGGCATCCGAAGCCGAGGAAGCCGTGGCTGTTTCTGTGGCGATCGCGCCTGCCGCTCTGACCGCCGCAGATCTCATTCGCGGAGGCGGGGAATCTGTCGCTGCGGATGCCGCTGCCGACGAGGAAACCGTGGCCTCTGCCAAGGCCGAGACTCCGGCTATTCCCAAGTCCCTGCTCACCCGCTCCTCTGCCCTGCCCGCAGGGCTTCGCCGTCGGAGCATCGGGCTCTACGATATGCCCGTATCCGCCGGTGTGGGTGAATTTTTGGCCGATTCCACCCGCATTGAGGATATCGTCATCCCCGATGATCCCCGCACCGCCGAGGCGGACTACGCCCTCCGCATCAACGGCGACAGTATGGAGCCCAAGTACCACTCGGGTGACGTCCTGCTCATTCAGTCCGCCGATACCGTGGAGGAAGGCGAGCTGGGCATCTTCGTGCTGGACGGCTCGGGCTACTTTAAGAAGTACGGCGGGGATCACCTGATCTCCCTGAATCCCAAGTACCCCCCCATCATGCTCAAGGATTTCGAGGACGTGTCCTGCTGCGGTCGTGTCGTGGGGAAGCTGAAAAAGAAATAATGGTTGCGTAGAGAAAGCCCCGCCTCGCGGGGCTTTCGTTTTTCTATATTCAAATTGGGGTTTATCGAGGGGGCTTTGCCCCCTCGACCCCCACCAAAGAACTTTTTGAA
>JAZRFR010000150.1:0-2243 GCA_045643785.1 Eubacteriales bacterium | reverse complement strand
AAAAGTTCTTTGGTGGGGTCCAGGGGCAAAGCCCCTGGCTGATAAACTCCAATTTGAATGCGAAAGGAGACCGTTACACCATGCCGATCCGAGAAAAAACAACCGTTATTTATCAGCTTTTGACCGCCCTCCTGGCCGCCGCGCTGATCATGCTCCACCTGCCCCTGTCTGCCCATGCCGCAGGGGTGGGCTGGTACACCCCCCGCGCCAAGGATCACCGCCAGCCCACGTTCGGCGCGGATCTGCGGGCGGTGGAGCCCTACGGCGGGTACTATATGGATCACCGCCACACCGACCCCGACGCCGAGGACAAGGTGGTCTACCTCACCTTTGATGCGGGCTACGAAAACGGCAACGTGGAAAAGGTGCTGGACGCCCTGCAGGCCGAGGGGGCAACGGGGGCGTTCTTCATCCTGGGTCACGTGGCGGAGAAATATCCCGCGCTTACGCGGCGCATGGCCGACGAAGGACATCTGGTGTGCAACCATACCTACAGCCACAAAAACCTCTGCGGGGCATCGGAGGAGACCGTGGCCGAGGAGCTGGGCAAGCTGGAGCGGGTCTGTCTGGAGGGCGCAGGGGTGACGGTGGCCAAATACTTCCGCCCCCCCGAGGGAACCTTCGATACCGCCATGCTGAAAACCGTGCAGGACATGGGCTATAAAACCGTGTTCTGGAGCTTTGCCTACGCCGATTGGGACAACGCAAGACAGCCCGATCCAACCGCCGCCAAGAAAAAGATCCTGGACAACCTCCACAACGGTGCGGTGATCCTTCTGCACCCCACCTCCGCCACCAACGCCGCCATTTTAGGGGACGTACTCCGCGAGATGAAGGCGCAGGGCTACCGCTTCGGCTCCCTGGACGAGCTGACGGGAGGTGAGTGATATGGCGGGCTACGGATCATCCTCTCAACGAAAAAAAGCCCGTCGGGACAGGATCTTCTGGATCACCGTGGCGGTGGCGTTCCTCACCCTGGCGGCGCTGGTCATGTGGGTGTGGGTCAGAACGGTGGCGGGGGGCGGCTACGGCGCGGGACGGATGGAGCATCATCTGGATGAATCTATCCCCGCCGAGATCCCTTCCGAGGAATACCCCGCCGCGTTGATCCCCGCCTATCCCTCTCCCTTCCGTCCTTTGCCCGAACCCGAAACCGAGCCAGAAACCGCCCCTGAATCCGCGGCGGAGCAGGGAAGGATTCCCAACGATCGGCAGGAAAAGCGGGACGAGATCGTGTACCACAGCCGCAAAAACGACCGCATGGAGATCGCTCTGTCCTTCGACGACGGCCCTCACCCGCGGCTCACCCCCGTGATCCTCTCCATTCTGGAGGAATACGGCATCAAGGCCACCTTTTTCATGGTGGGGGAGAACGTGGGGTACTACCCCGACGCCGCCCGCGCCGTAGCCGAGGCGGGACACGAGATCGGGAACCATACCTTCTCCCACCGCAAATTCAACCGTATGTCCGAGCATGAGATGCTGGATGAGATCCACGCCTGCGAGCAGGCCATCTCGGGGGTCACCGAGACCCCCGCCCACTTCATCCGTCCCCCCGAGGGGCAGATGAACGAGGCCATGCGGCGGGTGATCGGCACCCTGGACTACCGCATCATCCTCTGGGACGTGGATACGCGGGACTGGGCTCACACCCCGCCCGCCGAGATCAGCCGCCACATTCTGGACACCGTCCAGGCGGGGGACATCATCCTCATGCACGATTTCATCGGGCATAACAGCCCCACCCCCGAGGCCCTCCGCATGGTGATCCCCGCGCTCCTGGAGCGGGGCTACCGCTTCGTCACCGTGGGAGAGCTGGTGGATGGGGATTGAGACTTTGGCAGAAATAATCGCCTGATCCTGAAGGAGCGGGCGGTTATTTCTTTTTATGAGTGTTCAGACAGATGATGAAACAAATGCCAATGTGATGATTTAACTCCCCTTCAAATTTGGATTTATCGCTGCGCGATAAACCCAAAATGAAATCCGCCAAAGGCGGATGAAATCCGTCAAAGGACGGATGAAATCCACCTGCGGTGGATGAAATCCTCCCTACGGTCGGGTATCGGAAGAAACCCTACGGGTTTCAACACTATAATTATGAATGGACAAATCCGAAGGATTTGTACCTTTACCCGCCCATAGGGCGGATTTCATTTGCGCAAAGCGCAAATTTCATCCATCCGTGAGGATGGATTTCATCCGCCTTGGGCGGATTTCATTATTGCAGTTTATCGGGCTTC
>JAZRFR010000149.1:0-7121 GCA_045643785.1 Eubacteriales bacterium | reverse complement strand
CGAAGCTTTCTGAGCGCCTTGGCCTCGATCTGACGGATACGCTCACGGGTGATGTTGAACTCCTGACCCACTTCCTCCAGGGTACGGGTGCGGCCGTCGTAGAGTCCGAAGCGGAGCTTGATAACGTGCTCCTCACGGGGGGTCAGGGTGTGAAGCTCACGCTCGATGACCTCGCGGAGAATGGTCTGGGAAGCGGCGTCGGCAGGGGCGGGCGTATCCTCATCCTGAATGAAGTCACCCAGGTGGCTGTCCTCCTCCTCACCGATGGGGGTTTCCAGAGATACGGGATCCTGGGCGGTCTTCATGATCTCGCGCACCTTCTCGGCGCTCATGCCCATCTTCTCGCCGATCTCCTCGGCAGTTGCCTCGCGGCCATACTCCTGCAGAAGCTGACGGGAGTAGCGGGACACCTTGTGGATAGTCTCCACCATATGAACGGGAATACGGATGGTACGAGCCTGATCCGCAATGGCGCGGGTGATGGCCTGACGGATCCACCAGGTAGCGTAGGTGGAGAACTTGTAGCCCTTGGTGTAGTCGAACTTATCCACAGCCTTCATCAGACCCAGGTTACCCTGCTGGATGAGATCCAGGAAGAACATACCGCGACCCAGGTAACGCTTGGCGATGGAAACTAGCAGACGGAGGTTAGCCTCTACCAGCGCCTTCTTGGCCTCGATATCGCCCTCGGCCATGCGCTCAGCCAACTCATGCTCACGATCCGAGGTCAGCAGCGGCACGCGGCCGATCTCCTTGAGGTACAGACGAACGGGATCGTCCACCAGACCCTCCTGCTCCAGGATTCGCTGCATGTTCTCGCTGTTGCCGAACTGCTCGACTTCATTCTCGATCTCGCTCATCTCGGAGCCCGACAGCTCGGGCAGGGGCACGCCGCTGTCCTCCAAAGACTCGTACAGCTTATCCAGGCTGTCGATGTCGTAGTCCATCTCCTCCATAGCCGCGTCCAGATCGCTCTCGGACAAACGACCCTTCTTACCCTTTTCGATCAGGTCGTCCATCTTGGCGGCCTTCTCAGCCTCCGACTTGAACCCGCTCTTTTCCACCGCGCTGTCAAACTCCTCGAGCAGCACATCCTTATTGTCCTTCATGTTTTCGGTTTCCTTTCTCTTCTATCGAAACTTAATTTATTGTTGAATTATAAATTTATCATTTATTCTCGCCGTCCGACGCATCCTTCAAGCGCTTGCGCTTGCCCGCAAGGATCATGTGGATGCTGTCCACAGGCGGCGCGTCCTTGGCGGCACGGTGCTCCTTTTCCCGTGCCAGGGTCTCGGCGGCCGCGCGAAGCACCGACGTTCCGTTCTCGGATAACGCCCGTCTCGCCTGCTCCAATCGCGCCAGACGCCCCATCTCCTCCATGGTGAAATACTCACCCAAAAGGGAGAAATCAAAGCCTCCGTCGCTTTCCTCCAGCGCCATGATGCACTCGAACACACGGCGGTGGAAGGCGGTTACGAAGCTGTCAGAGGTCACGGGCACCTGCCCGGTTGCCACCGACTTGCGATGCTCACCGTAAAGCAGCAGAAGACCGACAATCGCCTCCTCGGCGGCGGCGGCTTGGATATTGCCCGCGGCCTCGGGGTTGATCTTATCCCGTATGGCCATGGCGGACAGTCTCGCCTGTTGGCTCTCCTGTTGCTTCCCTGCCTTGGCGTTGCGGCGCATGGCGCCTTCCACGTCCTTGCGCAGGCTGTCCTCGCTGAGGGACAACCGCTCGGAAACGGCGTGGATGTATACCTCCCGCTCGGCGGAGGAGTAGACCTTCGCGATGATCCCGCACAATTCCGCGGCGGCCTTGATCTTCTCATCGGGGATGTTCAGATCATGCCTCGACAGTACGGTCTGGAGCTTGAACTCAAACCCCGTCCGGCTGTTCTTGATGAGCTGGCGGAAGCGATCCGCACCGAATTTCTTGATATACTCGTCGGGGTCCTTGGCGCCCTGCATCTGCAGGATACGGACGTCCAATCCCACCTTGGCAAAGATGCCCATGGCGCGGTGGGCGGCTCGCTGTCCCGCCTCGTCGGAGTCGTAGGCCAAGATCACCTGCTTGGTGTATTTCGCCATGATCCGCGCCTGCTCGTCGGTCAGCGCCGTACCCAAAGAGGCGGCGGCGTTCTCAAAGCCTGCGGCGTGGAGGGATACCACGTCGATGTTACCCTCGCAGAGGATAAGCTGCTCGGCGCAGTGGTTCTTGGCGAAGTTCAACGCGAACAGATTCCGCCGCTTTTGGAACGCAGGCGTGTCCGAGCTGTTGACGTACTTTCGCGCGTCCTGCCCGCCCACGTCACGGCCGGAAAAGGCGATGACGTTGCCCGTGTTGACGAACACAGGGAACATAACGCGGTCACGGAACAGGTCGTAGGCCCGCCCGTTTTTCTGACTCAGACCGCACAGGAAGGCTTCCTTCATTTCCTGATCGGTAAAGCCGTTCTTGTGGAGCACTTCGGTCAAAGCGCCAAATTCGTTCGGCGCGTAGCCGATGCCGAAGCGGCGGATGATGGAGAGGGGCAGACCTCGCTTTTCGGTGAGGTATTCCATGCCCACCCGCCCGATGTTCGGGTCAAAGAGGCAATCCCGCCAGAACCGCGCGGCGATGAGGTTCATCTCAAAGACCCGCTTGCGGGAGACACCCTGCCGCTCCTCGCGGCCGTCGGTGGGCAGCTCCACACCGCTTCGTTTGGCTAAAAATTCAATGGAACCCTTATAATCCAGGTTTTCCATGCGCATAATAAAGGTGAAGGCATCGCCGCCCGCCTCGCAACCGAAGCAGAAAAAACTCTGGTTGTCGGGGAACACGGTAAAGGACGGGGTCTTCTCGCTGTGGAAGGGGCAAAGGCCGCCGTAGTTGGAGCCCGCCCTCTTAAGGGAGACGTAGGTACCGATCAGATCCACAATGTCCGAGCGATCCTTGATGGCCTCCACAATTTCACGGGGATACAGACTCATTCGTGCAACCCCCTCCAGACCCTGGGTACGAACCGCTCCTGATAGGTCTCAATGGCGTAGCGGTCGGTCATGCCCGATATGAAATCGGCCACGGCGCGCTCCACAGTCTCACCCTCGGCGGTGCCGATGCGGAGGCGGTAGCGGTCGGGCAGACGGTCGGGATTTACAACGTAGTGAGTAAACAGCGCGTAAACCACTTCCTTGGCCTTGGTCTCTTCGGCCTTGGCCTTGGGGTTGAGGTAGACGTTCTCAAAAAGGAAGCTCCGTAATTGATCGGTAGCTTTTTGCACGTCGGGCGTCATAGCGATCATGGGAGAATTTTCGCTGGCGGTCAGAATGGATTGCACCATGGTGTTGATGCGCTCGCCGTGGCTCGCGCCCAGCACCTCGGTCAGCTCCCGAGGAATATCTTCCTTATTTAGTATACCCGCCCGAATGGCGTCGTCGATGTCGTGGTTGATATAGGCAATGCGGTCGGCAAATTTGATGAGCTGACCCTCGGGGGTCGCGGCCACCGCGCTTCCCGTGTGGTTGACGATGGCATCCCGCACCTCCCAGCAGAGGTTGAGGCCCTTGCCATTCTTTTCCAGCTTCTCCACCACGCGCAGACTTTGGCGGTAGTGGGCGAAATCGGAATCGTAGCACCGCGTCAAGGCATCCTCGCCCGCATGCCCGAAGGGAGTGTGGCCGAGATCGTGTCCCAGAGCGGCGGCCTCGGTGAGATCCTCGTTGAGGCGCAGACCGCGAGCCAGAGTGCGGGCGATCTGGGTAACCTCCAGGGTATGAGTCAGACGGGTGCGGTAGTGGTCTCCCGCGGGAGCGAGGAAGACCTGGGTCTTGTACATCAGTCGACGGAAGGACTGACAATGGATGATGCGGTCGCGGTCGCGCTGGAACTCGCTGCGCATGGGGCAGGGCTCCATGGGATATTCCCGTCCGCGGGATCCCGAGGATCGGGTGGCCACAGGGGACAAAAGCAGGGTCTCCCGTTCGTCCATCCATTCGTGGAGATTCATGTCCATGTGTTCCTTCCTTTCCGCTATCCGCTCGGATAGCGTTTTTTTGCTTCCATCTATAATATACGCAAGACTTTACTTTTTTACTTTTTATTTCGGCAGGAAATTGCGAAAAAGTTGGAAAAATTTTGAAAAAGCCCTGTTTTCCCGCGATGAAATTCAGACGCAGAATCGTTAAATTCCATCATTCTCGCTCTGCGAGATAAATTCCCTCGGCAAGGTCTTGCTTTTTCTGTCCCGAAGTGGTAGAATATAGGCAGACAAGAGCTCACGTCAACGTTTCAAATTGGAGTTTGTGGGCAAGATTGGGATCCAACAAACAAATTGAAGCCGTAGGGACAGGCGTCCTCGACTGTCCGCTACTGACCCATCAAGGTTCATTGTCGGGTCTATGTTATTTGCGGACAGTCCGGAGGCCTGTCCCTACGATCGCAATCCAATCCCCACCTACAAACCCAAATTTGAATTTCACACGAAAGGAATACATACTATGGATAAAAAAACTCTTGGCTCTTTCCTCTCTGCCCTTCGTCGGGCGCAGGGGCTGACCCAGCAGGAGGTAGCAGACCGCCTCATGGTCTCCAACCGCGCCGTCAGTCGTTGGGAGCGGGACGAGGCCATGCCGGATATTCTGTTGCTTCCCGCCATCGCCGATCTGTTTGGGGTGACGGTGGATGAATTGCTGAGAGGGGAGCGGAAAAGGGAGGCACCGCCCAGAGAGCCCACGCCCGCCCTCTCCTCCTCCGATGCCTCCGAAAATCCCCAAGAGCCTCCGGCAGAGCCCTCCAAAGATGGGAGTTATGC
This sequence comes from Eubacteriales bacterium, assembly GCA_045643785.1. GTDB lineage: Bacteria > Bacillota > Clostridia > Oscillospirales > CAG-272 > CAMEON01. The sequence continues at coordinate 2,331 of JAZRFR010000149.1, read as the reverse complement.
CCATGAAACCCCGCCCGATCCGAGGGCGTTGCGGGGGCTGCGGGCTATGATGAACCGCGCCATCACGCAATTCCGCAACTTCGGCATTTTAGCATTTGCTTTGGCATACGCCGGTCTACTCGTTATGGTAAGTATCAGCTATGGATTCTATCGCCCCGCCCTTGGATATGCTTTACAAATGCTTTTGGAGCTGGGGAGCATATCAGTGCTTGGGTTCGCGGCATACCGTATGCGCGATCATCTGAACGAGCAGATCTACGAGACCATTGACAGCCGATTGCCCGTCACCGAGCTAGCCAAGGGCTGTTTCCATTATGCCAACTGGGTCTGGACGGGCACCGCCGCCTGCGTCCACGCCTTTGTCCTGGGTTCGGTCTTGTGCTTGAAAAGCGGCCCTCACTTCGTCTTGATTCAATCGCACTATGCCGTGCTTGTGTTGATCATCACCATTCTGTATGCCATCCTCACCATCAGCGTCAAGCCCTATGCCATGCGCCGTTTGTGCTGCCCGTGGGCGCAGACTTGCGGGGACGTGATCCACGCATGGACTCCGTCGCCCCACAATCCCCGCGCACACCTCTCCCTCACTCTTTGGCAAATCATCCCCGCCGTCCTCGGTACGGTCGGGTGCATGATAGCGAACTACGGCTTTGATCATCCCGAGGGGCAGATCGACTATGCCTCCATGATCGGCGTCAGCCTTTTGGCGGTATGTCTCGCCGTCTCCGTCGTGTCCCTCCCCCTCCGGCTCCGCAAGCTCCCCGAAGACTCCTTCACCCGCCGCAACACCCTCATCGTCGGCATACGGAATCTGATCCTAGACGCCGTATTCCTTCTCACGGCCAACGCGAGCTTCATACACGTCCGCACCACCTTCCCCGACGGCCGTGTGGAAATATCCTACTACTGGAACGAAGGAACGCTTCTCGTCGGCATCGCTATAATCCTCGCCACCATCCTCATCACCGAGCTTGTACGGCAGCGCGTTCAGAGGGAAAAAGCATAATTCTCAAGCAAAAGCAAAAGAACCCTTCCGTTGCCGGTTGGGTTCTTTCGCATGAAACATATTATGTTTATATAAAAGTTTTTGGGGAGTCCAGAGGGACTTTTTTCAAAAAGTCCCTTTGGCGTTCCTTCGTTCCCCCACTCCCTCACCGATAATCGAACCGTTCCCCCGTTTCCATGAGGAAGCACCGCCCGGCGGTGACCTCCCCCAGCCGCTCGCAGAGATCGGCGTAGTGGGTGCATTTGACCGCCAGAGTCAGGGTCACACGGTCGGAAAACTCGCTGTCGTCGGTGAGAACGCCGTATTTGGGGAGCTCCTGCAGGATGAGCTGGTAGTCGGAGTAGGTGCTCTCCAGCATGAACTCGGTGAATTTCTCGTAGGTGATGATGTTGGCCGCGTCCAGGGCAATGCTCGCCGCGTGGGAGTAGGCGCGGATAAGACCGCCCACGCCCAGAAGCGTGCCGCCAAAGTAGCGGGTAGTCACCACCACGCAGTCGAAGACCCCCTTCTTGCGGATGGCCTCCAGGGTAGGAAGCCCCGAGGAGCCTTGGGGTTCACCGTCGTCGGAGTAGCGGGCGGCCTGCTCGGTGGAGGTGCCGCCGCTGATGCGGTAGGCCCAGACGTTGTGGGTGGCGTCGGCGTAGGTCTTCTGCTTCTGCTTGATGAAGGCCATGGCCTCCTCCTCGGTCTCCACGTGGGCGGCGTGACCGATAAATACCGAGCGCTTTTCTTCGAATTCGTCCTTCCCTACCCCTTCGAGGGTGGTGTAGAGGACGGGGGTCGGGGTGTCAAGGACTTCACTCATGAGACACCTCCTTGGAGGTATTTTCCAGCGTGGATACTTCCTCCACGTCGGGCTGTAACCACGCATGATCCCCGATCAGCTCGGTGAGCCTCTGCTTGACGAAGCCGTACCGCATGGCGCAGGGCGGAGGGATCAAGCCCTTGTGGATCATGGTCTCAAACTCGCAGAAGGTGACCCATTTGCGATCAACGGTCTCCCCCTCCTGCAGGGTGATGGCGGTCTCCTCCCCAACCGTATCCAAACGGCAGAGGTAGCAGTCCATGAAGGCCGAGGGCTCGCGAAGGGTGCCCAGGAAGGTCAGCTCCTCCTTGGGGCAGTTGATGCCCGTCTCCTCGGAAAGCTCCCGCCATGCCGAGGTGAGGCTGTCCTCCCCCGCCACGCCGGAGCCGCCCGTGAACTCCCAAAAGTTCGGGTACATCCCCTTGGTGGGGGCACGGAGAGTCAAGAGAAGGCGATTCTCACTGTCCACCGTGAAAACGGATACCACCGTATGGTACGTGTGGGGGGGCATGGGGTATTG
>JAZRFR010000148.1:0-7856 GCA_045643785.1 Eubacteriales bacterium | reverse complement strand
GCCCAGAAGTAGCCGCCGCTCTGTCCGGGGGTAGTCAGATGCTCGTTGAGCCCCTCCAGACCCTGCTCAAGGAAGATCTTGGTGTTGTCCTGAATGAATTCGGTGTCCTCGCCACCTCGGTTCAGGAAGTAGAACAGACCGACCTCCTTGCCCTCGCGGACGTCAATGCCCGTGGGGGTGGTGCGGTCGCGGTCGTCGGTGGCGACCCACGTGGTGTAGTCAATGGAGAAGCCCTTCACGTCGGTCTTCTGTACGGTCAGATCGCTATGCTCGAAGGTGACGTTGTCGATGTGACCCACCATGCCGTCGGCGAAGATCGTGAAGTAGCCTGCGGGGCGGATGTCGGTCTTATCCTTGGAGGCCAGGGTTTCGCCCTTGGCGTCTATGACGGCAATACTGCCCGTGTAGCCGTCGTAGGTGACCGAGCAAAGGAGGGTCTCGTCCAGATACAGTTCAATGACGCTGGCCTTGTCCTTGACGGTAAGCTTGCCCACCGAAGCGACCTTGTCAGCCTTGACGGTGGCGGTCAGACGGGACTCGGGTGCGGTGACGGTGACGGTATCGGTGCCGTCAAAGGTGAACCAGATACCGCGGTGCTTCACATCGGTGGCAGTACGGGAGAGGCGCACACCGATGGACATGTGACCGCCCGTGACGTTGGCATCCACCGACATCTCTCCGCCGTAGAGGCCGTAGTCGTCGCCCAGGAACAGGGACGAACCGAAGGAGAAGGTCTTACCCTCTTTGCAGGACAGGGTCTGCCCGTCGAAGATCATGTTGGTACGGAGGGATGCGGTGGCCAGCACCTCGTCCTGGGAGTAATCCGTCAGCTCGGTGGAGGTAAAGTCGTAGGTATAGGTCTTTTTTCCCGAGGTGACCCAGTCGTATCCGCGGTTATCCGAGGTGATGTCGGTGGCGGTCAAGGTGTTACCGCTGTCCGCCAGCGCAGTCAGAGGGAGGGAGGTCAGGAGCAGTGCGACCAGCAAGGTCCAAACCACCCACGTGTATTTTCTGAACTTCATAGATACTCTCACTTTCTCACCTTGACGGTAATGAAGCCGGCGGTGCCGCAGACGGCCACGATCATGACAGCGATGAGGATCCAGATCACCAGAGAATCGTCTATGATCTGAACCTCAGGTTCGCTGACAGAGGTATCAACAGGGGCGGTTCCGTTGGAAGGAGCCTCGGTTTCGGGCTCTGCGGTGGCCTCGTCGGGTGCCTTGGTGGCCGCCTCGGTGACGGGGGCAGTCACAGGCTCGGTTGCGGGCTCGGTTACAGGCTCGGTTACAGGCTCAGTGGGCGCTTCGGTGGAGACAGCCTCCAGCTGAGCGATGGATCCCTCCGCCTTGGTGAGCTTGTCGTAGTTGATGACCAGCGCCTTCTTGTCCTCGGGGAGGGCATCGTACAGGGCGCGAGCCTCGGCGGCGATCTCCTTGGCATTCTCGATGTTCTTGTTAGTGACCCTGGTGGGGAGCTTGCCTATAGCCAACAGAGTCTGATAGGCTGCCTCCACCTTGACGGTGATGTTATCCACGATCATATCGGCGGCGCGGGTTGTCCAGCCGATGTAGGAGCCGTCGCTGGACATCAGGGGATTCTGGTAAGAGCCCTTCTCATTGCCTTCGGCGTCGTAAAGCTTGGCGGCGCCGTAGAACTTGCCCTCGGACTCGTGCTTGTCGTAGACCTGACCGGGATCCGAGTAGGTGACGCGGCAGATGAGGGTGTCGTTCACGTAGATGGCGATCTCACTTCCGGAATCCGTTACACGGACATTGTAGGGATAGGACGCGCCCGCGGGCAGAGGGAACTCAGTGGTATTGTTCTGCAGATGAGCGGTGCCCGCGGCACCGGCATCGTAGGTTTTGACATTGACACCCAGAGAACTACCGCGCGTGTAAAGGAACAGACCGGCCTGTGCCACGGAGGTGTCGGGATGACCGTCGGCCTCGTAGTAGGCGGCGGTAGTCTTGGGGGCGCGGATGAATACACCCGTCTGCACCGAGCCCTGCGCCTCGTGGATATCCAGCGAGAATTCGTAGGCACCCACGATGGGGGTGGCAGAGTAAACTTGGGAGAAGACGTGGGACTTCAGGTACAGGTTTCCGCTGGCGGCTTCCTGTACTTTAACGTAGCCGTCTCCGATGGCGTTGGCATCGCAAACGAAGAAGTTGGGCATCAGCGTGGAGCTGGCGTTGACGTCCTTTTCATATTCCTCAAAATTTTCCTCAAAGATGAGGATCAGACCGTCGTCATCGCCTTCGGCGGCGAGGGCGACCAGCGTCAGTCCTCCGACGGTGAGGCACAGAGCCAGCAGGAGGGCGAGTGATTTCTTGAGCATGATGGAAGTCTCCTTTGTACGTATTCTCTGCGTGGCTGCAGGACAAGAAAAGTATACCATGTTCTATGAAATTTGTCAAGAGAATCTTGACAAATTGTCGCGATTCGTGTACAATATGTATGGTAAACAATACATCAAAGGAGATTAACGACATGACTGATATTCGCGCCATTCTGGCATCCATGACTCTTGAAGAAAAGGTAGGCCAGCTTTTCGTCGCCCGCCGTCCCCAAAATGATGAGGACGCCATGAAGGCCGTTACCGATTACCACATCGGCGGCTTTACCCTGTACGCCTGTGATTACGAGCATCGCACCCCCGAGGAGATCCGCGCCCTCATGGCCTCTTATCGCGAGGCCGCCAAGCTGAATCCCTTCATCGCCGTGGACTGCGAGGGCGGTCGTGTGGTGCGCGCTTCCAAGTACCCCGCTTTCCGTTCCGAGGGCTTCAAGTCCCCCCGCGATCTCTTTGCCGAGGGTGGCTACGAGCGGATCGACGCGGACACCCGCGAAAAGGCGGCGTTCCTGCAGGATCTGGGCGCCAATTTCAACTATGCGCCCGTGCTGGATCTGTCGGGGAATCCCGACTGCTTCATCTACGACCGCACCTTCAGCCACGATCCCGATGCCACGGCTATCTATGCCAAGACTGTGGTCACCGCTATGAATGAGTGTGGAATGGTGGGCAGCATCAAGCATTTCCCCGGCTACGGCGACAACGTGGATACCCACACATCCATCGCCCACGACAACCGCACCATGGAGCAGTTCATGACCTGCGATCTCAAGCCCTTCATTGCGGGTATTGAGGCCGGTGCACCCATCGTGATGATCGCCCACAATATGGTGGCTTGCATGGATCCCGAGATCCCCGCCTCCCTCTCCCCCGCTGTTCACAAGCTTCTTCGCGAGGAGCTGGGCTTTGAGGGTGTGATTATGACGGATTCTTTGGACATGAACGCAATTACCCTGTACACGGGCGACCGCGCGTCGGCTGTGCAGGCGGTTCTTTCGGGCAACGACCTGCTCTGTTGCTCCACTTACTGGAAGCAGATCCCCGCTGTGCTGGATGCTGTCCGCGAGGGCTTGATCTCGGAGGAACGCATCGACGAGTCTGTCCTGCGGGTGCTGAAGCTGAAGGCGGATTACGGGATCATCTAAAAGGAATCCGCTTTTTACCAAAAGGAAAAGGACGAGGAATTTTTCAATTCTTCGTCCTCTTTTTTTGCTGAATACGGTTTGGTTTTGACGGTTGTCGCGTCTTTTTAGATCTTGATCTGCACCGTGCGTCCACCGGCTTCACAGATCTCTGCAAGATTCCAGTTGGCATGGTTCTTTTTATACCGTTTGATCTCTTTTATGAGCCGCGCGGTCTGTCTTCGCGTGAGGCGTATGCCCTCCTTCTTCAGGTTTCTGCGAATCATACCTGACGTGAAGCGATTGAGGATCAGCCCTGTGGGGAATCGAAAAACGGTGCGGGCATTGAGGGTTATTTTCATGGATTACTCGACAATGATCCGAACTGTGTCGCCGTCGGCGCTTTCAACTTCGACAAGGTTTCCGATGGCGCCCCGTCTGACCATGTCCATGATCCTGCCAAGGTCGATGCTTTTGAGCGCCTGGTTTCCCGAAATCTGCGACAGATTCATCTCACTCTCCATCATCACCTCTATGATGGCCAGGGGAAGATTCACTCGCACCATGTCGCCGCTCATGCTTGTCAGAACGATACGGATCATCATGTCCCCGATGTCCTTCCTCTCGCCTGCGGGCAGCAGTCTGACCGTGGGGGCTTCCTCCTTTTGACCCGAGAGAAGCTCGTCAACACTGACTCCCAGGATTTTTGAAAGGAGGGGGAGCAGGGAAATGTCGGGGCAGGTCTGGTCGTTTTCCCATTTGCTGACTGCCTGCGGACTGACACCAAGCTTTTCGGCCAGCTCGTCCTGCTTGAGCTCCTTTGCGCGGCGGAGGATTGCAATTCGTTTTCCTAAAGTTGAGTTCATTGTTAAAACTCCTTTCCTGTGATGACTCCATTATACCACCGCGAGCCTGCCAAGTGAATATAACAACAGTTGAAAAAGCCGAAATTTGCTCAACTAAACAGGGAATTTTCGCTCAACAGTCGGTTGTGTGGCAGGCTGTCATTTATTTTTGGCCGTTTGGGGCAGGGAAGCGGCAACAAAAAAATACCGTCTCCTGATCGGAGGCGGTATTTTTCTATCCAACAAATATACAGCAGGGAATTTGGTTCCGATCGCCGCGGGTCACGCGGCGATCGGGTAGAACCGGGTGGTGAAATTACTTAATCTCAACAGTTGCGCCGGCCTCGACGAGCTGAGCCTTGATCTTCTCAGCGTCTTCCTTGGAGATGCCTTCCTTAACGGCCTTGGGGCAACCCTCAACCATGTCCTTAGCCTCCTTCAGGCCCAGACCGGTGATCTCGCGGATAACCTTGATAACGCCCAGCTTCTTGTCGCCGAAACCGGTCAGGATAACGTCGAACTCGGTCTTCTCCTCAACAACGGGAGCAGCGGCAGCAGCGCCAGCACCGGCAACAGCAACGGGAGCAGCGGCAGATACACCGAACTCCTCCTCAACAGCCTTAACGAGCTCATTGAGCTCCAGAATGGTCAGAGACTTGATCTCTTCAACAATAGCGGTAATCTTCTCGTTTGCCATTTCAATATACCTCCTGAAATGAATTTTTTCATGATTCCGTCATGCGCCTTTGGCGAATGCGGTTTGTGCGTTTTACGCAATTTGTGCGGCGGGGCATATGACCTCCGCCCGATTGGTTGGGCTTACAAAGCCCGGGCTATGCAGCCCGTAGGCAATTAAGCCTCTGCGGGAGCCTCGGCAGGAGCTTCGGTCTCCTCGGCGGGTGCTGCACCCTCCTCCAGCTTCTCGGCCACGGCCTTGACGGCGTAGGCGAACTTGTAAACGGGGGACTGGATGCTGCCCAGGAACTTGGCGATGAGGACTTCCTTGGAAGGAATGTCAGCCAGCTCCTTAACGCCAGCGGCGTCAAGAACCTCACCGTCGCAGTAACCGGCCAGAATCTTGAAGGACTCGATCTTCTCGTCGTACTCCTTCAGGATCTTAGCGGGAGCGATGGGATCCTTCTCGCTGATGGCGATTGCGGTCATACCAACAAGGTTCTCCTTGAGAGCACCGTAACCGCAGTTCTCGCAAGCGCGACCGGTCAGAGAATTCTTCACGACCATGTACTTAACGCCTGCCTCGCGCAGAGCCTTACGCATGGCGGTATCCTTATCAACGGTGATACCCTGATAGTTCACGATTACACCGCCGGCGGATGCCTTAATGAGCTCGGTCAGCTCGGCAACGGCCTGCTGCTTCTGCTCCAGAATAGCAATACTCGGCATTTTGTTTTTCACCTCCCTGTGAATTTGTGCGTCCGTTTTACGTCAAACGGACAAAAAAAGAAATCTTTCTCCCGAAGCGCGCGCTTCACCGAGAAAGACTCACACAGGCAGACCACAGGTACCCTGCGGTTCGCGTTTATATGATCTCCTCGGCAGGGAAGCTTACCTTTCGGTAGCACTTTTACGGGAACCTGCTGTCTTTGGATGGTTGGACTCGTACAGATGCGGACACCTGTAACCACTCGTAAATTATACCATGCGAAAGGGGATTTGTCAAGAGGAATTTTACAATTCCTTTGTAGAACAAATCCCCGTATGCGCGGTTTCCTTTGTGTAAATTGCACAATAGCGCGACGGTAAGCCTTACCGTTCGTCCTTTTCGTTTTCGGTCATGATCTCGTCGAAGCTGCGGGCAGTCACGGGAGCCTGCTCCTCCGCGGAGGTGTTTTCCACGGGAAGATCGAAGAGGGATTCGTCAAAGGTGGGAAGTTCGCTCTCGGCGGCAGTCCCATCCTCAGCGGCGGGCTCGCCGAACTCGGGCAGGGGCAGATCCTCGGGCATATCCTTGAGCTTGAAGCCGTTGATGACGCCTGTGATGAGGTAGTACATGACCACTGCGTGAATGAGGATATCCAGGATCATGGTAAGATCAAAGGAGATCAGCAGAAGGAGGCAGTCGATGGAGAAGAAGACCAGCGCGGCAACCATCCAGCCCACCCGCTTCTTGGAGAAGATCCAGCAGAGGAAATAGGGAACCGACAGGATGAGGCCGATGACAAGGCCTGCAATGATGAGGGGCGTGGCGGTCTCGGGGGTCATGCCGATGGTAGCCAGGTACTCGGTATCGGCGGCGATCTCGGCCATGGTGGCGGGGAAGATGGCGGGGAGGGTGGCGGAAAACAGGTAATAGCTGTTCGCAAAGGTGACGGTGAACAGGTTGATGACGGTGAAGATCAGTACCAGGAGCAGGTTGGCGCGGGAACGGTCGTAGGCCGCCTGGAGATCGCCTCGGAGAGGCGGGCGTTGGCTTTTAGGGGTTTTGGCGTTGAAATTCATGGTGGGGTCCTTTCGTATTTGCGTTGAATTTGGGTAAAACGGGGTGAGCAGGCCATTCTGCGGGGACTTAGTCCAGGCACTCCATATTCACGAGCCCCTTGAGGGCGGGGAAGTCGTAGCAAGGGATCCGCATTTCAAAGCGATCCTCGCCGTCGCGGATCACGACGCGGTAGTAGGTGCTCAGCTTGTAGTTGCCTTCGCTGTCTTCCTTAATGTTATAGGCGGCGTAGGGCTCCTTGTCGTATTCCTCGTCCTTCCACCACATGGCGATCTTGTGCTTGCCGTTTACGGTGTAGTAGCCCTCGATGGCGGACAGGGGGATTTTGACGGTGCAATCGTAGTCGGTCAGGCACAGCGTGTCGTCCTCCTTCCAGAAAAACAGCGTCGTGTTGGCGTAGCAACCGTTTTTCAGGGATTCCTTGCAAGTGCCGTCGGCAGATTTTTTGTAATTGTAGGGAAGCAGCTCGATCTCGGTGAGCTCATCCTCGTCGGGAAGACCCAGCTCATAATGCACCTGCCGTGCCGTGTTCTCCAAGACGCGGAAGGAGGCGTCCTCCTCGGGGGTCAGATCTTCGGAGTCGTTGTCATTCGCTTGTTTGGTGCTTTTCTTATGGTACCAAAGCAGGCCGCCGCCGACGGCTGCCAGAGCTGCGCCGCCAATGAGGAGCCACTTGCCGTTTTGCAGGGCCTTCACGAAGCCCGCGTCGGGCAATGCTCCGAGAAAGCCGCAGAGGACGATGAGGCCGATGCCGATCAGGATGTACCCTGCGAAGAGCAGGGGGAGCTTCATGCCCTTCATGAGGATCTTATGTACCTCGTCGGCTGAGGCTTCGTGGGCTTTGCGTGTCTCGGGGGAGAGGCGGGCGGAGGTGAAGGGGGTGTCGTCGTAGTAGACGTTGGTCTTGTCCTCGGTGAGGTTGACCGAGAGGAGATGGTTGGTTTTCAAGGTGATATACTCCTTTCGCGTGTATGAGGGAGCCGTTCAAATTTGGGTTTATCGCTGAGCGAAGCTCAGCAGGCAGGGGCTTTGCCCCTGCACCCCACCAAGAACCTTTTTGAAAAAAGGTTCTTGGA
>JAZRFR010000147.1:0-6035 GCA_045643785.1 Eubacteriales bacterium | reverse complement strand
AAGGGTCAGGGTGATGGTGTCATCATCCTCCTCACGGATGACCTTGACCTCGTCGGGGCTATCCACGATAGCGGCAGCGATCTCGTGTAAGGTCGTCTGGAGCTCTGCCATGACTATACTCCGTTAGGGGGATTAGTCAATGATGCCGTTCTTCTTGAACAGGGACTTGACGGTCTCGGTGGGCTGAGCACCCTTGAACATCCAATCCTTAGCCTTGTCAGCGTCGATCTTGACCTCAGCGGGGTTGGTCATGGGGTTGTAGTAGCCGATCTGGTCGGTGAAACGACCGTCGCGGGCGTTGCGGCTGTCAGCAACGACAATGCGGTAGGTGGGAGCCTTTTTGGCACCGGTTCTGGTGTGTCTGGTCTTATCCATGGTTTGGTTCCTCCTCAAATAGATGTTTTTGTTTTTGTTTACTTATTTTTTATATGACTTCGTTCCTCAGAACGGAAGCTTCATTTTTCCGAAGCCGCCCCGTCCGCGCTTGCCGCCACCGCGGCCCATGTCGGAGAACTGCTTCATGAGTTTCTTGATCTGCTCGAACTGCTTGAGCAGGCGGTTGACTTCCTCAACCGTGGTGCCGCTACCCGCGGCGATGCGCTTCTTGCGGGATGCGTTCAGGAGCTGCTCGGGCTTTTCGCGTTCGGCCTTGGTCATGGACAGGATGATGGCCTGCTGGCGTGCCAGAGCCTTCTCGTCCACCTGGGCGTCCTTGAGAGCGCCGGGCTTCATGCCGGGAATCATGCCCGCAAGCTGATCCAGATTACCCATGTTCTTGATCTGCTGGAACTGCTCCAGGTAATCGTCCAGGGTAAAGGTGGCTTGGCGGATCTTCTGCTCCAGCTCGGCGGCCTTCTTCTCGTCGAACTGCGCCTGCGCCTTATCGATGAGGGTCAGCACATCGCCCATGCCCAGAATGCGGTTGGCCATGCGGTCGGGGTGGAAGGGCTCGATGGCATCCAGCTTCTCGCCCACACCGATGAACTTGATGGGCTTGCCGGTGACGTAACGGATGGAGAGCGCCGCACCGCCACGGGTATCGCCGTCCAGCTTGGTGAGGATGACGCCGGTGATGTCCAGCATACTGTTGAAGGTATCGGCCACGTTGACGGATTCCTGACCGATCATGGCGTCTACCGTGAGCAGGATCTCGGTGGGATGGACGGATTCTTTAATGTTGACCAGCTCGGCCATGAGCTCCTCGTCGATCTGCAGTCGTCCCGCGGTATCGATGAAGACCATGTCGTAGCCTTTCTTTTCGGCCAGCTTGATGCCTTCCTTGGCGATCTTGACGGGGCTTTCCTTATCGCCCATCTGGAAGACGGGGATATCCAACTGGGCGCCCAGCACCTCGAGCTGTTTAATAGCGGCGGGACGGTAGACGTCACAGGCCACCAGAAGGGGGTGCTTGCCCTGCTTCTTATACATACCCGCGAGCTTACCTGCGTGGGTGGTCTTACCTGCACCCTGCAGACCCACCATCATAATGATTGTGGGGGGCTTGGAGCTGATCTCCAGCTTGGCTTGGGAACCGCCCATGAGGCGGGTGAGCTCCTCGTCGACGATCTTGACGATCTGCTGACCGGGGAGCAGGGATTCCATGACCTCGGTACCCACGGCACGCTCGGATACGATCTTGATGAAGTCCTTGACAACCTTGAAGTTAACGTCGGCTTCCAGAAGGGCGAGCTTGATCTCGCGCATACCGGCCTTGACGTCGGCTTCGGTGAGCTTGCCTTTATTGCGGAATTTCTTAAAGGCTTGGTCGAGCTTTTCACTCAGACTCTGAAACATAGGGTTTCCTCCTTTCGTTGGAAAAGTGAGGGGATGGTGGAATGCAAAATGCGAAATGCAAAATGCAAAATTGACCCATTCGCAACGCGAATGCTCATTTCGCTTACTTGAAATCCATTTTATGGTATTATTTTACTGAGGCATATTTCATGAAAGAATTTCCCTCGAAGGGATTTTCGTTTTTCGTTATGAAGCCTGCTTTCCGTTGCCGTTCTTTGATTTTGCACTTTGCATTTTGCATTTTGCATTCAATCCATGGACACGGCGCGGCGGATGGCCTCCAGCTCCTCGGTCAGGGCGGGGGGAAGGGTGTCGCCTGCGGCGCGGCAGAGGGCCAGCGCAGTCCCTACGCGCTCCTCGGCCTCGGTGAGGCGGCGGCGGAGCCCCAGCTTTTCCTCGTAGAAGAAAAGCTCCTGCTCGGTCTTTTTGATGCTGTCCCGCACGGCCTGGCGGGTGATCCCCATTTGCTCGGCAATCTCGGACAGGGAAAGATCGTCATTATAGTACAGATCCATGATGTCCCGCCGTCTTTCGGGGAGGATATCGCCGTAGAAATCCAGCAGGTAGCCGATCTCCAGATTCTTCTCAAACATGGCAGTTACTCCTGCTTAAATTGGGTGTAAAGTATTTTGCTTTACACGCGACTCCAAGATTATACCATACCCGAAGGGATTTGTCAAGGGGTTTTGCAAAGTTTTTTGGGAATTTTCCATGATTTTTGCAAGGAAAATTTGAGGATTTTGACCAAGAGCTGCCCAAGCCCCCCGATTGATCGGGTCAGGGATGCGTATAAAACGCCAAGTATCTATTCGGAAATTAATTTTATTAATATTAAAATTGATTTTCTTAATTAAAACTATTGACAAAATCAATTTCGTGTGCTATAATGCAATCAACACGAAACCACATATTTCCACACAGGAGGATCACATATGTACCGCGCACCGCACAAATGTTGCATCTGCGGCGAAAAGCTGACCGTCACCCGCCTGTCCTGCGATCATTGCGGGACTTCCATGGAGGGCGGTTTCACCGGTTGCCGCTTCTGCTCTCTCTCCCCCGAGGAGGAGCTGTTTCTGCTTACCTTCATTAAGAATCGGGGAAGCATCAAGGATGTGGAGCGGGAGCTGGGGATCTCTTACCCTACCGTTCGCGCCGCTTTGGATAATCTGATCGCATCCTTGGGGCTGACGGGAGCCGAATCCCCCGCCGAGGAGACTCCCAAAGAGGATACGGAAAGATCCCGTCGCCGCGCCAATCCCGACACCTCCAAGGCTCGCAAGGATATCCTGAAAATGCTCTCCGAGCATCGCATCACCGCTGACGAGGCGGCGAAGAAACTAAAGGAATTATCGTAAAAGCTGAAACCATCCTCCCATTTTCCACACTATATGATTGAAAATCGAAAGGAGACTCATCATGAAGTTCCATTCCTCCCGCGGCGCATCCGTCCGCAAATACCTCGCTAATGTATTCCTCGGCCTCTGCGTCATCGCGGTGGGCGTGGGGTATCTGGGAAATTATCTGGATGTCCTGCCCTGGACGGGCTTTACCCTGTTCTTCCCCGGTTGGGGCTATCTGTTCTTGATCATCCCCTCTGTCTACTCCCTCATTCGCTCCCCCTTCTCCTGGTTCTGGCCGATCTGCCTCCTTATTGGAGTATTGGGTCTGATCTCCCACCTGGACATCTACCCCGCAGATACGCTGATTCCCATTGGGCTGGCAGTGTTGGTGATCCTCGTCGGTATCCGCATCATTCTGTCTCCCCTGTTCAAGCGTATGCGCCGCAAGCGCATCCGCCGCAAGGTACAGGAAGCCATGTCGGATAGCGGCATTGTGTTCACCGAATCCACCGAAGCCGGGAGCAACGGCAATACCTACAACGTCCGCTTCGGGGAGCGTTCCATCCGCCTGGAGGGGGATGAGTTCACCTCCGCCACCCTGTCGGTGAACTTTGGGGAGATGAAATTCGATCTTTCGGATGCCCATATCACGGATTGCGCGGTGATTGTTGCGAATTGCTCCTTCGGCGAGCTGTCCATCATACTGCCCGACGGCGTCCGGGCGGAGGTCACAAAAAGCGGCGCCTTCTCGGAGATCGCCAACCACCACCGCCAACCCAAGGACGAGAATGCACCTGTAGTGTACATCAACGCCACCTGCTCCTTTGGGGAGATTGCGATCAAATAAGGAGACTGCAATTATGGAAAGAAAATTGAACATACTGAAAATGTTGGAATCGGGAAAAATCACTCCCGAGGAGGCCGAGGCTCTGCTGGATGCCCTGGAGGACACCGAGGAGCCGACAGATCCTGAAGATCTTGAAGATCCGGAAGATTTAGAGGATTTAGAAGATCTTGAAGATCTGGAAGACCTTGAGGATATGGAAGATCCCGATGATATGGGCGATATGGGCGACATGGGCGATATCGAAGATACGGTATACGGCGATATTCTCGACCATGTGTACGGAGATGTGAACGGTGACGTGATGGGCAATATCGGGCGCTTCGCCGTGATCGAGGGGGATGTCAACGGTACCGTGACCGGACACATTCTGGGGCGCATCCTGGGGGATGTCAACGGCGACGTGGCCGGAGACATGCGCGGTAAAATTCAGGGCGACCTCAACGGTTCTGTGGGCGGCACCGTCGCAGGTGCCGTGGCAGGAGACCTGAACGGCGACGTAGGCGGCAACATCAGCGGCCAGATCGGCGGAGACGTCAACGGCTCGGTGGGGGGAAGCATCCCCGGCACCGTGGGCGGAGACTTGAACGGTGACGTGGGCGGTTCTCTGCCCGGTAAGATCGGAGGCGACCTCAACGGAAGCCTGGGCGGGAGCCTGGATGGCATGATCTCGGGTGACGTCAATGGCGATATTGCCCGCAGCGTCAACGGTGTGATCGGAGGGGATCTCAACGGCTCTGTGGGCGGAGACCTCAACGGTAAGCTTATGGGGGACCTCAACGGCGACGTCGCCGGCAGGGTTCACGGTATGATCTGCGGTACCATTTACGGAACTGTCCAAAACCGTCGGTGATCCTCGGTAAGACGAAAGGAGCAACACATGGATAACAAACTCAACATACTGAAAATGCTGGAGGCGGGGGAGATCACCGCCGCCGAGGCCGAGGCTCTGCTGGAGGCGTTGGATTCCGAGCAAGATACGTCCTCCAATACCCTGCTGGATGCTTGTAAGGCCATGCTGACCGCCTGTGAGGAGGTACGAGCTCAGTGCGAGGCCATCCGTTCCGAGTGCGAAAGTCTGCGGAGTGAGTGTGAGAATTTCATGTCAGAAGCCGAGGGCTATGCCTCCGACGCCGAGTGCTATGCCTCTGACGCCGAGGAGTATGCCGACGCCTGTTCCTCCGGCCACGGAAACGGCGGGCACGCGGGCTTCGATTTCGATGCCTTGGACGAGGAACTGCAAAAGGTGCAGACGGTGCTGGAAAGCCTGGGCATTCAATGCGTGGATTTCTCTCATATCCGCAATACCGCCCGCGAGGGTGTACGCCGTGCCGCTGAGGCTCAGGCGGCAGAGTCGCGGAAGAATCAAGCCCCGGGTAACAGCCACACCCGCCGTGGCGATCCAACACCTCACGGCTTTGAGATGCCTCCCGAGGAGCGCGAGGACTGGTACGCCCGCCGCGCCTCCGACAGAAAGCGCCGAGAAAGCGACCGCAAGCGCCGCGAGCAGGATCGCACCCGCCGCGACGGCGACCGCATCCGCCGCGAGGAGGATCGGCGCGCTGACAAGAGCTTCACCCAGACTATCCGCGCCGTTGGCGGTGGGATCCTGCGGGATATCCGCGGCACGTTGGTGGACACCGTGGACGGGGATGTTGTGGTTCCTACCTTCGTCGGTAACCTGGAGGGCACGGTCAAGGGCGATATCATCATCGGTTCCCGCGCCCACAACCGCTTTGGCTACAACCATTGGCAGGGAAGCTTGCGGGGCTTGGTGGAGGGGGACGTCTCCGCCACCCTGTTCGGAGACATGGACGGCCTCGTGCGGGGCGACTGGAACGGCAATCTGGACTGCGACATGCGGGGTCAGATCGGCGGGGACCTGCGCGGTGAGATCATGGGCGACCTCTACGGAGAGATCCTGGGGGACATGAACGGCAACATCGACGGCGACCTGGCGGGTCACGTAGCGGGGGATTACAACGGCTTGGTTGGCGGCAATCTCAGCGGTCACGTCAGCGGTGATTTTAACGGCATGCTGGACGGCCACCTGT
>JAZRFR010000146.1:0-3788 GCA_045643785.1 Eubacteriales bacterium | reverse complement strand
GTGTTTGAAAGGTTTTTGGGAAGTCCAGAAACCCTTTTTTTAAAAAGGGTTTCTGGCGGGTCAAGGGCAGAGCCCTTGCGGGTTCAGGGGCAGAGCCCCTCGTTTCTTACAGCTGCTCCCAGAGCTCGGCGTGAGGAGCGGGAATGACGGCGGAGTTGCAGAAAAGACCCTGATCCTTGGCGTGCTGTGCACCGGCCTCAACGGCGGCGGTCACGTCACCAACGTCACCGGTGATGAGAACCATGCCCTTACCGCCCATACCGCGGGACAGACGGAGCTCGTTGATGGAGACCTTGGCGGTCTTGACGGCGTTATCGGCAGCCTTCACGGTGGAAGCGGCGGAGTATGCCTCGATGATACCCAGAGAGCCCTTGCGCTCGCTGGCCTGGGTGCCGAACAGAGCGGTGATGACCTGCTCGTCAATGCGGCCGATCACGGTGGAATCGATCATGCGATCCTCGAAACGAGCCTTTACGACTTCAACGGCGGCGGTGACGTCGGCGATGGCGCCGGTCAGAATGATCTCGTACTTGCCGGGGCAGGAGGGATGAGCCTGCACCAGACGGATGCCTGCGCTCTTGAGCGCGGCGTCGGTGGCCTCGATGCCCTTGGCGATGCTCTTCAGTTCAATAATACCAATAGCCTGATACATATTTGTCTACCTCTCTCATTTATGCATGGATCACGATGGTCTTGCCGTCCACGTAGGTTACCTTACCCGTAATGGGTGCGTAGTGGGGAACGGACAGACCCTCAGCGGCTTGTGCGATCATCTGGTTCTCAACGACCTCATCGCCAACCTTTACGATCGGAACAGCGGGAGCACCAATGTGCTGGGACATGGGAACGTGGACCTCGGTGGCCTTCAGCTTCTCTTCAACGTAGATGGGCGGGAACTTGTCGTACTTGGCAACGCCCAGCATTTCCTTCCACTTGCCCGCGCTGACCATGCGGCCCTCGCGATCGGGGGAGGGAGTGAACTGCTCGTTGGGGTCAGCGACGTACTTCATGCGGTTCTTGGCCAGAATACCCTTGTATTCCTTGATGATCTGCATGGGGGAAATTTCCTGGCAGCAGGCCAGGGTGCTGCAGATGTCGCAACCACAGCACATGGTAGCCGATTTGATCAGCTCGGGATCAGCCTGAGCGGCGGAAAGAGTGGAACGAACCATCTTGTGAGGCTCCAGAGGATAGCCCAGCAGATGTCTGGGGCACATGTCGGTGCAACGGTTGCACTGGCAGCAGACCGATGCGGCGCGGCGGAAGTTCTCCTCCTTGGTGCGGAGCTTGTTGCGCACAGCGGGGATGGTCTTGGGCAGGATCAGAAGACCCGAGCAGGGCTTCTTCACCACGTCGGTGCTGAGGTTAACGATGGTACCCATGGAAGGACCGCCGTCGATGACCACGTGGGTGTCGGGCACCTGCACGTTCATGATCTTCAGTACCTCGGAGATCTTCATACCTACGGGAACCTTCACGCAGTATGCCTTGGGGGTGTCACCCGAAATGGTGAGGTAGGTCTTGGTCACGGGCTGACCGAACTGCACCACCAGACCGATGTTGTAAATGGTCTCGGTGTTGTAGACGATCACACCGCGGGTAATGGGAAGCTGTCCGGGAGGAACCACGCGACCCGTGGCGGTGTAGATCAGGTTGATCTCGTCACCCATGGGGTATACGTTGGGGATGTACTTGATGAACACACCGGGAGCCAGTTCCTGGCCGTCGCTGTAGCCCAGCTTGGCGGCGCGGTAATCCTTCACGGCAAGCAAGCCTCTCGGGATCTTGGCGTACTCCATAACAGCGCGCATACCAATGACGATGTCACGGATACGCTCTTGGAGCAGGGTGTAGCTGGTGTAGAGCAGAGGCTCACACTCAACGGCGTTGATGAGCAGGGTATCAGCACCCTCTGCCAGCTTGCAGTAGGAGGGGAAGCCTGCACCGCCTGCACCGACGACACCGTTGTCTTTCAGTAATTGTTTCAAATCAGCCATGTCAGTGTCCTTCTATATATAGATTTTTTTGTATACGAATTAGAATTGCAGCTTATCAATGATACCGGCAACGACGGCATCCACGGGCGCATCCATGTCGCCGACAGCGGCGCGGGCGGAGGAGCCGGTCACGACCAGCACGTCCTCACCGATGCCTGCGCTGATGGAGCGATCCACGGCGATGATGTAGCGGTCGGTCAACTCGTCCTTTTCCTTGAGCTGGATCTCCAGGAACTTGTAGCCCCGCAGAGCATCGAATTTATTGGTGGACACGATGGTCCCCACAACTTTTCCTTTGAGCATGATAGACTGCGTTCTTTCCTTATTCTTTAACCATGGTGACGGTGCTACCGTTCTTGAAGCCGACGGCGTTGGCATCGTCGGTGTCTACGTGCATCTCCAGGCAGAACTTGTCGCTGACGCGAACCTGCACGTCGAACCAGCGGGTACGCTTGGTGCCGCTGAAAGCATCCACGGTGATGTAGTCGCCGTCCTTCACGCCGAAACGAGCGCCGTCAGCGGGGCTCATGTGGATGTGACGGTTGGCGATGATGCAACCCTGCTTCAGGGTCACAATGCCCTTGGGGCCGATGATGGTGATGGGGGCGGAACCCTCCAGAGAACCGGACTCGCGTACGGGAGGCTTGACCTTCAGAACGAAGGAGTCGGTCACCGAGATCTCCACCTGGCTCTCCTTACGGATGGGACCCAGCACACGCACGCCCTCGATGGGACGCATGGAGGGGCCGATGATGGTCAACTGCTCCTTGCAGGCGTACTGACCGGGCTGGGAGAGATCCTTGATGGGGGTCAGCTCATAGCCCTTGCCGAACAGGGTGTCCAGATCCTCGCGGGACAGATGGATGTGACGGTTGGAAATACCCACCGGGATGGTCAGGTCGTCCGCTTTTGCCGCAGGCGCGTCCATCTCGGAAACGATCTTTTTGACGATTGCTTCGATCGTGGTTGCGTTCAGTTCCATAATCAAAAACCTCTTTCTGTTGTGATACAAATTGAAAAACCAATACCCTTTTCCCGAGAAAGCTTCTCCGAAAAGACCATTCATTCTTCCATTTATATTTATATAAATGTGTTTTGTTGTAAAGTTCTTGGGGATCCCCAAGGGACTTCTTTCAAGAAGTCCCTTGGGCAGGGTTTGGGACAGAGTCCCAATACCTTTGTGCTCCTAATTAGATCTTGGGCAGGAGCTTGTCCACATCGGTGTGGGGTCTGGGAATGACGTGGGTTGCAACAACCTCACCCAGACGGGAAGCGGCAGCACCGCCGGCCTCGACGGCAGCCTTAACGGCACCGACGTCGCCGCGGACCATGACGCTGACCAGACCGGAACCGATCTTCTCGGAACCGATAAGGGTAACGTTAGCAGCCTTTACCATTGCATCGGCAGCCTCGATGGCAGCCACAAGACCTCTGGTCTCAACCATACCAAGAGCTTCGTTCATTGTATTTTCCTCCTAAGAAAATTTACTTTTTTGTTTTTGTGTTTTTTGGGGGATTATCTCGCTCAGCCGCTCCGTCCATCAGGGGATGGGATCGGTGCGGAGGAACTTCATAACTTCGGGATGGGGGCGTGCGATGACCTCGCAGAGCTTGACAGAGCCAACCTCGGCGGCGGCGGCCTTACCGGCATCGGCGGCGGCCTGAACAGCCGAAACCGAGCCCTCGACCACCACGGTCACAAGACGACCGCCCAGTCTCTTCTCGACGTGAATCAGCTTCACGTCAGCGGCCTTGATCATTGCGTCAAGACCCACAATGGCCGTAACCATT
>JAZRFR010000145.1:0-2430 GCA_045643785.1 Eubacteriales bacterium | reverse complement strand
ATGATGCCGCCCAGCACGCTGAGGGACACCACGGCGCAGATCACCGCCACGCCCCAGCCGCTATTGAAAAAACGGTACAGGAGGCTGTCCTCGCGGTCGCGGGCGGGCTTTGCGAAGGCGGGGGTGGGCTCGTCCAGAAATCCCAGAAGCTCGGCGGCCTCGGTGATGAGGTCGTCCCGCAGGTTGTTCATGGCTTCAAAGGCAACTTGTCCATTCATACGCTATACCCCCTTTCGGTGAGATAGGCTCGGAGCTTCTCGCGGGTCTTATACAGCCGCAGGGCCACGGCGTTGGCGGTCATGCCCGTGCGCTTTGCCAGGTCGTTTACCGAGCAGGCGTACCAGTACCGTCCCATGAACAGGGCGCGGTCGGTGGTGTCCTGCCGCAGGAGAAAATCCTCCAGAAGCGCCGCCAAGGCGGGGCTATGCTCGTCGGGCATGGGGATGCAGTCCTCCAGCTCCTCCAAGGATACCGTCAGATCGCGGTTGCGGCGAGCCGCCTTCATGTCCCGCAGGCGGTTGAGGGACAGGTTGCGGATGATGCGCAAAAGAAAGGCGCACAGGGACGCGGGACGCGTCGGCGGAATGGAATTCCAGGTCTTTAAGTAGGTGTCACTCACGCACTCCTCGGCGTCGGGGTGACTGTTCAGGATGTTCATGGACGTCTGCATGCAGATCTTTCCGTACTTTTCGTCGGTGGCCTTGATGGCCTCCTCGTCGCGGGCGAAGTACAGGTCGATGATGGCAGTATCCGTAGGTGTTGATGAACGCATGGGTCTCTCCTTTCAAGGTTCTACTTATTATGACACGGATGGAAACAGAAATCTTTCCGATTCCTTGAATAAAAAATAAATTTTTTTGAAAGGTCCTGAAAAGGGGGGCGCGGTGCTGCCCTGTCGACAAAACTTAACAAATTTCTATGCAAATCCCCCTTGCTATTCCCGCGCATATATGGTATAATATATTATTATAGAATTACTATGGGGAAGTATTGCCCCATCGAAAGGAAGCCCTGCGACATGAAGCTCATTCTGGCATCCGCCTCTCCCCGCAGACGGGAGATTCTGACCACCCTGGGGGTGGATTTCACCGTCGTCACCGCCGATGCCGACGAGACCTGCGACCTCACCGACCCCGGCGCGCGTGTGGAGGCGATTTCGGTGAAGAAATGCCACGCCGTGCGGGATGCCCTGGCGGCCGAAGGGCGTCTGGACGCCGACACGGTGATCCTGGCATCCGATACGTTGGTGATGCTGGACGGGGAATTTCTGGGCAAGCCCCGGGACGAGGAGGATGCTCGCCGCATGGTGGGGATGCTCCAAGGCCGCACCCACACCGTTGCCAGCGGTCTGGCTATCTGGGGGGACGGCCGCACCGTTACCGCCCACGAGCTGACGGGCGTGACTTTTGCCTCCATGAACGAGGCCGAGATCGAGGCCTATATCGCCACGGGGGAGTCCTTCGGGAAGGCCGGAGGCTACGCCGTGCAGGGCTTTGCCGCCCGCTTCATTGCGGGGATTGACGGCGACTACTTCAACGTGGTCGGCCTCCCCGTCCGCCGTCTCTACGAGACGATGCGGGAGGGATTTGACATAGTTTTGTAAATATTTCGTTCTCCCAATACCCCAATGGGGTAGGGGCCCCATGTGGCTCACCAAGATGGTTATGGGTCTCAGTTCCCCATGGCCAATCTGAATTATCGATTATTTGAATGTTTTGAGGATTCTCAAGGGACTTTTTCAAAAGTCCCTTGAGCGGGGGTCAGGGGCAGAGCCCCTCGTTCTCCCGCTCCTTATACCAACAGAAAGGAGGGACGTCATGGCACGCCTGGTCGGACTGGATATCGGCACTACCTATACACGCATATGGACACAGGACGGCGGCGTTGTCCTGCGCTGTCCCTCAGCGGCGGCCATTGACGGCCAGACCCGCAAGCTGGTGGCCTTGGGCGCCGAAGCCCGCAAGATGCTGGGGAAGACCCCCCAGGATATCCTGGCATCCTGCCCCATTAAGGAGGGAATGGTGTCGGAATTCGACGTGGCCGCGCGGATGGTGCGGGCCATGTTCCTCAACAAGAAGATCTGCTCCACCTTCAACCGCCCTGCGGTTCTGCTGGCGACCCCCTACCGCATCGACCAGGTGCAGCAGTTGGCCGCCGAGAACACCGTCATTGAGGCGGGAGCCCGCGCGGTAGCCCAAATCCCCGCTATTTTCGCCGCGGCGGCAGGCGCGGGACTTCGGGTCGCCTCTCCCCGCGGATGCATGATTTTGGATATCGGCGGAGGACTTTCCGAGTCGGCCATCATCAGCCTGGGCGGCATCATCGCAGGCCGCTCCCTCAAGGTGGCGGGTGACCGCTTCGACGCCGCCATCATGAACTACTTAAAGCAAAAGCGCAACCTGGTGGTGGGCACCACCACCGCCGAGGCTC
>JAZRFR010000144.1:0-11245 GCA_045643785.1 Eubacteriales bacterium | reverse complement strand
CAAAAAGGTTCTTGGTGGGGGTGCAGGGGCAAAGCCCCTGCACAACTGTGTAATTGCCTGTATTACTTCACTTCCAAAAACGTCACGCTGTGACCGTGAACGATTGCTTCGGCGGACTCCTTCACCTCGTAGTCGTTGGAGGTGAAGCTGTATTCCTTGACCTCGATCTCGGTGCAGGCGATCATATCGTAGCCCTCCACCGCCAGCGTGACAGGCTCACTTCCGCGATTGACCACCGACAGGTACAGGTGATCGTCATGGCGCGTGCAGAGCACATCCAGCGCCTTATTGTCAGCCTCGCAGGGGATCACGCGACCGCCCTTATGGCTCGCCATGAGACGGAACAGCTCGCCCGTGCTTTCCAGCTTGCAGGTACTTCCCTTCACCGTGATCATACCCTCGTTGACGGGCATGAAGAACTCGGCGCGGTCGATGTGGTAGGTCTCCTTGCCCTTGGCGAGGAAATGGAACTGCAGGGCGTTGGAGAAGAACAGAGCATTCGAGGAATCCTTACCCCAGGAGTAGTTCCACTCGTCCACGCAAATGCGGATGTCCTCAAAATTGTCGGCGTAGAGCTTGTTGCGGTAGAAATTCAGGCCGTAGCACTCGCCGTCGGCAAAATTGGATTCCAAAATCTCACAGGTGGCCATGCCGTTGTCTCCCTGTGTCGCGTCGGGGAGAATGCCGATGTAGTCGTGGTAGGAAACGTACTCGAAATCACTTTGCAGGGTCTTCATGAAATCGAATGCCCATTCGTGATAGTTGTCGCCCCAAGTCAGACCGATGGACACGGCAATGGTGGGATCGGCGGCCTTCATGGCGGTGATCAGCTCGTCGGTTCGGTTGGCGGCTACCACGCTGTTCTGGTACTCCCCGCCGAAGAAGTAGGCCTCGTTGCCTATGTACCACAGATGGACGTTGAAGGCCTCAAAGCCCAAGGCCTGACGCTTGGCGCCGTACTCGGTGGTGGCGTCGCCATTGCAGTACTCCACCAGACGGCGGGCGTCCTCCCCATCCGAGAGGATGAGGCTGACGGTGTATTCCGGCTCGGCGTTCAGTTCCTTGCAGAGCATCATGAACTCGTTGAGTCCGATATCTAGAGGATCCTGGTGGTAGGTGTCGCGGAACAGAAACCACGCTTTGGAGCGGCCGTCGGCAGGCTTGCGGAATTCGGGAGCCTTCAGGCTCTCCTTCCAGTCGAAGTGATCCGCCGCACAACCGCCGGGGAAACGGAGGGCGGTGGGCGCGACGGCGCGAAGCTGCTCGATCACATCCCATCTCATGCCATAGAAATGGTCTGTGGGCATCAGGGAGACCTCAAAGACGGCTACTTCCCCTCTGACAGTTACGGAAAATGTACCGTTATACAAATCTTGCCCGTCAAAAACGAAGGACAAAGCCTTGTAAGGTTCGCCGTCGGCGGTAACGGTTACTGCTTGCTCCATACCTGCCACGCCAAAGGTAATTTCGGCGGTAGCGGAGTATGCCTTGACCCACACCTTGGCCTCGTATTCGCGGCCTGCCTGCAGGGCGATGACCTCGGAGGTCTGGGACATGGAGCCGTTTTTCAGAATGACGAAATTGCTTTGGCAGAGACTTTCCTCGGGGCGGTCGGAGACACGCTCAAAGCCCTCGCAAAGCCAGCCGTCCACGGCGGTATCGCCCATGGAAAGCTTGCGGTTGTTGAGCATCTGCGCGCAGATGCCGCCGAAAAAGCCCTTGCGGGTGATCTCCATATTGACACCGAAGATGCCGGGTTCAAAGGGGCAACCCCGGCTGTTCGATTGAGGGCAGAGCCGCGCTGAAGGGCGGGGCGTAGGATTCATGGCCACGTTCACGATAGATCCTCCTTGGGTATAGTTGGGTTGTTCATCAACGTGTAAACGGGGGATGGGCGGGGCATACAGATTACCGATTCTATTATACCATATTTTTCTTTTCACGGCCTGCCCACTTCATGACAAGAATTGCCCATTTGATTACCTTTTTGAGCAAAATTGCCCTTATCGGCCGTCCCGCGCGTTCAAATCCGCACAAATGCGCGGCCGCTTTCTTTCCCATTCCCCACAGGATTTTTTTGAAAAATTTACGGTTTGCCCGTTGCGTATTTCGCGGGGGTGTGTTATAATAGATAGGTAGACTTATATTTCCGAGAATATACGGAAAACTGCGGAAAGGAACACACGCCATGACTGCCAGGACTCTGCATATCACCAACACCTCTCTGTCCGTGGGCGCTACCGCTCCCTTTCGAGTCATCCACGCCTCCGACACCCATCTGACCTACGCCGATCTGCGGGACGGTCAGCGGAAGGTAGACCTCGTGGCGTGGCGGCTTCCTTCCTTCCCCCATGCCGAGGCGGTTCTGGCCGAGCTGGGGGCACTCTCCAAGGAGCTGAACGCGCCCATTCTGCACACGGGGGATCTCATAGACTACGTATCCCTGGCCAATCTGGAGGCGGTCAAGGCCTTCACCGACACCCACGACCTCTACATGGCTACGGGCAACCACGAGTTCTCCCTCTACGTGGGGGAGGCCAAGGAGGACGCGGCCTACCGCAACCAAAGCCTCCCTGCGGTGCAGGCCTGTTTTAAGAATAATATCCGCATGGATTCCCGTGTCATAAACGGAGTCAATTTCGTGGCGTTGGATAACGGCTACTACCTGTTTGAGCCCGAGCAGTTCGAGTTCCTCAAGGGCGAGGTGACCAAGGGATTGCCCATCGTGCTGATGATGCACACGCCCCTCTACGAGCCCGCCCTGTACGAGATCATGATGGGGCGGTGTCCCTGCGC
Source organism: Eubacteriales bacterium (assembly GCA_045643785.1). Lineage (GTDB taxonomy): Bacteria > Bacillota > Clostridia > Oscillospirales > CAG-272 > CAMEON01. The sequence continues at coordinate 8,449 of JAZRFR010000144.1, read as the reverse complement.
CTATCTGGCGGGGGTGCCCGAGGAGAAGATGCGGGACTATCCCGAAGACCGCTATATGCAGCAGTTGGCCGATGAGGTCACGCTGGAGGTGATGGAGTATATCGCGAAGGAACCGCTGGTCAAGGCGATTCTGACGGGGCATCTGCACTTTAACTATGAGGGGATGTATGCGGATAGGATTCCCCAGATCGTGGTTGGGTGTACCGATGCGAGGGTGGTGGAATTCGTATGAAAGCAAAACAAGAAAACAATGTTCCTCTGAAAATGCAATATCTGATCATCGCTTGGTTTCTCGTGGCATTCGCGTTACTTCCGATCCTGGTTCTTTTTCAGACCATTCAAGATATCCATCTGCTCCGCCCTTCCTATGAAGACTACACCTACAAGACCTACACCTTTGTTTCCCTTCGCGAGCTGGACGATTCCGACGGCGGAGGTTCCCAGTACATCATTACGGTGAAAGAGGAAGAAAAAAAGCTCCACATCAACAATCTGATGGATTCCCATAGGTTGCATCAAAATTTGAATACGCTGCATGACGGCACTACCTTCTACTGCTACGTCGCGGAGGACGGGGCGCGCCTTGAGGTGGTGGAAATCGGTCTGCATGCCGATGCCCGCTTTGATCCCTTCTATACGTTGGACGAGTATAAGCAAGAAATGACTGTCAGCGTGTGTTTTACCATCATTATGTGCTCGGTTTTCCTGATCCTGTCGGGCATTTTTGCCGTCCGTTACTTTCGGAAAGCACATACATGTTCCATAGAAACCAATACAGAAAACAAACTATGAAAGGCGGTATACCATGCTCCCCTGCCCTTACGCCAAGAAATGCGGAGGCTGCTCCCTGCAGAACCTCCCCTACGAAGAACAATTACATTTGAAACAGGCCAAGCTCATTAAGCTCCTTGGCCGTTTTGGCCGTGTGGATGAGATCATCGGCATGGATGACCCCACCCATTACCGCAACAAGATCCAAGCCGCCTTCCGCTCGAAAAGCGGCAAGGTAGTGTCGGGTGTGTACCAGTCCGCCTCCCGCCGCATCGTGGAGGTGGAGGGCTGTATGCTGGAGGACGAGTGCGCCGAGCCCATCCTCAAGACCATCCGCAAGCTCTGCGCTTCCATGAAGATCAGACCCTTTGATCTGGAATCGGGTCAGGGCTTCCTCCGCCACATCCTCATTCGCAAGGGATTTCACAGCGGTCAGATCATGGTGGTGCTGGTGACAACGAAGGGTGAGTTCCGCTCGGAGCGATCCTTTGTGAATGAATTGCTCCGCCGCCACCCCGAGATCACCACGCTGGTGCGGAACATCAACCCCACCGACACCGCCCTGTTTCTGGGCAGTGAGAGCCACGTCCTCCACGGGGAGGGGTTCATCACCGACCGCCTTTGCGGGCTGGATTTCCGCATCAGTCCCCGCTCCTTCTACCAGGTCAACCCCGTCCAGACCGAGATCCTGTACGGCAAGGCCAAGGAGTTTGCGGGTCTGACGGGTAGTGAGACGGTGATCGACGCCTACTGCGGCACGGGCACCATTGGTTTGACCGTGGCTTCGGGTGCCAAGGAGGTCATTGGCGTTGAGGTGAATAAGGATGCCGTCGCGGACGCCATGGACAACGCCAAGCGCAACGGGGTGACCAACGCCGTCTTCCACGCCGCCGACGCGGGGGAGTTCATGGAGGCCATGGCCGCAAAGGGTCAGAGTGCTGATGTGGTCATCACCGACCCGCCCAGAGCGGGGTGCAGCGGAAAATTCCTGCACAGCCTTATGAAGCTCGCACCCAAGCGCATCGTGTACGTGTCTTGTAATCCGGAGACGCTGGCAAGGGATCTGTATACCCTCTCGAAGGGGGGGTATAAGGTGAAAAAAATACAACCTGTTGATATGTTCCCTTATACGTCCCACGTAGAGTGTGCGGTAGCTTTAGAGCGAAAGAACCCATAACCGCCGAAAGGAGGAACCGTTATGTCCAAAAAATCCCGTGCCCGCACGAATGCGCGGCGGGTAAAGAAGCCAATACCCTACTGTCTTGATCGACAAAAGCTGACAACTCGACAAGCCGCTCTTGAATCCCGAAACATGGCGCTCTTTTTCTTGGCATTGGTTCTTTTGCCCCTGGTTTTGGGGCTGATGTCCGAGGGAGAGGGACGCATGATTCTGTGGGGGTTAGTCGTCCTTGTTCCCGTCGGGACGGTTTATCTGATCAAAGCATTGCGACGTTACAGACTTGACAGCGAGATACAAAGGATTCCATGCTCGGATGTAACAGAAACAGATATTCACTGTACGAAAGTGCAGTTCATGACCCAACGCGTAGGCAAATATTCTTCTGTCATCATGTGCATGATTCTCCACAATGAAAACGGTGAAACCTTCTTCTACGTATACCCCAAGGGTGATGAAAGAACCGATTATGCAACCGAGACTCTCAAAAGCAGCCTCGTCGGTTTCGAAATCACGCTTGCCTGTTATTCGGATACACATATCGTAAAATCATTCAAGAATAAGCATAATTGAAAGGAACCCACCATGAACATCCTCTTTATCGGCAACAGCTACACCTACTTCTCCGACCTTCCCTCCCTCTTTGCAAACCTCTGCCGCGCAAACGGCCACGATGTCCGTGTGGACTCGGTGACCGCGGGCGGCCGCGAGCTGCACGAGTGCCTGACCGAGTTCTACAGCGATCTGAACACCGAGGATCCTTTGGGCAAGCGTATTTCCGAGCTTCTGGAGGAGGTGGAGTACGACATCCTGTTCCTGCAGGAGCAGTCCTGCCTTCCCTACCACAACCCCGAGCTGTTCTTCGTGGGCGCGGTAGGACTTTCCACCATCATCGGGGCTTGGCGCACGGTTCTCTACGCCACCTGGGGGCGCATGGACGGCAGCGAGGATCTGGACTACTTCGGCTGGACCCGTCTTTCTATGACCAAGGGGCTGTATGACGCCTACTGCATGGCCGCCGAGCTGGTTCACGGCGAGGTGTCTCCCGTAGGTCTGTGCTTTGCCAAAGCGGTGGAGACCACCCCCGAGATCGACCTCTACGATCCCGACAAGTCTCATCCCTCCTACGCGGGCTCCTGCGTAGCGGCGCTGTGCCACTACAAGACGGTGTTCGGGGAGATGCCCCATGATCTGTCTGCCTTTGAGCTGGACGGCGAGGCCGCGGCCAAGCTGGCGGCAATCGTGGATGAAATTGTAACCGTCAAGGAGACCGATGAGAACTAAAGGGGATATGGAGCGGACAGTCGAGGACGCCTGTCCCTACAGTTCTGTACTTGTTTTCCCCACAAACATAAGATCAACGACAAAGGAGCCCTATCGTGCAACTTTCCATTGAAACCTACGCTCTCCGCCGCCGCTACGGCGATTTTGAGGCCGCCCGACTCATCTCCCAGGCGGGCTTTGACGCCATGGACTACTCTGCCTACTGGTATGAGAATTCCCCTCTTGCGGGGGATGACTACCGCGACTACGCTCTGCGTCTCCGCGCTCATATTGACTCCTTGGGGCTTGTATGCAATCAGTCCCACGCACCCTTCGCCATGAAATACGGATCGCCCTTTGATTTTACCTGTCCCGAGTTTCGCGACGTAACGCGGGCGATGGAAGTGGCATCCATTCTGGGTGCGAAGCAGATTATTATCCACAGCATCGCCATGCCCACCGAGCTGAAGGAGGACACCGAGGCCACTCATGAGTGCGCCATGGGCTACTTCCGCGCCCTGCTTCCCTACGCCGAGGCCTTCGGCATCCGCATTGCGGTGGAGAATCTCTTCATCCGTCACAAGGAAAAGTTTATCTACTCCAAGCGGCTCAACACCCCCGAGACCCTGTCCCGCGTGGTGCGGGAGCTGGATTCCCCGTGGGTCACGGCCTGTCTGGATATGGGTCACGCCGCCATGGTAGGGTACGAGCCAGAGGACTTCATTCGCGGCATGGAGCGCGGTCTTCTCGGCGCCGTTCATATTCAGGACGGGGATTACATCGAGGATCGTCACACGGTTCCCTACGTGGGGCAGTACCATTGGGAGGAGATCATGAAGGCTCTGGCCGAGACGGGGTACACGGGAGAGTTGACCTTTGAGGTGTACAAGCTCTACCAGAATCTGCCCGATGCCGCGATCCCTCATGCGCTGAAAATGGCCGAGGCCGTGGGAAGACACATGATCGAATTATTCGAGAACGCAAGATAAGGAGCAGTCACCATGTACGCGAACACCTCCATCCGTCTCCAAGCCCACAAGGGGGATTCCCAGTACGCCCCCGAGAACACCATGGCCGCCTTCCGCGCCGCCTGCGATGCGGGGTATGAATTCATCGAGCTGGATCCCAAGTTTACCACAGACGGGATCTGTGTGCTACACCACGACTGGACGGTCAACCGAACGGGACGTTCAACGGGACGTTCAACGGGGCACAATGTCGAGGACGGTTCCCTTGCCTCCGACACCCGGGTGGATGCCCTGACCTACGCCGAACTGCGGGAGCTGGACTTCGGGGTGTGGTTTGGCGAAGCATTTGCCGGGGAGTGCATCCCCACCTTTGAGGAGGCCATTCCCTACATTCTGTCCCAAGGGGTGTCCGTCAAGGTGGACAACGTGTGGGAGCGTTTTTCTCCCGAACAACAAGAGGTTTTGTTTACTCTTGTCCGTAGGATCGGTGCCGTTCATCCCGAAACGGGAGCGAAGATCGGCATGACCTGCGCGCGGCTTGAGAACGTGGTGCGGGTAGCCCGTGAGCTTCCCGATGCGGCCATCCACTTTGACGGCTTTGTGGATGATGACGCACTGGCGGCTCTGGATGAGTACGCGGCGGGACGGGAGCTGTATATCTGGCTCCGCTTCCACAACGCGAAAACCGCATGGAACAAGAATCCACCCGTGACGGCGGAGTATGCGGCGCAGGTGAAAGCCCACGCGCGGCTGGGTATCTGGCTCATTGATGACGAGGGGGAAATGCCCGCGGTCTGTGGGTTTGAGCCGTGGGTGGTGGAAACGAATGGTGGGGTGAGGCCCACACCCAAAGGAGAATGACCGACATGAAGCGCACGCTTTTGACCATTGATGCCAACAATTTCCCCACCGAGTACCGCTCCCTGCTGACAGGCGCTCCCGTCTACGACAGCTCCTGCTCCCCGGCGGCGAAGGTGTACTTCATTGACCGTGACGGGGGGTACTACCTGAAAACCCAGCCCGTTTCGGCGGGGGCGTTGCGCCTTGAGGCCGAGAAGACCCGCTTTTTCCATGAGAAGGGGCTGGGCGCGGAGGTGCTTTCCTATACCACCGTGGGGGATGCCGATTGGCTTCTGACCCGCCGTGTGGTGGGGGAGGACTGTACTCACGTCGACTATCTTTCCGACCCCAAGCGGCTCTGCGATCTGTGGGCGGAGATTCTGCGCCGTCTTCACGAGTTGCCCACCGAGGGCTGTCCCGCGCCCGACTATCTGGACAGGTATCTGGCCTTGGCGGAGGACAACTACGCCACGGGCAACTATGACAAGAGCCAATTCCCCGACAGCTTCGGGTATGCCTCCGCCGAGGAGGCGTGGAAAGCTCTCTCCGAGGGTAGACATCTGCTGAAGGCCGACACCCTCATTCACGGGGACTACTGCCTGCCGAATATTATGCTGCATGATTGGAAATTCAGCGGCTTCATCGACCTGGGCAACAGCGGTGTGGCCGACCGTCACATCGACCTGTTCTGGGGGGCGTGGACGCTGTGGTTCAATCTCCATACCGATGCTTACCAAAGGCGATTCTTCGATGCCTACGGGCGGGAGAGAGTGGACGAGGAGATCATCCGGGTCGTAGCGGCGGCGGAAGTGTTTGGGTAAATGCAAAATGCGAAATGCAAAATGCAAAATCAAGAACGAGATAGGAAAAGTCATGAAAAAGAAGCCATATATTCCCCTTCCTGAGGGGTGCGAAACCTTTCGCGCGTCGTGGATATTGGGACTGACGGTGACATTCGGGGAGATCACGCTGGTCTTTATGGGTATATTCATTCCCGTTTCGGTCTGCGCCGCCCTGAAAGAGCACAACCCGTCCTTCTGTGCGTTCATTCTTCTTGTCGCCGTCCTTTTGCTGATGGCCTATGGCATCTGCGCCGCCCTCGTCCTTCTCTTCTCCCACACCTTCGGCAAACACCGTGTGGGAATCCTGAACGGGAAGATCTACATGACGAATCGGAAACGCTCGATCCCCATGGAGAACATTCATTCCATAGATCTGTATCTCGGTGATCAGGGTCGTACCTCGTCTCGCCCGCCTCGTTTGACTATCTCTCTCCCGTATGACGATACTTTTGAGATCACCCGTCCATCCATTCGTTTTCTCCGCATCCTGCGTGGCTCGCTTCCTCAGGTGGAATTCACCATGGATTGGAAGCATCGCGTATGGTGGAGTGGCGGTATTGGCCTCGTCGGCGGCGTGGTTTTGGGAATTGTAATTCTGTGCCTATGACTTTTCATCCCCATAAGGAGCCTATATGACCAACTGGAAACAAATACAACTCGTCACCCCCCGCCTCATTCTGCGGCCGTGGGTGGAGGACGATGCGGAGGCCTTATACCGCTTCGCCCGCGATCCCTTGGTGGGGCCTTCTGCGGGGTGGCCGCCCCATACGAGTATCGAGAACAGCCGCGAGATCATCCGCACCGTACTGTCTGCGCGGGAGACCTATGCCATGGTGCTGCGCTACGACACCGCCGACGGCGTCAGCGGCGAGATCATTCCCGCGGGGACGCCCGTAGGGAGCGTGGGCATCATGTTCAACGGGTGCGGCTCTTACCCTCACATGAAGCAGACCGAGGCCGAAATCGGCTACTGGGTGGCGCTTCCCCTCTGGGGGCGGGGTCTTGTGCCCGAGGCGGTGAAGGCCATTCAGGCGCGGTGCTTCGGTGAGCTTTCGCTGGACGGGCTGTGGTGCGGCTACTACGAGGGCAACGAGAAGTCCCGCAGAGTACAGGAAAAATGCGGTTTTATGCCGCGTTGCCACCTGGAGATCCCGCCCCATCCCCTCAACGGCGCTACCAAAGAATTTTTCACCTACCTCTCCCGCGAGGATTGGGAGGACATACAAGCCCCTGTGACCCATGAGATGAGCCTGCGGGAATCCCCTTTCCGCGCGGTGGCGTCGGGGCGCAAGGTCATTGAAATGCGGCTGTTTGACCCCAAGCGGCAGTTGATACGGGCGGGGGATGCTATCCGCTTCACCCTTGTGGGGAGCCGTGAATCCGTCACCGCCGAGGTGGTGGGGCTTCACTACTTCCCTTCCTTTGCCGCCCTGTACGCCTCTCTGCTCCCCGTTGTAGGTGGGGTTGGCTTGGGGTATGCCGAGGGGGATATCCCTCATCCCGAGGATATGTTGGATTATTATTCCGAGGATGCCATCCGCCGTTTTGGAGTGGTGGGAATTGAAATATCATTGAAATAAACGGACAGTCGAGGACGCCTGTCCCTACAAAACACTGTCATGAAATAAATGTAAGGAACGAAAAGAGTCAATGGATTACGAACTAATTGTTTGCCACGGTGAAGGGCTGACCCTTCCCCGCGAATTTGCCCGGCGGATGGAGGCCATGCTGGGGGAGGAATTCCCCGCCTTTTGCGCGTCCTACGCCAAGCCCACGCACCCTTCCCTGCGTGTCAACACCCTGAAAATCTCCCCTGAGGACTTGCAGGAGATCGCGTCCTTCGTGGGGGATCCCATCCCCTGGCAGGAAAACGGATTCTACTACGCCGCCGACGGGGAGGCGCGCCCCGGCAAGCATCCCCTCCACGAGGCAGGGGCGTACTACATCCAGGAGGCCAGCGCCATGCTCCCCGCCTCTCTGCGCGCCCCCGCCTTCGGTGAGCGGGTATTGGATCTCTGCGCCGCTCCCGGGGGCAAGGCCACCCAGCTGGCCGCCGCTCTTGGCGGTGAGGGGTTGCTGATCGCCAACGAGATCCACCCCACCCGCGCAGGCATCCTGTCCCAGAATATGGAGCGCATGGGGGTGAAAAACGCCATCGTCACCAACGCCACTCCTGCTGAGCTTTCGGCGAAGTTCCCTTCGTTCTTCGATCAGATCGTGGTGGATGCCCCCTGCTCGGGAGAGGGTATGTTCCGCAAGGAGGCTGATGCCGTGACCATGTGGAGCCCCGAGAACGTTTCCCTCTGCGCCGCGCGACAGGCCGAGATCCTGGACGAGGCGGCCAAAATGCTCGCCCCCGGCGGTTATCTGGTCTACTCCACCTGCACCTTTGCCCCTGCCGAAAACGAGGGGGCGATTCTGGAATTCCTCACCCGCCATCCCGAGTTTGAGGTGATCCCTTCCATCGAGCCCGCCGTGGCGGCCTCCCGCGCGGACGGCTTCCTGGATGGTGGCAATCCCGCGTGGGCAGAGGGGTACGGAGAGTCCCCCGAGGGGCTGTCCGCGCAGATCGAGAACACCTACCGCGT
>JAZRFR010000143.1:0-11687 GCA_045643785.1 Eubacteriales bacterium | reverse complement strand
ATACCCGATAGATCCGCCGCGCGTCCCCCCACCGCCCCTCCGCCTCGCAGGCAGAGATCAGCACCGACATGGCAACGGGCAAGCCCGCCGTGGAGATCACGCAAAAGAGGGCGTACAGCTCGTAGGCGGTATTGAAGTAACCCATTCCCTCGGTACCCAGATAGTTCAGAAGAGGAATGCGGTAACACAGACCGATGACCTTGACGATGAGAGCGGAGAGGGTGAGTATGCTGACCCCCGACAGGAAGGAGGCGCGTTTGGAAGGGGCGGAGAGATTCATCATCATACCTCGCAGACGTAGATTCTGCTATAGGGTATGACGGGAAAGTATCAATTATTATATTTGTTTCAGGGGAATGAACTCGTGATACAGGGAGTTGGGCGCGAGGCAGGCATCGTCGATGCCCTCCACCCCCTCAACGGAGGCGAGGATCTCGTTCTGCGCGGCAATCTCATCCCCGTCGCAGGGCTGCTCCGCGAAGATACGGCGCAGATGGGGGGCCAGCATATGGATATCGAAGGCCATGTTGGAGTCAATGCCGTAGTCGCAGGCATCGGCATAGGGGAGGATGGACTTCAGCTCGTTCTCCCGCACGCTGTGCCAAAGGGTCAGGGTAAAATCGGGAGACGTTCCCCGCTTGGCCTCGTCACGAACCAGACGGCGCATCAAACGGATGCGATCGGGGGTAAAGACCCGCTCGTTGCCTTCCTTGTCGACCAACACCGTGTCCTTCATGACGTTGATGAACAGGGATCGTTCGGGAATGCCCTTGAACAGGGCGGCCACCTCGGGATACACGGCTTGGATGCCCTCAAAGAGGAACACGGGCTCCTCTCCCTCGGGGATGGTCAGGTCGCGGTAGCCCTCGCGATAACCTGTTTTGAAGCTGAAAATGGGGATCTTCGTGCTTCCCTGCTCCATAAGCTCCCGGACGCAGATGGCCAGCGCAGGAAGATCGATGGTCTTGACCGAGTCGTAGTCCAGCTTTTGCTCTCCGCTCTCCTCGGCCATGCGGTGAAGCACGTCGCGGCCGTAGAAGAAGTCGTCGATGGAGATGGGATGTACCACCCGCCCCGCGGCCTCCAAGGCTTCGGTCAGCTTATCGGCGGCGGTGGTCTTGCCCACGCAGGTGGGCCCCGACAGGCGGATGACCCGCACGCCGTGAGCCACGCAATCCGCGCTGATGGCGGCGGCGCAGGCGGTGAGGCGCTCGTCTACCTCCCGCTCATTCTGCTTGACAAGGGCAACACCCTCGTCGGGAGAGGAAAAAGTAAAGGGGAGTCGGATGGGGTGATGAGTTTGGAATCGTTTCATAGTTACGGTCTCCTTTCTTGGGAGTCGGAGGCAAAGCCCTCGGGACCGTTGCCTCACGGGTGTGGAAGGAATACCGCCGCGCTTGTTTCACTCCAATAATCTGCGTTCTCTGTAGAAAGCCTCGGCACGCGCCAGCTTTTCCTGCATGGAGGCGGCGCCGGTATCGTCCAGATACTCGTAGGGATATTTGGGATTGAACATACGCTCGATGAAGCGGGGAGACCCGTCTACGGGGGCGTAGTCCACCAGTTTGGTGACAGCACCCGCACCGGCGGCAAAGATGGAGTGGACCTCTTCCATCATATAGATGTTGTAGAGTCCCTCGTAGCCGGGCAGGGCAAAGCCCACGTTTTCAAAGTTTCCGACGGTATTCTTTTGTCTGTACATATAGTATGGGATATACCCCTCGTGAGTGCATTGGATCTGAGAATAATCCACGCACTTACCCGTATCGCCGCCACGCATGGAGTAGACGTCGGCTCCAGCCTGGCGCAATTCGGCGGATTTCTTCACGCAGAAGGTATGTACCGTGATGTTCTCGGGACGGAGAGCCATGATGCCGTCAAAGGACGCCGAGAAGGTCTTGAAGCAGTCCCCGGGAAGGCCTGCGATGAGGTCGGTGTTGATGACGGGGATTCCCGACGCGCGGGCAGTCTCAAAGGCGCGGTAAAACATTTCGGTATTATGAGCCCGTCCGATATGGCGGAGCACGTCGTCGCACAGGGTCTGGGGGTTCACGCTGATACGACCCACACCGTAGGCACGGGCAACGGCCAGCTTGTCCGCGTCAATGGTGTCGGGTCTGCCCGACTCCAGGGTATATTCCTCCAGCGCGCGGACGTCGGTCATGCGCTCCACAGCGCCCAGCAGATACTCCAGCTGATCCGCGGTCAGGATGGTGGGGGTACCACCGCCGATATAGATGGTGCGGAGGCGCAGACCCAGCTTGTTGATCATAGAAAAGGTGCCCTCCAGATCATGGACCAGGCGGACGAGATAATCGGGGATCAGGGACAGAAGCCGCTTGGAGGTATAGGACACGAAGGAGCAGTAGGCGCAACGGGTGGGGCAGAAGGGGATGGAAATGTAGACCGAGCAATCCTTTCTGCCGGGGGTGCCAACGAGGCGCGCCTCGTTGATGGCCACGTCGGTAGCCAGCGCCGCCTTCTTGGGGATGACAAAGTAATCCTTGGTCAGCTCCTTACGGATGCGGGTCTTGCTCATGCCCTTTTGCAGAAGCTCGGTGGCCACCTTAGAGGGGCGCACGCCGGTGAGCATACCCCAAGAGGAGCGGTAGCCCATGACCTGCTCGCAGACAGAGGTGACGGCGTCACCCAGCGCGATCTTCTCGCGGCGCTCCGTGGTGTAGCCTTCGGCGTAATCGTAGTGACGGGTGACCTCGGCGGTCTGACCGCGATAAGAGAGTTTGGCGGTGACATCGATGCCGGCCTCGGGAGATTTGGTCAGATTCACCCACATCTCGGGGGTATCCTCGGTGACGGGCTCGTCATCCGAGAACTTGGAGCCCGGGAAAAAGATCATACAGAGAGTCTGTATGTAGTATTTATTAACCGGGCCATCTATATAGAGTTTCATGGTTTTCTCCGAATTATCCTGAATTTTGGTCGCACAGTTGGACGGCGCTCCGTCCGCGGATCGGGTCATGCGGGGATCAGGCGAGGGGGGGAGAGCAGGGGTTTCTCCCCTGCACCCCACCAAAACCTTTCTTGAAAGAAAGGTTTTGGATTCCAAAGAACTTTCAAAAGCTTTACATATGAAAAGCTTGGTTCGGGGGCATACCTTCGGTGCATGCGGTATTTACGCCTTGGCGGCGGGCTTCAGAACCTCGCTCTCCATGACGATGGTCACGGGACCGTCGTTGAGGAGGGAGACCTTCATATCCGCGCCAAACTTGCCGTGTCCCACGTGGCGGACGTAGGCCTCGGCCTTTTCGATGAACAGCTCATAGAGGCGTGTGGCTTCGGCGGGGGCGGCGGCGCCCAGATAATCGGGGCGGTTGCCGTGCTTATAGTTGGCCAGCAGGGTAAACTGGGAGACCACCAGCATTTCACCGTCGATATCCTGCACCGAGCGGTTCATTTTACCGTTCTCGTCCTCAAAGATGCGGAGCTTGACGATCTTTGCAAGCATACGGTCCAGATCCTCCTCGGTGTCCCCCGTGGCAACCCCCAGCAGGATGAGCAGACCGTGGCCGCAGGAGCCGATGAGCTCGCCGTCGACCTCGACCGTGGCATGGGATACTCTTTGAATGACTGCTTTCATGGTTGCAGTTCCTTTCTGCTGAATTTTCTTTCCGTAAGCGGGTCCGGGGCGGATCCCCGGTTACGAAAAACCTCTGGTCACGTCTAGAATGTTCTTGAGGGAACGGAGTCTCGACACGATGGAGTTGTAATGCTCCACGTTTTTACAGCTGATCTTGAGGTTGATGATGACGCGGTCAGCACCCGCCTTCTGGGAGTTGATGTGAAGGATGGATACCTTCATATCCGCCAGAGCCACGGTGATATCGGCCAGAACGCCCACGGTATCCAGAGTGTGTACCTGCAAAAGCGCCTCGTATACACTCTTGCTCGACTCGTTGGCTGCGCCCTCCCAGCGGGCTTCCTTCCAGCGGTCAGCCATATCGGGATTGTTCCGTCCCTGCAGCACGTTGGGGCAGTCCTGCTTGTGGATGGAGATGCCGTAGCCCTTGGTAACGAAGCCGATGACCTCGTCGCCGGGCAGGGGGTTACAGCACTTGGCAAACTTGACGGCACAGCCCCCGGCGCCGTCCACCACGATACCGCTGTTGGATTTCAGGTTGTGGGGTCTTGCGGCGGTAGCCACCTGCTGGACGTCCTCGGCGGTCATCTTGGCGGCGGCCGTTACCTCCTCGGGTACCTCGGGAGGCGTCATGGCCTCCAGCTCGTCCTTCAGACGGCGGAGGGTCTTGGTCACGGGCAGCTCGCCGTAACCGATGGTGTTATACATATCGTCCACCGTGGAGTAGCCCATTCTGGCGGCCACGGCGGCCACAGCCTCGGCGCGCTTGCTCTCGGGCAGGCGGGGCGCCAGCTTCTTGACCTCGATATCAATGGCGGCCTTACCCACGATGATATTGTCGGCTCTCTTTTCCCGCTTGAACCACTGGCGGATCTTATTTCTCGCTTCACTGGTGCGGACGATATTCAGCCAGTCGCGGCTGGGACCCTTGGCGGAGGACGCGGTGAGGATCTCCACGATCTCGCCCTTTTCCAGCACCCGATCCATGGGCACGATGCTGCCGTTGATCTTGGCGCCCAGCATCTTGTTGCCCACCTCCGAGTGGATGGCGTAGGCAAAGTCGATGACGGTAGCGCCTTGGGGGAGGGCGCGGACGTCGCCCTTGGGGGTGAAGACGAAGACCTCGTCGTGGAAAATATCGATCTTGAGGGCGGTCATGAACTCCTCGGGATCGCGGGTGCCGTCCTCGGTCTCGATGAGGCGGGAGATCCACTCCAGCTTCTGATCCAGGTCGGCCTGGGAGGTGGCTCCCGACTTATACTTCCAGTGGGCGGCCACACCGTATTCGGCGATGTGGTGCATCTCCCAGGTACGGATCTGCACCTCGAAGGGGATACCGTCCCGACCGATGACCGTAGTGTGGAGGGAGCGGTACATATTGGGCTTGGGGATGGAGATATAGTCCTTGAAGCGGCCGGGGATGGAGTTGAACATCTCGTGGATGATACCCAGAACCGTGTAGCACTCCAGCTCGGTATCCACGATGATACGCATGGCGTAGAAGTCGTAGATCTCGTCGAAGGACTTGTTCTGCTTGAACATCTTGCGGTAGATGGAGTAGGCGGTCTTGATACGGCCCTCCAGGTGGAACTTGATGCCGTTTTCATTGAGCTTATCCGCCACGATGCCGCGGATATTCTCAATGAAACCAAGGCTCATACCGTACTTGCGCTCGATCTCGTCCCGCACCTCCAGATAGCCGATGGGGTCCAGGTACTGCATACCCAGATTCTCCAGCTCCTGCTTGATCTTCTGCATACCGAGGCGGTGAGCCAGGGGAGCATAGACCTGCATGGTCTCCAGGGCGGTGATGCGGCGCTTGTGGTCGGGCTTGGCGTCCAGGGTACGCATATTGTGAAGGCGGTCGCAGAGCTTGATGAAGATGACGCGGACGTCCTTGGACATGGCCAGGAGCATCTTACGGAGGTTCTCAATGTGAGCCTCCTCCTTGTCGTCGATCTGCAGGGCGACCAACTTGGTCAAACCCTCCACCAGCATGGCCACGTCAGTGCCGAAGCGCTTGGTGATCTCCTGGCAGTTGGTCTTCTCGCCGCAATCCTCCACGGTGTCGTGGAGCAGGGCGGCGCAGATGGAGTCGGTATCCAGCTCCAGTCCCGCCACGATCTCGGCTACGGCGATGGGATGGGTGATGTATGCGTCACCACTGTTGCGGAATTGTCCCTCGTGAAGCCCTGCGGCGTAATCATAGGCGGCCTGGATCTTCTCCAGGTCGTACTTCTTGCCCGTGGCTCTGAGTATTTCCAAAAGTCGGTCAATACCGACGTGTGCGGTTTGTTCCATAATGTTTCCTTTCAGGGAAGGTAAGGCGTTGCGGGTCTATGATCACACCTCACCCACGATCAGCTGACGGCGCAGGCTTTGCATGAGGGGGGAGGCGTCAATGGTGGTTTTCGGGGATGCAAAATTCACTTCAAAGATGTAGACGCCGTCAATGGGATCCTCCACGTGACAGACCCCCATTTCGTTGAGAATCCGCATGATGAGGCGGAGCTTGACCCATCCCATGGGCAGCTCCACGCCGCCACGGTTGGCGCGATCCAGAAGATTGCGCTCGCTGACCGTGCGATTGCCCAGGCGCGCGTCGGTACGCAGGACGGTGAACACGTTGGCGATCTCCTCACGGGTAGGCACCAGATGCTCCTCGGGAGCAATGGGCGCGCCCTCCAGAATCTCGCAGAGGCGGATTTCCTCCCGACGGCAGGCCTCCGCATAGCGCTCGGACATTTTCAGATCCTGCACGATGAGCTGAAGACTGCGAACGCCTTGGTAGTCATTGATGTTGAGCTGGAACAGAATATCCACCGTGTCCCCCGCCACGAAGGGCAGGCGAGCCGTGGAATGGCTGAACCAAATGGCCTGCAGGATCACCCCGTCCCGATAGATCATCAGCTTGGTATGCTTCCCTGCGCCCAGGGGGATGACCTTCTGCACCACGGCGTCGCGGAGGATGAACAGAGGGGTCTGATTCCCCACGCCAAAGGGCTCCAGCTTTTCCAGCTCCTCGGCCAGCTCCATGGTCAGCTCGGCCATGTCGGCCTCGCAATCCGCCTCAAAGCGGACGGCGGTCATGTCCTCGGTGAGCCGCTGGGCGGCGTAGGCGTTGATGTGCTCTCGGAACGCGGGAATATCGGCGCGGCGCACGGTGAGTCCCGCGGCCAGCTCGTGTCCGCCGAAGCGGACCAGCAGTTCCCGGCTGTCGGCCAAAGCATCTACTAAATTGAGACCCTTGACGCTTCGTCCCGAGCCCTTACCGATGTCCAAGGGAGAGGGTTCTCCCGTGATGGCACCTTCAAAGGATATGAGAATGGAGGGCAGACCGTACTTCTCGGTGATGCGGGAGGCCACGATGCCCACGATGCCCTGCATCCAGCCGTTCTCTTCCAACACGATCACCGAGGGAGGCGGCACGCCGCGGGCGGCGGCGTCAGCCAGTTGGGCGTCGATCATAGCGTAGGCCTGCTCCGCGATGCGGTTTTCCTCTGCTTGACGGTGAGCATTGATCTCGCACAGCTCCTCGGCCAACTCCTCGGCGCGCGTGGCGGTATCGGCCAGCAGGAGATCCACCGCCTTCATGGCGTGGGCGATACGGCCCGCGGCGTTGATACGGGGGGCGATACCAAAGCCCACCAGTCCCGAATTGACCTTACGGCGGGGCTTCTTGACGGCGGTACTGCCCGATACGGGACGGCTGTTGCCGCTTCCCGAAATGGCGTCCAGCAGAGCCACCAGGCCGGGACGCTCGGTATGATCCAGCATGGAAAGGCCGCGGGATACGATGAAACGGTTCTCGTCGGTCAGGGGCATGACGTCGGCAATGGTACCGATGGCCACCAGGTCGATCATGTGGCGGCTGATGACCGCCAGCGCCTCAGCAGGCGTACAGTCTGCTCGAACAGCCTCGCAGGCGCAGATGAACTTGAACACCACACCCACACCCGCCAATTCCTTGAAGGGATAGGGGCAATCGGGACGGTGGGGGTTGACGACAGCGGTACACAGGGGGATCTCGGCGTGGCACTCGTGGTGATCCGTCACCACGGTATCCACGCCCAAGGTTGCGGCGTGGGCAATCTCGGCGTGGGCGGTGATGCCCGTATCCACCGTGATGATCAGAGTCACGCCCATTTCGGCCAGCTGGTTGACCGCGCCCACCGACATGCCGTAGCCCTCGCCCAAGCGGTTGGGAATGTAACAGGTCACGTCGGCGCCGAGGCCGGTGAGGTAGAGGTAGAGGGAGGTGACCGAGGTCACGCCGTCCACATCATAGTCGCCGTAAATGGCGATCTTTTCGCCGTCCTTGACGGCTTCCAGAACCCGCGCGACGGCGGGCTCCATATCCGCCATGAGCATGGGATCGTGCCATGCCCGCTCGTCGTTGTGCAGAAACAGCTCCGCCGTCTCGGGGGAGGTGTAGCCGCGATTGCAGAGCAGGCGGGCGGTCAGAGGCGTGATCCCCAGCTCGCGGATCAGGGTCTCGGTGGCTGATCTATATGTTTGATTCTCCATGTCGCACAGGAGCGTCCAGATGCGCTCCCGCGACAGGGACTGGTTGCTTTCGGTATCTTTCAAAATCAAAATCCTTTCATACGGCGCCGATTCCTCGGCGCAACGCCCCATCTGCGAGCGCCGCCCCTCCCCTACGGAGAAGCCTTTTCACAAATAGATTCCGTCCGATGCTCGTTCTCCGATCGGTACGGAAGCAGTACACTCATTCAAGTCAAGTTTTCCAATGTCACAGCTTCGGCGCATAGACCGACAGGATGGCTTCCGCCACCTTCAGGCCGTCCACGGCCGCGCTGGTGATGCCGCCGGCATAGCCCGCGCCCTCCCCGCAGGGATAGATACCGGGATTGCCAATGGCGCAGAAGTCGCTCCCTCGCAGGATGCGGACGGGGGCGGAGGTGCGGGTCTCGGCTGCCGACAGGACGGCCTCGGGCATGGCGTAGCCCCTCACCTTGCGGTCGAAGGAGCGGAGTCCATAGCGCAGAGACTCGCAGACATAGGACGGAAGCACGCTACTGACAGGAGCAAGCTTATAATGCTCCCCGCCGCGATAGGAGGGCTTGACACGGGTCGGTTCATGGATAGCCTGATCCCCCGCCAGAAAATCCCCCACAGTTTGCACGGGTACGTTGTAATTCGAGCCGCCCGCCAGAAACGCGGCGCGCTCGATGCGGCGCTGGTAGGCGATGGCACCCAGCACCAAACTGCCATCCACGGGCTCGTAATCGGTGGGGCGAACCGACACGGCAATGGCCGCGTTGGAATTCTCACCGTCACGGGCGCGGTGGCTCATGCCGTTGACCACCACGGTCTCCTCCTCGGAGGCGGCGGCCACGACTTCACCGCCGGGGCACATACAGAAGGTGTACACCCCGCGCTCACCCTTGGTGTCCGACAGATGATACTCCGCGGTCCCCAGGTCGGGGTGACCCGCAAAGGAGCCGTAGAGCATGGTATCCATATCCGTCCGCAGATGCTCGATACGCACACCCACCGAAATAGGCTTGGCCTCCAGCATCATCTGCTTTTCAAGAAGCATTTTGTAGGTATCTCTTGCGCTGTGGCCGGGCGCCAGGACGATGATCCCGCAGGGGATGTCCCCCTTGGTGGTCTTTACGGTAAAGCTCCCGTCGGCATGGCGGTCATACCCGTCGAAGCGGCAACGGTAGATCACCTCGCCACCCAGATCTCGTATGGCATCCAGCATATTCTGCACCACCACGCGAAGCACGTCGGTACCTACGTGGGGCTTGGCCTGCAGGGTAATATCCTCGGGCGCGCCCATATCCCGCAGGGTCTCCAGCACAAAGGAGCAACGGGCATCGTTGATACGGGTCAGAAGCTTGCCGTCCGAAAACGTGCCTGCGCCGCCCGCGCCGAACTGGATATTGGATTCGGTATCCAGCCGTCCGTGAAGGTAGAAGCCGTCCACGGCTTTCACACGGTCGGCCACGCAGTCACCGCGGTCAATGAGGATGGGGGCGTAGCCCTCCTTGGCAAGCAGGTAGGCGCAGAAAAGTCCTGCGGGACCCATACCCACGATCAGAGGCCGCTCTCCAAGGGGAGTGCTTCCCCGCTCCACGGTCAACGCGGTTTGCTGATGGGGCTTCAGCCCTGCGCGGACAAGCTTTTCCTCCGAAAAGCCGGGATGATTCCCCTCCGCGGTAGCCAAAACCGAGTAAACCAAGCGGATATCCTCCCGTTTACGGGCATCCACCGACTTTTTATAAAGGCGAAAATGAAGCGACCCGACAGGTATGCCGCACCGCTTCATCTTCTGTTCTGCTTTGGCCAGCACGTCTGCCACGGGGGTTCCTACCGCCACCGAAATACCTTCGATCACAGCCTCCCGACAGCGCGCGGCCTTTTCCAATTCTTTGCGTTCCATCACGACCTGTATCCTCAGAACAGCCGATCAGCACCGAGCGCGAAGGTCACGGGGGCCGTAAACGGATCGGCATCGGCGGCAAGTCCCGTTTCCTGTTCGGTCACGGGTGTGGAATCCGCCTCGGACAGGCTCTCTCTGTTGATCTTGGAGAGGCCAACGACGTAGAGCCAGATCAAGGCGGCCAGCGCAACGCAGAGAAGCAGAACGGGCACGTGGATCTCGATCCGATCGCGCTTGACGACCGGCTTGCGGATGCTCTCTCCCTCTCTCAATTTATAGTGATTCATAGCTTGGGATCCTTTCTTGCCGTTGGCAGCTCAAATCATCCCGTCCGTAAATCCGTCCTCGTCAGATTGAGGCTCGGAGGCGGATTCGGCAGGCTTCGACGTCTTGGTCACCTGGGTGATGTGGTAACGGTTCTTCTTTCCCTTGGGGGTGGAAGTTCCGATCTCGCGGGACACGGCGGGCTTGTGGGTTTCGGTCTTCTCGGGCTTGTCGCTGAAGCTCCAGATCAGCTTGATCTCGGGGAAAATGCTTCTGCGCTCTACCTCGTCGGACTCGTCGTCGGCGGGGTTGAAGATCTTGGCGTCTCCATGAAGCAGGCGGGTCAGATCTTTACGAAGCGCCTTCTGGATGGCCTTGGCGCTGGCTTCGTTGTTGAACTCGTCTGCCTTCTGGTTATAGTTCTTTTTCAGGTATCCGTTATTGGCAATGGAGATCACGTGTCTCTGCTCGGAGACCACGACCACCACGCAGTCGCTGACCTCGGTGATACCTACGGCGGCGCGATGGCGGGAGCCGACGCCGCGGACCACCTCCTCGTTGGAGGTCAGGGGCAGCTCACAGCAAGCGGCGGCGATGCGGTTGTTGCGGATGATCACGGCGCCGTCATGAAGGGGGGTGCCGTCCACGAAAATGTTGCGGAGAAGACCGCTGGACACCTCGGCGTCCATAGCGTGACCTCTGTCCACGAAATCGCCCAGGGGGGTGGAGCGTTCAATGACGATGAGGGCACCGTCCTTGTTGGTCTGCGCGATCATACAGGCGGCGTCCACCACCTCGCTGATGACCTTAGCGGTATCCGCCTGGTCGCGGTTGTGAATGAGGAAGCCGAAGGGACGGTCGCCAAGTCTTTCAAGACCGTCGCGGATCTCGGGCTGGAAAACAACGGCCAGCAGGATGATGAAGAAGGGCGCGATCCAATCCATGAGCTGGTGAATGGCGCGAAGCCCCGCCAGATCGCTGATGCCGTAGACCAGCACGATCAGCACGAGACCGATGGCCAGCTTACCTGCGCGGCGCTCCTTGAAAAACAGGAACAAGCCGTACAGGAGCAGGGACAGAACCAGTATATCCAATGCATCCCAAAAAGAGAAATTGGCAATGGGATCCCATATGTAGTTCTCCCATATAAAGCCAAGTTGAGCCATTATTTCCTTCATCGTACGGCCGCCTTTCTCAACAAAAAAGTACTCCAATAAAAACACACCGATTTTTGGTGGATCGTTGTTTATTATAACATATAAGTAGACAAAATAAAACACAAGAGGCAAAAAATTAAGAGAATGTTTACAAAAGGAGCGTTTGGATGTAACCGAAACAAGGGCTTTAGGAAGGGCATCCAAACAGGGAGGAGTCGCAAGAGAGAAGGAAGATGAGGAGCCGCGCCCAGACGCA
>JAZRFR010000142.1:0-5205 GCA_045643785.1 Eubacteriales bacterium | reverse complement strand
CCCTTCTGCACCATCGAGCCCAACGTGGGCGTGGTGGCCGTGCCCGATCCCCGCATGGACAAGCTGGCCGAGATGCACAACCCCGAAAAGTACACCCCCGCCGTCATCGAGTTCGTGGACATCGCGGGACTGGTACGCGGTCCCTCCCAGGGCGAGGGCCTTGGCAATAAGTTCCTCCCCCACATCCGCGAGGTGGACGCGATTCTGCACGTGGTTCGTTGCTTTGAGGACTCCAACATCGTCCACGTGGACGGCAAGGTGGATCCCCTCCGCGACGTGGAGACCATCAACATGGAGCTGGTCCTGGCCGACATGGAGATCATGGAGCGCAAGCTGAACAACGCCCGCAAGATCCTCAAGGGCGACAAGACGATTGCCGCCGCCATCGCCGTGTACGGGCGTGTCATGAAGGCCCTGGAGGATGGGCAGTCTGCCCGCACGGTGGAGCTGTCCGACGACGAGCGCGAGCTGTTCCACGACACCCCCCTCATCACCATGAAGCCCGTGATCTACGTGGCCAACGTCTCCGAAGACGAGGCCAACGGTGACGTCAGCGGCAACGAGAGCTTTGCCAAGCTGCAGGAGTTCGCCAACGGTGAGCACGCCGCCGTCATGCCCATCTGCGCCCAGATCGAGGCCGAGATCGCCCAGCTGGACGGCGAGGACAAGGAGATGTTCCTCTCCGACATGGGCATCGAGGAGCCCGGCCTTGACCGTCTCATCCGCGCAAGCTACGCCCTTCTGGGTCTCATCAGCTACCTGACCGCAGGCCCCAAGGAGGTTCGCGCCTGGACCATCGTCAAGGGCACCAAGGCACCCCAGGCCGCGGGCAAGATCCACTCCGACTTTGAGCGTGGCTTCATCCGCGCCGAGGTCATCGCCTACGACGATCTCATGCGTCTCGGCTCCATGAACGCCGCTAAGGAGGCGGGTCTGGTGCGCTCCGAGGGCAAGGAGTACGTCATGAAGGACGGCGACATCGTCCTGTTCCGCTTCAACGTCTGATCTGACCTGCAAAGGAGGATGTTCCCATGAAGCTGGCCACCACCACGGGAGATTTCAACAGCTACACGGGCTCGCAGATCGAGTCCCTCCGCCTCATCCGCGAGGCGGGATTCCGCTATGCCGATTACTCCTTCGGCCATGATCATTCCACCCACACAGGCGTGTACGCCGAGGATCATGAGGCGTATTTTGAGCGAGTGAAGCTGGCTTCCGCTGATCTGGGCATCCGCTTGGTACAGGCGCACTCTCCCATGGGCACACCGCTGAACGACCCCGACGGGCAGTTTTTAGCCGACACCATCCGCTGTGTGGAGGCCTGCGGCGCATGGGATATCCCCAATCTGGTGGTGCATTCGGGCTACACCCCCGGTTTGACCAAGGAGGAAACCTTTGTGGCCAACAAGCGGTTCTTCCTCCCCATTCTGGAACGTGCTGAGAAGTACGGCACGAATATTCTGGTGGAGAACTTCAACAGAATGTGCATCGAGGGGCTTTACTGGATCGACAACGCCACCGATCTGCTTCGGATGATCGAATCCGTGGATCATCCCCTGTTCCACGCCGTGTGGGATGCGGGTCACGCCAATATGCAGGAAATGCCCCAGGATGCCGAGCTGAGGCTTCTGGGCAGTCACGTCCGCGCCCTTCATATTCAGGACAACTGCGGGGATACCGACTCCCATTTCCTGCCCTTTCTCGGCACTATGAATCTGGATGCCGTCATGCACGGGCTTTCGGACATCGGTTACAACGGCTACTTCACCTTCGAGGTGGGCGGGATCTTCAAATCCCCCCGTGAACGCCGTCCCTACCCCGCCGACGAGCGGCTTTTGAAAGCCCCCCTATCCCTCAAATGTGCCGCGGAAGCCTACCTCTACGAGCTGGGAAAATGTGTGCTGGAGACCTACGGATGCTTTGAGGAATGATCCGACCATAGATATTTCCTACCCTACATCATCAAAAAGGATATAGAAACCATGAGAATGCGTAAAAAGAAGCACGGCGCCGAGCGCATCGCCGCCTGTGCCGAGCTGTTGATTGAGGATACTTCCCTGCTTGCCACTCTGGGCGAGGAGGGCAACCCCATTTTCGCCGAAGGCCGTCCCATCCACATGGAGATCGGTTGCGGCAAGGGTAATTTCGCGGTGGGTATGGCCGCCGCTCATCCCGAGTGGAATTTCATCGCCATGGAGCGGGTTGCTGACGTGGCCTGCTGCGCTTTGGAAAAGGCCAAGGCCTGCGCCGAGGAGCGCGCCAATGATAATCTGCGAGTGCTGATCGGCAACGCCGAGCATCTGGACGAGTGGGTGCGCCCCCACAGCGTGTCCCGCATCTACCTGAATTTCTCGGATCCCTGGCCCAAGAAGGGCTACGCCAAGCGCAGACTGACCCACAGAGGCTTCCTGGCTCTCTACAAGGAAGCCTTGGTCGAGGGCGGCGAGCTCTACCTCAAGACCGACAACGAGGGTCTGTTCGATTTCAGTCTGGAGGAGTTTGAGGCCATGGGGCTGACCATCCTGTTCTCCTCCCGTGACTTCCACAAGACCCCCGAGGCCGAGGGCAACATCATGACCGAGTACGAGGCGAATTTCTCGTCTCAGGGCATGCCCATCTACTGCGCGAGAGTTAAGTTCTGATCGAATTGCGAGATCCATAGATACGAGATACAAGATATGACGAAGATAGGTTGTATCTCGTGTCTCGTATTTTTGCAAATTGCAATTTATCGGCCAGGGGCTTTGCCCCTGGACCCCACCAGAAACCCTTTTGAAAAAGGGTTTCTGGACTTCCTAAAACTTTCAAAAAAGATTTGTTTATCAATATCTTTTTGAAGTTCTTGGGGTCAAGCCCTTCTTTCAAGAAGGGCTTGTGGGGTGCAGGGGCAAAGCCCCTGCAAACCCAAATTAGAATCAAAGGAGGCCGCCATGTTCTACCTGTTCATCCCCTACCACGGCACAGAGTCCCGTCTGCCCGAAGCTTACGATGACCTGACCGCCGCCAAGGCCGCCGCGGATGAAAAGTCGGTTTACGGCTACTGTGTCTGCGACGGGAATGGCGACAAGATCTACTCCCCCGTGGGCTCCTTCGTGGCGTCCCACATCCTGCACCACGCCAAGGTTGTGGCCGATCATATGCGGATCCACGGCTACAAGTACGGCGATGCCGACCAAAATCCCGCGCTGGACAAGGAGTCCGAGCATCCCGAAAAGCTGGTCTCCTGCGACCGCTTCTGCGGATGGGTGCTGTACGAGGCGGGCTACACCGCGCACCAGCCCGTGACCAAGGGGCTTCCCCTCCACTTCCCGCCCACCCTGCAGGGATTTTTGGAGTTGAGCGGTTTTATTCGCATCGAGAACCCCGACGAGGTGCGCCCCGGCGATCTCATCTTCGAGGGGGATTCCCACTACATGGCACCCGCTCTCCCCGAGCAGTACCGCGACAATCCCCGCCACGTCTTCATCAACGCGGGGCCTGCGGAGAACGGTCTCTACTACCGCTACGACGCGGGATCGGATATGCGGATCCAGTCGGTTCAGCCCATGATCGAGCAGATCTTCAAGCCCGAGCAGGGGAGACCCTTCCGCTTCGCCTACCGCGCACCCGAGAGATTGCCGTGGGATGATGTGAAAGCGGCTCACGGTCTTTGCACAAACAACCGCGAGGCTTTGAAAAACAGCATCAAGTGCGGTTGCTTCTACTGTGGTAGCATCTATGATCCCAAAGAGATCAAGGTTTGGATCGACGGAAAACAGACCGCTCTGTGCGCCCGTTGCGGCATCGACTCGGTGATCCCCGAAACCGAGAAATATCCCCTCACCACCGCATTTTTGCAGAAAATGCATGATTATTGGTTTTGAAACCGTACAATAGACCGATACGGGCGTTCACAGAATGCCCCTACAATGAAATATAATGAGTACAAGGAGGCTACCATGAGCAAGTCCAAGGTTTATTTTTCTTCTGAAATCACCCCCGAAAAGGTACTGGAAATGTACGAGCTGCTGGGCGTGACCCTCCCCGGAAACGTGGCCATCAAGGTTCACTCGGGCGAGCGCGGCAACCAGAATTTCATTCGCCCCGACTTCTGGCGTCCCGTCATTGAGCGCGTGGGCGGCACCGTGGTGGAGTGCAACACCGCCTATGACGGCGCCCGCAACACCACCGAGCGCCACATGGGTCTGTTCCGCGACCACGGTTGGATGGACTACTACAAGGTCGATCTGCTGGACGCAGAGGGCCCCGATCTGGTGCTTCCCATCCCGAACGGCAAGGTCATCAAAGAGAACTACGTGGGCAAGGATATTCAGAACTATGACTCCATGCTGGTGCTGTCCCACTTCAAGGGGCATCCCATGGGCGGCTTTGGCGGCGCCTTGAAGCAGCTCTCCATCGGCTTGGCATCCTCTTACGGCAAGGCCTACATCCACGGCGCGGGGGTTCCCGAGAACTTCTGGACGGCCGAGCGCAACCTGTTCCTGGAGTCCATGGCCGACGCCGCCGCTTCGGTGGTGGAGTTCTTCAAGGGGCAGATCGTGTACGTCAACGTCATGAAGAACATGTCGGTGGACTGCGACTGCTGCGCCGTGGCCGAGGATCCCTGCATCGCGGATATCGGCATTCTGGTCTCCACCGACCCCATCGCCATTGATCAGGCCTGCGTGGATCTGGTGTACGCCTGCTCCGACGAGGGCAAGCCTCACCTCATTGAGCGCATCGAGTCCCGCAACGGTATCCACACCGTGGAGGCCGCGGCTGAGCTTGGGTTCGGGTCGAGGGAGTATGAGTTGATTCGGGTGTAAGATTGGGCATCTACCCTCAATTACGAAAAAGAGGCTGCTTCAGCGGCCTCTTTTTTTGGGGCAAAAGAGGATTCATATATTTGGGTTTTCAGGAGAGCGAGAGAGCGCCTGGGGAAAAACTTCTTAAAAGAAGTTTTTCCCCAGACCCCTTTTCAAGAACTTTCAAAAAAAATATTGATAAATAACCCTTTTTGAAAGTTTTTGAGATTCCAAAGAACTTTTTTCAAAAAGTTCTTTGGTGGGGGCCGAGGGGGCAAAGCCCCCTCGATAAACTCCAATTTGCCCCCGCCTCCCTCCCATACACAAATCGTTTTTTCTCCCCAACCCCCTTGCAAAATCCCCTGTTTTGTGCTACAATATATTATTATAGAATCCCCGCATCCCCCGAAAGGAGAACCCA
>JAZRFR010000141.1:0-5341 GCA_045643785.1 Eubacteriales bacterium | reverse complement strand
GGGCAGCTGGAGCTTGATATAACCCATAATTTTCTTTGCCATAATATTTGAACCTCCAAATGTGGTACTTGTACGGGAGAGTTGCCAGTGGCAGTATTTTCTCCCTCCCACGACGGACGCGGTTGCGGCAAAGCACACCGTGCCGCACCCCTGTATCGGGGATTTGATGCAGACGGGACTCCGTGATTCAAGGGGAGTCCGGATAGTGGGCGAAATCGCCCCAAAAGGTAAATGCGAAACGATCAGTCAGCGGGCTTGATCATAGACGTCTCAAGCTCGACGGGCATATCGCGGCGGCCACGCTTGACCAGCACCGTGACGTTGCGCAGATCGTCGGAGATCGCCTGGACAACACCCGAATATCCCTCGAACAGGCCGGCAACGATCTGCACGTTGTCGCCCACGCTGAAGGAAAGGCGTACCTTGACCTCCTCAATGTTGAGAGCCTCGACCTCGGCGTCAGACAGGGGAGTCGGACGGGATCCGGGACCCACGAAACCGGTCACACCCGTAATGTTACGAACGGCGTGCCAGCTCTCATCGGTCATAACCATCTTGATGTAGACGTAGCTGGGGAAGATCTTGACCTCCACCACCTTCTCGACGTCACCGTTCTTTTCCACGATGGTCTCGACGGGAATGCG
Source organism: Eubacteriales bacterium (assembly GCA_045643785.1). Taxonomy (GTDB): domain Bacteria; phylum Bacillota; class Clostridia; order Oscillospirales; family CAG-272; genus CAMEON01. Next base: position 4,697 of record JAZRFR010000141.1, on the reverse strand, counting down.
GATATCGAAGATCTTGTCTCCGAGACCGCGGTTTTCTACGATCTTTTCGAGATTTGCTTTGACCTTGCTTTCATAGCCCGAATAGGTGTGCGCCACATACCACCGCGGGCCAACGTTCATCTCATCGATATCACTCATGAGCGATCACCCATTAGTGGATCAGCTCTCCCAGGAGGATCATACCTCTCGAGAAAACGAAATCCAGCACGCCAATAGCGGCGGCGATTGCGAGAATGATAACGACGACGACGAGAGTGTTCTTCTTCAGCTTGTCCTTAGGGCACCAAGTGATCTTGCCGCACTCGGACTTCAGACCCTTCCACCAACCGGGGATCTTGGCACGGAACTTGTATGCCAGAATGCCCAGAACGACCAGGATAACGACGCCTACGCCCAGATTAATCAGAGCGCGGATCAGACCGGTGTTGTCGTCCTTCTTGCCATCGCCGTTAGAGCCGGTGGTTTCGGTTTCCTTCTTGGTCTCAGCCTCAGTACCTGCGCCCGTGCCGGCCTCGGTTCCGGTTTCGGATCCGGTCTCTGCGCCGGTGCTTGCCTCGCCGGTGACAGCTTCGCCGGTGACAGCCTCGGTGTCGGTATTGGTATCGGCCTCGCCGGTACCGGTTTCGACAACGGTCTGGGTCTCGGCGGTCGTGCCTGCTTCCTCAGCGAAAGCGGGGACAGCCGTCAGGGACAGGAGCATCAGGAGAGACAGCAGAGCGGCCAGGACAGCCAGCTTTTTGCTCTTAAACATGTTCATTCCTCCCAATCACTTAGACTCTTTGTGAAGAGTGTGCTTGCGGCAGAATTTGCAGTGCTTCTTAAGCTCAAGTCTGTCAGGGTTGTTCTTCTTGTTCTTCATTGTGTCATAGTTTCTCTGCTTGCACTCAGTGCATACCAGAGTGACCTTGACTCTTACTTCATTAGCCATGATATCGGCACCTCCCATAAAAATTATTTGCAGTCTCACGGAAGTAAGACTGCCGTGTACCTCCCTCTCCGGGAGCCCGTGCCCGTCTTGTGGCGCAAGTTTCGGGCACAACAAAAAAGCTCTTCGCAGAGGTGATGCCATTATACCACAACTCTCCTTCTCTGTCAAGGGTTTTTTAAACATTTGTGTGATTTTATACAATTTGTCACTCAAACAGGCGTTCGATTGGGTGGGGATTGGCAGAATCACGAAAAAATGGCTGGTTTCAAGCCTGTTGGCTTTTTTGCGGGGGATGGCTGGTTGCTAAATGCTTCAAATTAGGGTTTGGCAGTGAGTTTGTTATGTACTTTTCTGTCCATGTCGACAGAAAAGTACCAAAAGAGCGCCACCTAAGGAAGGTACCCACGGTACCTTCCTTAGGTATCCATCCCCCTGATCAGCGCGCCATTTTGCCAGGGGGCAAATTCGCCAACGCGCTGTCAAGTCGCAGTTTGCCATAGAGCCGCACGGTCGTCAGAGTGACGACCGCGCGGTTGGTTGTCCGTTTGGTGGCAACCCACGGTTTTTGGTTATCCGACAAGTTAAAAAATGACTTTGGGCGGAAGCAAAGCGGCAAGTTCCGCACGGACGGCGCTCCGCCGTCCGTGCGGGTTATCGGGTCTTGGCGACACTACGCGCGGTCAACTTCTTTCGCCCACTGGCGAAAGAAGTGCGCGCGGTAGGATGATGGATACGTAAGGAAGAAACCGTGGGTTTCTTCCTTACGGGGCGTTCTTTTGGTACTTTTCTGCCGCCATGGGCAGAAAAGTACATAAGCATAACTCACCGCTAAACTGCAATTTGAACTTTTTCGCGCGGTTAAAGAGAGAAAGGGAGGCATAAGGCCTCCCTCGGCGGGTATGCTACCGCCGTTTCTCCTTCCGTATTCCGAACATCTTCCGCAAAATCGGGGCCAGCAGGGCAGGCGTGCGCAGGATCACGATCTTCATATGACTACCTTCCTTTCCTTCCGAGTTCATTATATTATATGTTTTTTACGTGTTCCCGTCTACAAAATTCACGCTTTCGGTTGACTTTTGTTCCATTATATGGTATGATATAAGTACCCCCATGAAAGGAGTTTCCCTATGAAAATCACAAGACAGGACGCCCTTCTGAACCCCGTCAGCGAGGGTGCTTTCAACCGCTATATTCTTACCTACAATGCCTCGATCCCCCTGCGCTGCAGCATCACCTACACCGAGAACGGCGGGGAGAGAACCGAAGAATTCTTCCTGGAAGCAGGAGATAATATGACCTTCTCTTCCTATACGGACGGCTACCTGCGCCACATGACGGCGGATGCGGTGGTATCCATGACGGTACGCAGCATTTCCCACGACGAGGGCGACTTTGAGCTGCTCTCCTTTGGCGTGGAAAACCTGCCGGTTCTGGCCGAAAAGACCTTCTTCTTTGAAAACGAGCGCTACCGCGTTGGCGTGGAGCTTTGCTGGGGCGGCGGTCTGTCCTACCTGGAGGACAAGAAGTGCCCCGTGGAGGGTCTGGTCAACATTCTCAATAACTTCGACACGGGACGACTCATCCAGCAATCCTACTACGGAACGGGAGAGCCTCCCTACGTCCGCGGCGAATTCATGGGCAACAGCTGGGTCTACAACCCCGTGCAGGGCGGTGACCGCGGCAACCATAAATCCAAGCTCGTGGATGCCCGCGTAACCGAGAACGAGGTCTACGTCAAGTGCCGTCCCCGCGACTGGGGGCACGACGGCGGTACCACCTACGCTTATATGGAGAACTGGTACAGACTGGACGGGGATTATCTCGTGGTGGACAACCGCTTCGTGGATTTCTCGGGTTGGGAGCATCCCAAGAACGGTCAGGAGGTGCCGGCGTTCTATACCGTGTCCTACCTGAACAATTACTACTGGTACGACGGCGACAAGCCCTGGACCGACGACACCCTGTCGGTCAAGAGCGATCTGCCCTTCTGGCCTGACGATTGGCCCTACTGCACGTTCCGTCCTAAGGCGGGGAACACCGAGCTGTGGAGCGCTTTCGTAGACGATCACGGCTACGGCCTGGGTCTGTTTACCCCCAATCTTGGGCACACCATCGCAGGGCGGCATATGTACGACGGCTCCAAGGATCCCTCCGCCATGTCCTGCAATTACATCGCGCCCCTTAAGGCCATCAAGCTTCAATGCTTCAAGCCCGTGACCTACTCCTACCTCATTACGGCGGGTCAGCTCGCCGACATCCGCGCCCGCTTCAAGGCTCGGAAGGACGAGATCGACAATGGGGCCTGGAACACCTATTGACCTTAATTTTTCAATATAGAAAGGGATTAGCCATGAAAAAAGTTCGCATCGGAGTCCTGGGCGCTTACCGCGGCACCAGTATGATCAACTACTGCAAGAGAGCTGACCACGCTGAGGTGGTGGCCATCTGTGACAAGAGTCCCGAGGCGCTGGACGCTCAGCGTGAGGCCGCCGCAGGATTGGACATTACCTTCTACGACCATTTTGACAAATTCATCGAGCACGATATGGACGCCGTGGTGCTGGCCAACTACGCCAACGAGCACGCGCCCTTCGCCATCCGTTGCCTCAAGAAGGGTCTTCACGTCTTCTCCGAGGTGCTTCCCGTGCAGAACATGAAGGAGGCCGTGGAGCTGGTCGAGGCCGTGGAGGAGAGCGGCCTGGTTTACGCCTATGGAGAAAACTACTGCTACATGCCCGCTCCCTACGAGATGAAGAAGCTCTACGAGAGCGGTGAGATCGGTGAGTTCGAGTACGGCGAGGGTGAGTACATTCACAACTGTGAGTCCATCTGGCCCTCCATCGCCTACGGCGAGTCCGACCACTGGCGCAACAACGGCTACGCCACCTTCTACTGCACCCACTCTCTGGGTCCCATCATCCACTCCACGGGTCTGCGTCCCGTGTCGGTCATCGGCTTCGAGGGTACCAAGAACGAGCGCCGTCTGCGTACCGGATGCAAGAGCGGTCAGTTCGGCATTGAAATGGTAACGCTGGAGAACGGCGGTATCGTCAAGTCCATCCACGGAGACCTTTACAAGAACTCCATCTGGTACACCATGTACGGCTCCAAGGGCCGTATGGAGTGCGGCCGCGAGGACGCCATGGACGGTCACGTCGCCAAGATCTACATCAACAAGGACGAGTACGACGGCGGCTACGAGACGGGATCTCTGCGCTCCTATTTCCCCGAGCATGCCCCTGCGGATGACGTGGCAGGCTTCGGTCACGGCGGCTCCGACTTCTTCTCCATGTACTACTTCATCAAGAGAATTCTGGGCGACGAGAACGCCGACACCATCGACGTCTACGAGGCGCTGGATATGTTCCTGCCCGGTTTGTTCGCATACCGTTCGGTTCTGGCCGGCGGCATTCCCATGGCCGTTCCCAACCTCCGCAACAAGGACGAGCGGGAGATCTGGCGCAATGATACCACCTGCACCGACCCCAAGGCAGCAGGAGATATGCTCATCCCCACCTTCTCCAAGGGCACGCCCGACATCCCGCAGGAAGTCTATGACCGTCAAGCCGCTCTGTGGGCCGAGGAGTGCGCCAAGACCGAAGGCACCTACCGCACCGCCGCCCTGACCCAGGGAAGCAAGCAGTAACTTTCATTTGAGTTTGGCAGGGGGCGGGGGAGCGGCCTCCGGCGGCCAAGAACCTTTTTGAAAACATCCTCGCCTCGCTCGGTGCGAGGAGGCTTTCAAGAAGTTCCTCTTTGGCGTTCCCCC
>JAZRFR010000140.1:0-11409 GCA_045643785.1 Eubacteriales bacterium | reverse complement strand
CCTCGGCCGTCACCACCCCCGAAACTCAGCCCGCAACGTCTCCCACCGAGACCTCCGCGGATCAGCCCGCTCCCGACACCCCCGCAGAGGATCACACCGATACCGATGACGACGGCGAGTGCGACGATTGCGGCATTTCGGTGGTCATTGTTCTGGATCTTTTCGCCATCAACGACCTCCACGGCAAATTCTGCGATTCCGATACCCAAGGCGGTGTGGACGAGCTGACTACCTACCTCAAAAACGCCTACAAGACTGAAGACCACGTGATCCTCCTTTCCTCGGGCGATATGTGGCAGGGAAGCTCGGAATCCAACCTCACCAAGGGCTTCATCATCACCGAATGGATGAACGACCTTGACTTCGTCTCCATGACCCTGGGTAACCACGAGTACGATTGGGGCGAGACCTTCATCGACGATAACGCCGACCTGGCCGAATTCCCCTTCCTGGCCATCAATATCTACGACCGCGATACGGACAAGCAAGCCTCCTACTGCAAATCCTCTGTGCTGGTTCAGCGCGGCGGCGCCACCATCGGCATCATCGGGGCAATGGGTGATTGCTACTCCTCCATTTCGGGTGAAATGTCGGAAGATGTCTATTTCAAAACGGGTAAGGATCTGACCGCTCTGGTCAAGGCCGAAGCCGAGATGCTCCGTGAAGCGGGCGCGGATTTCATCATCTACTCTATCCACGACGGCTACGGCTCATCCTCCTCGGGAAGCATCAGCGATTCCGCCCTGTCCGCCTACTATGACCCCATTCTCTCCGAGGGCTACGTGGATATCGTCTTCGAGGGTCACTCCCATCAACGGTATACCCTGCGGGACGGCGACGGTGTCTACCACCTCCAGGGCGGCGGCGACAATAAAGGCGTATCCCACGCCGAGGCTCGCATCAATTTCGCCAACGGAAAGAATACCGTCCTCACCGCCGAGTATATCCCTGCAAGCCGCTATGAGCATCTGGAGGGAGATCCCATCGTGGATACCCTCATGGAAAAGTACAAGGATCAGGTGTCGGCCGGTAGTGAAGTGCTGGGCTATAACAGCGCCTACCGCTCGGGGGACGATATCTGTCAGCTGGCGGCCGACCTGTACGCCAAGGTGGCCGAGGAGGCATTCTCGGAGTATGACGTCGTTCTGGGCGGCGGGTTTTTGAAGGTGCGGAGTCCCTACAATCTGAAGGCAGGGAATATCACCTATTCCCAGCTCCAGATGATCCTGCCCTTTGACAATACCCTGGTGCTCTGCTCCATCAAGGGCTCCGACCTTTTGAGTAAATTCATCAATACCTCCAACAGTAACTATTTCATCAGCTACACCGCCTACGGCGAGAGCCTGAAGGGCAAGATCAATGCCAATGCGATCTACTACGTCCTGGTGGATTCCTACACCTCCACCTATGCCCCCAATAAACTCACGGAGGTGGCTCGCTACACAGAGGGCGTTTACGCCCGCGACCTGCTGGCAGAGTATATCCGCGCCGGCGGCTGGAACAAACAATAGCCCCCATTCCTCCGTCCATACGAAAAAGGAGTAAGTTGAACGTCAACTTACTCCTTTTCGTTTAGCTGATTGAATTTTTGAAAAGGCATGATTTTTTTAAAAGTTCTTGAAGGGGGTAGCGAAGCGGCGACACGGTAGTGAATGGATGCCGGTGGCATCCAGAGCCGTGTCGTGACCGAGTCGCAACGAGACCTGGGGGGAACTTCTTTCAAGAAGTTCCCCCCCTGCCGTTTCCCCTAAAAGAGATATTTTACATCGCGTAATTGGGGTCCAACTGCTTGAGCTCGTTGAAGGTATCGATCTCAATGATGTCCTCAAAGGAGCAGGGACGAACCGCGATCTTGTAGTGATCGGGGCAGTAGTCAAAGGCGACCTGATCCCAGTAGCGCTGCTTGCCGCCGGGCACCTTGTTGTATACGGTTTCCAAATCGGTTTCCAGCTGCTTGCCGTCCTCCTCGTTCCAGTAGGAGATGCCGTACATGTGGTAGCAGTTGACACCGCCCAGGGACATGCTCTTGATATAGCCCGAGCTGCCCACGTTGAAGCACCAGTCCTCGGTGACCTCGGTGGGAACGCCCAGGTAGTTGGAGGAGTACTGGTACTTGGTGATCAGAGCAGGATTGTAGAGAAGCAGATCCGACTCGAATACGTAGCTGTTCGAGAGCAAGTGCCGCGCAAAGTAAGCGGAGGAGATGTTGTTGGTCTCGTTGTACACGCCGTTCTCGACAAAGCGGATGGTGGGGTACTTCAAAAGAAGCTGATCGAACTGCTCAGCAAGGTAGCCACGCACCAGGTAGATCTCCTCAATGCCCACAGCCAGAACGGCATCCAGCAGGGAATCAATGATGCGCTTGCCCTTGACCCGCACCAGAGGCTTGGGGGTGTTGAGGGTAATGGGCACCAAGCGGGAACCGAAGCCCGCCGCCATGAACACGGCGCGCTTGACGCGGTAAGGTTCCAGAGCCTCTACACCCGCCTCGGTGATCGTACCGTCGGTCACCATGCCCTTTTCGACCAGCTCGGTCAGAAGCTTGTTGACCGTGCCCAGAGAAATGCCGGTCTCACCGGATAACTCCCGCTGGGAAACCGCTGTGCGCTTGCCCTCCAGATATACCAGAATATCAAATTGCTTTTTCGAGAGAATCATGTTGTCGAAATTTCCTTTCTATGCTTTGCTATGCTTCTTGCGGGCAATGACCGCCATGCGGATCAGCCCCAGAATGCCCTTGAGGGCGAGGTTGGTTACCAAAATCATCAGGGATACCACGGCGGCCAGCTCCATGCCTCCCACGCTGTCCTTGAACTGGGAGATCATGAGGGAGATGGGTCTTGTGGTGGTGGTCGCCAGGAAGGAGACCGCCGAAATGGTCATCATGGCGTTGACGAACAGGTAGGCGAACATCTCCAGAATCGTGGATGCGCTCTGGGGGATGAACACGTCCTTGATCATGCGGAGACGGCTCACGCCCAGGGTATCTCCCACCGCCTCCAGATTCTGATTCATCTTCCCGAAGGAATTGTACATCATCAGGTAAGGGGAGGACAGGAAGTGAGCCACGTTGGCCATGATCATGATGGCGACCGTGCCGTAGATGATGGTCTCCTTGAAGGTCATGGCGTAGGAAAGACCCAGCACCAGACCCGGGATGGCCATGAAGGTCAAAGCCAGCAGATGGATCAGACGGGAGAGAGAGGATTTCATCCGCGCCGTCAGATAGGCGGTGACGTAGGACAGCACCGTGCCCAGAAGCGCCGTAGCCAGAGCGATGACCAAGGAGTTGACCAGATATTCCAATCCTCTCTGCTGGATCATATGCTCCACCTGCGCCAGAGTGGGGGTCATGTCACGGGGATAGGCAACCACGAATGCCTGTACCGCAAAGGACAGGATGGGCAGGATAGCCACGCAGGAGACCGCGGCGCAAGCAGCAAAGGACAGAATACGGATGGAGGTTGCGGTTTTGGTGGCAATGCTTTTCTTGACGAAAGCCGTAGTGCCTTTTTCCTTGTTGATGGCATCCGTGATGAAGGCCACCACGGCGGGGATCAGCAGGAACAGAGCGTACACGATGCTCTTGCCGAAGCTACCGCCGCTGGCGGCGGCGATCTCGGTGTACATGAGGGAAGACAGCGTGTAGGTCTGCCCGCCGATGAGAACGGGCACGCCGTAGTCGGTGACGATCAGGGAAAAAGTGCTGAACACCGTGGCGATCAGGGGCTTTTTCAGATAAGGAAGGGAAATACGGAAGAACTGACGGACCTTGCCGATACCCAGCACGTTCGCCGCCTCATAAACCGACATGTCCTCGTAAGTCAGTACGTCGGAGAGCATGATGTAGGCCACAGGGAAAGCGTACAGAACCGAGCCCGCCACGATACCCACGGGGCCGTAAATGGAGGGGGTGCCGAAGAATTGGGTCAGAATACCGTTGTTACCGAACAGGGTGGTCAGACCAATGCCGTGGGAGATGGAGGGGATGAGCATGGGCAGGGTCAGAAGCACGCTGAAGACCCGCTTGCCGGGGATGGTCGTGCGCACCATGCAGAGCGCCAGGACATAGGCCAGCAGAACGCTGATGACCGTGGCGATGAGGGAGAGAACGATGGAATTTCTCAGCGCGTCCCCAAACAGCGGGGACTTGAATACCGTCTGAAAATCCGAGAGACGGACTCCCGTAAACATACGGATAATGGGCAGGATCACGAGGATGGACAAAATCAGCGCCACCGCGATCTTGACGGGTGTGCTGAAGGTAGCCGACCTCGCGGAAGAATTGCGTTTCATCATATGAGATTCCTTTCAGCCGTCACTCGCCCTTGGGCGCGGACACGGCATACTTGGACAGGGAAGCGATCTTCTTATGCAGGTTGCCCACCACGAATTCCTCTACGTACTCGTCGGCAGGATGACTGATAATCTCCTCGGGGGTTCCCATCTGGACGATGCGTGCCTTGTCCATGACCATGATGCGGTCAGACAGGGCAAAGGCCTCCTCCTGGATGTGGGTAATGTAGATCATGGTGGTGCCGAAGTCCCGCTGAATATCCTTGATCACGTCCCGAAGCTGGAGACGGGTGGCTACGTCCAGGGCCGACATAGGCTCGTCAAAGAGCATGATGGCGGGATTGTGGATGAGGGTGCGGGCGATGGCGACTCTCTGCTGCTGGCCGCCCGAAAGCTCGGCGGGATACTTGTCCTTCAGCTCGGAAATGCCCAGAAGCTCCAGCATATGGAGCGCCCGATCGGTAATCTCGGCCTTGGTGGCTGTTTTCTCCTTCTTGGCCTTGAGGTAGGCGGCGTAGACCACGTTGCCCAGCACCGTCATGTTCTCGAACAGAGCGTAGTTCTGGAACACGATGCCCATGGAGCGAGCCGAGGCAGGGGTATTCGTAATGTCCTTACCATCCAGCAGGATCTGCCCCTCGGTGGGCGTCAGGAGTCCGATAATGATGCGGAGCAGGGTGGTCTTGCCACAGCCCGAAGGGCCGAGAATGGAGAGGAATTCTCCTTCGTAGATATCGGCGCTGACGTGGTCCAGAGCAGGGAGCGTCGCGTTCTTCTCATATTTTTGGGTGATGTCCCGCAGGGACAGCTTGATGTTCTTGTTTTCCATTAGCTGAGGGTCCATTTATCCAGAAGCTGGGCCTTTCTTTCAGGGGTGTTATTGCTCATGTCGGAATAAGTTACGTCGGAGGGGAAGTTCTTGACGACGAAATCCTTATCCTTGTAGAGCTTTTCGGGATAGAAGCGCTCGCACATCTCGGGGGTGATGTGGTTGACGAGGAAATCGAACACCTCCATAACGGCGGGGTTAGTCTCGTTACCTGCGATCACAGCCTGCCCGTACAGGGAGTAAGGCGCGCCCTCCTCGAAGATGAGGATCTTCAGGTTCTCGCCCTCGTTGATCTGCTGAACGGCGTGGGAGATCATACCGAAACCAATGGCGACTTCCTTGGTGATGAGCTTGTTGACAGGACCCGAGCCCGAGGACTCAAAGGCCAGAATGTTGTCAGACAGGGAAGTGAAGTACTGCAGAGCCTCCTCCTCGCCCCAGGCGTTGACCAGGGACAGAAGGAACATGTAGCCCGTACCCGAGGTCTTGGGGTTGGGCATGGAGATCAGACCCTTGTACTGAGGATCCAGAAGATCCTCATAGCAGGTGGGCTCGTCCAGACCCTTGGCCTTGAGAACGTCCATGTTCAGAATGATGGCGCCGCCGTTGCGAAGCTCGGGGGCGTAGAGGTTGCTGACCACGGTATCCTCCGCAAAGCCGGAGAAATCAATGACGTTCGTCAGATCCGCAAACACGCCGAGGGAAACCAGATCGGCGGCGTTGCCGTACTCCAGATCGTGGGTGATGTGGCATTCTACGTTCTTGCCTGCGGCCTTCATCAGGTTTGCCTGATCGCCGCTGGATTTGTAATCAATGCGGATATCGTACTGGGGGAATTGCTCCTTCATCCGCTGATTCATGTAGTCGATGCGGAAGCTTTCGGCGCTGGTGTAGATGATAATGGTCTCCTTTTTGGAGCAGCCCGCAAAGGACAGGCAGGAGAGAACCATCACGAGGGCGAGGGCGAGCAGAACGGTGCGCTTCATCATGTTTTTCATTTTTTTAAATTCCTTTCTTGGATTCGGTTTGGGTGTTCGTTTTCTGTTTGCACAGCGCCAATTCTGAACGAAAGGGCACTGTAAAAGGACGCAAAAATTGCAAATTCAGCCCTCCGTTCATGCCGGAGGGCAAAATTTGCGAATTTGAACAGGTTAGTTCTTGGAATCGGTGTTGATCACCAATTCATCCTCCACCTCTTTGTTTGCGTTCTCGTCGATGTGAAGGACGGTGGCCACCTTTTTCTTGGCCTTTCTCCACAGGATCACGGCGGTAGCGCCCACGGCAATCACGATGCCGCTGATGGAGGTAACGATAACGGTTGTAGCCGCGGGATCAATATACAGCGCGGTAACGGGAATGATGGTCATAACGTCTCCTTATTACGGGTGCCCTATGTTTGTCATATGTTCGGTCAGAAACCGTTCATTTTGCACCCGACGAGAGTATTATAGCACACATTCCGTCGATTGTCAAGCCTTTTTACGTTTTTCTACCAAGGAAGTCAGCAGGTAGTTTGCGCCAACCTCACCGGCCTTGCCCTGGTTGTAGATATGCTCGGCCAAAACCTCTCCGATCTTGACCTCATACTCGTCGGCGCGGGCAAAGAGATCCTCTGCGATGGCGCGGCACTCGGTCAGCTTGTCCTTGTCCACCGAAACGCCTACAGTGTCGCGGAGGGTGATCTCGGTGGGGGTAAGCCCGATGCGCTCCCAGTTGGGATTCATGCACTTCATCTTGGTGTTGACGAACAGAGCGGGACGGCGGGTGGCGAAGCAGTATTCCAGGGCGATACCCGACCAGTCGGTGATGAGCAGATCCGAGGAGTAGACGGATTTGTTGACGGTGAAATCCAGCTCGAAGGTCAGACCGTCGCCCACCAGATGAGCGTAGCGCTCGGTGATGGCCTGCATCCGCGCGCCGTAGCGCTTCACGTATTCGGGATGAGGACGGACGGTGATGTGGTACTGATCGCAGTACAGGGACTCAATGAGGGTGTCGATGCAGGAATCCAAAAGGTTGTCCTCCTGCCAGGAGGGAGCGATGAGGATCTCCTTGCGGGGGCCTTCCACGTGGGTGGCGCGCTCAGCCTCTCCCGCCTCAATGAGCTTGTCAGCCAAAGGATAGCCGAACTCTACGAGCTTCTTGGCGGGAAGCTTGTAGACCTCCTCGGTGGCGCGTACCTCACGGGTGACGTGAGGGCCGGTACAGAAGATGGTGTCAAAGGCGTCCAGAGCGCCCTCGCGGAAGCCCATGTGAATGCTCATCATGTCGTGGGGGATATACACGTACTCGATATCCTTCTTCATGATGGAGCGCTTGATGTAGTACTTATCCAGGTCGGGGGTGGTCATGACGATGATATCGGCCTCGGCCTTCATCATCAGGGGGATCATCTTCTTGAGACCGATGTAGTAGGGCTTGATGCGAGGCTCGCTTTCGGCCAGGGTGAAGATGGCGTCGTTGGGGTCGTTGGTGATATAGTGGATGACGATGTTGGAGCGAGCCAGCAGCTCCGTGATCACAGCCTCAAAATACTTGTAGAAGCCGCTCTTTTCGGAGTAGATCACCAGGTGCTTGTTGACCACCGAGAAGAACTTCTTGTAGTCCCTCTTTTCGCGGGCGCGGTTTTCACGCCAGTTGGGATCCTTCTGCTTGCCGCCCTCCAGAGCCTCGATGTCCGCCAGAGCCTTGCGGCTGCGCTCCAGGGCGTCGTAGTCCACGTACTTCTTGGGATTGATGACAGCGTTGAGGATATACATCTGGGCGATGGAGAACAGGTTACTGGCCACCCAGTACCAAGCAATACCCGCGGGCACGCCGATACCGAGGTACAGGGAAATACCCACCGAGAGGATGGTCATGCCGTGCTGGTTGAACTTGCTCTGCTCGTGCTGAAGCACGTTGGAGAGATTCTGGGTAAAGCACATGACCCAGGAGGAAAGTCCCGCGATGATGGGCATGAGAATGTAGATGCCCCAAACCGCGGAGGGAACGGTGGACAGGTTAAAGCCCAGGAAGTGTCCGTCAAAAGCCTTGATGGCTTCGATGGAGGCGGCATCCACGCTATCCAGAGCGCCGCCCTTGATGGCCTCGATGAGGGCGAGCTGATAGGAGGACGAAGCGGCTGTGTCAATGCCGCATTGCTTTGCCCACTCTGCAATGGTAGCGGGATCAATGGCGAACAGGTGATCCAGCGGGTGGTAGATGATCTCCACCACACCCAGAAGCAGAATGATCTGAGCCGCCAGAGGCACCAGGGAGAGCATGGGGTGGTACTTGTGCTTCTTGAAAAGCTTGGCCTGCTCCTCGGCAATGGTGTCCATGTCGCCGTAGTGGTTGGCCTTCAGGAAGTTGATCTCGGGCTGGATCTTGACCATTTGAATGGAATTCTTGTGGATCCACACCGAGAGGGGAAGCAAAACGATCTTGGTGGCCAGAGTGAAGAGAATGATAGCCCAGCCGTAGTTGCCCACCAGCATCCAGCACCATTTCATCAGGTATCCCAGAGGGATACAAATTATTCGCATGATTTCATCCATGATTGACTCCTTACGATCAGTCGTAAATGTTCTTGTGGAGATCTGTCTCCGTACGCAAATGCCAGTTGTTCAGATCTCTGCCGGGACCCAGGATTTCGTATTCCGCGTTGATATAGTTGCCTTCGTACAGGGTACCCTGAACCAACTGGAACAGGTAACGGCGGGAGCGGGTCTCATCCTCGGGAATATCGAAAATGTTCTCGCCGAAGTCAGCCGTTTTGTCCGAGCCTGCGGCGAACAGTACGGTGGCCAGTACGTCGCCGACACCGATCTGCGCCTTGGATTCCTTCAGCTCGCCCTCGGACACACCCGCAGGCTTAGCCAGGAGAGTCGTGACGTGGGGCTTGTTGGGGAGGGCGGTATCCGAACCGATGTTGCAGTGGTCACCCAGAATGAGGATGGTGGCATCCTCGTAAACCCCCATTCGCTTCATCTCGTCGATATAGGCGGAAATGATCTTGAAGCTCACCTTCATAGCCACGTTGGAATCGTTGCGCTGATCCCCCGTGGCGGTAGCGAAATCAGGATCATAGCGGTTGGGAAGATGGCAACCCGAAATGTGAATATAGGAAATGCCGTTTTCGGCGCTTCGGAACGTGAATTCTTCATCCGAGATGACGTCGTACACGCTCTTCATATCGGTGCTGTACTCGGGATCCTCCAGATCGTAGTCCACGTACTTGTCGTACATGGGCGTGCTGACGTTGCCCAGAGTGTGGCGCACGAGGAAGGGAACGTAGCGGTACAAGGAGATACGGATCATATCCATGGAGAGATTTGCGCGCTTGATGATCTTGTAGCTGACGTTACCGGAGGTGTTGGATACGAAGTCCCGCATATGCGTTGCGTTCATGTAGCCGTAATAGTCGTCGGTATACACGTTGATGTCAAAGTTCCGATCCTTGAGCGCCTGCAAGTAGGGGGATTCGCCGTACGCGCCTTTCATATAGGATCCGCGGGTACCGCTGAAGTCGTTCTCCACACCCGTGACGAGGTGGGGAACGGCGGGATAGGTTCTGGGGTAGAGAGAAATATAATCGCTGAAGTGGGTAAATCCGTCCAGCCCGTCAAAGACCTCGGGGCATTCGGAAAGAGCCTTATCCATATACGTGTAGTCAAAGCGATCCACGATGAACACGACGATATTGTTGTCGGTGGCCAGGGTGTCCAGATTCTTGACCGTCAATACCTCGTTGGTAATGGATACGTCGCCCTGATAGCCCGTTTTTTCGGAATCGTATACGTCGGTGGTCAGGGAGATCACCACAAAGGAGATCACCGTCATACCCACCAGCGCGACCACAGCCACCGTCGCGGCCAGGCGGATGATCTCTTTGAACTTGTGGAGCAACAGCATGGCTACGATGCAAGCCGCCACGACTACGATCCAGATGATGAGGTTGATGACGTTCTGTGTCATGGAAATGGTCTCGCCCACACCGTCACCCGTCAGCGCGCCTGCGCTGAGGCTCAGGTAGTTGCCCTGGATGAAGAGCATGAAGGACAGACCGAAGATAAGGGCAAAGCATACGTCAAAGGCGCGTCCCCGCAAAAGCATGAGCAGGCCGAAAAGTACGGCGGCGCATGCCACGGCTACAAGACCGCACAGCGCCCAGAAATCCCACAGGACGAACTTGAATTCGCCCATGTTGTTTCCGTAGATCTCAAAGGGTCCGAAGAAAAACAGGGTCAAGGGAGCAAAGAGGGACAAAAGCAGGCTGACGAGCCACTTTTCCTTTACGGTATACCCCTTATAGGGCGTTTTTGCGCCGCCGGCGCGAGAGGCAGGATTCACAGAAGCGCTTTGCGCAGTAGCAGATGGCTTTTGGGATTGGCTCATGATATATCTCCGTTCTCATAATATTTAAAATGCAGTCCGGTATGGAAAGGGACAGAAATACGAACCCTATTTTATACCATTCATAGTATTATACCATATCTTTTGTTAAATTTCAAGATAAATATTTGAAACATTTTATTTTTATTATTCGGATATATCGGAAAATCACGGCAAAAAATAACCGTCCCCGTTTCCGCGTGAATGCGGAAACGGGGACGGTCGTTTGTCTATTGTGTTCTGTCAGACGCAAATTAAGCCTTTGCAGCCTGGAGTCTTGCCTCCAGAGCGGCCAGCTCCTCGTGCATGGTAGCGGGAACGTGATCGCCAACCTGAGCGTAGAACTCCTTGATGTTGGCTACGTCCTCCAGCCAGGAGTCGGTATCCACGGTGAGCAGATCGCGAACGGTATCCAGAGTGATGTCCTCCAGACCCTCGATCATGATGTCCTCAGCCTTGGGCACGTAACCGATGGCGGTCTCAACGGCGTCTACCTTGCCCTCGCAGCGAGCCAGGATCCAGAGCAGAACGCGCATGTTGTCACCGAAGCCGGGCCAGATGAAGTGACCCTCGTCGTCGGTGCGGAACCAGTTGACGTGGAAGATCATGGGAGGATTGGGGATCTTGTGACCCATGTTGAGCCAGTGTGCCCAGTAGTCACCCATGTTGTAGCCCACGAAGGGACGCATAGCCATGGGATCGCGGCGAACCACACCGACGGCACCGGCGGCGGCGGCGGTAGTCTCGGAGGCCATGATGGAGCCTACGAAGGAGCCGTGCTGCCAGCCGAAGGACTGGTATACCAGAGGAGCGGTCTTGGCGCGGCGGCCACCGAAGACGATGGCGGACACGGGAACGCCCTTCAGGCTATTAAACTCGGGGGAGATGCAGGGGCAGTTGGCTGCCAG
>JAZRFR010000139.1:0-11535 GCA_045643785.1 Eubacteriales bacterium | reverse complement strand
GAACTATCCCGAGGAGAAATGGGACCACCCCGAAAAAGAATAACCTGCAGGGCACCTCTAAAACCCATCGTGCGGGGAGATTTTTTTAGAGACGCCCTGCAAAGGGGCGGCATCCGACGGGATGCCGCCCGTCTTGATTGGGGGGGATATCAGGGAACGAGAACCGTCTTGACGTTCTTGCCTGCCAGCGCGTCCTCGAAGGCCTTGTTGGTCTCGGCCACGGAGTAGCAGGTCGCCAGCTCGCGGATGGTGGCTGTGAGGGCGGGGTTCTGCTCCAGGAAGGCCAGGTAGTCGCGGACGTCGATCATGGAGTACTGGGAGGAGCCGATCATGCGGACGGCCTTGAAGGTGATGATCTGGGGTTGGATCTCGATACCGCCGCTGTTGCTGTACTGGCCGGGGATCAGGTAGATGCCGCGGTTGCGGAGGATATTCATGCCCTGAGGGACAGCGGTGGGCGCGCCCGATGCTTCGTAGCAGAGGTCAACACCCAGCCCGCCGTTCTCGGCCTGCAAGCGCTTGGTGATGGCTTCTGCGCCCTCGACGGCCAGATCCAGCACCTTGTCCACGCCCAGCTTTCCAAGCAGAGCCGCACGCTCCGCGGATACGTTCTTGGCAATGACGTAGACCTTGGGAACGCCCATGGCCTTCATGTACATGGCGGCGTAAGAGCCCACGGGGCCTGCGCCTTGCACCACGGCGACCTTGATCTGCGCGAAGTCCAGACCTGCCTGCGCGCCCAGACGGAAGGCGTGCATGGCGGTGGGGCCGGGGCAGGCAAAGACGGCCACAGCGGTGGGATCCAGCCCTGCGGGGATCTTGACCAGATTGGCAAGGGGGGTATAGTTGACCTGGACGTAGCCGCCCCAGAGGTAGGGGGCTTCCTCGATGCTGCCGCCGTTGGTCACCCCCATGTGTACGCAGTTGGCGTCGTCGCCCGACTTGCAGAGCAGGCACTCACCGCAGGGAACGGCGATGTCGGCGATGACGTTGTCGCCGATGGAAAGACCGTACTTTTCGGCCTCAGCGGGATCACAGTCGGTGAGCTGTCCCACGAATTCGTGGCCGATGACGGTGGGGGGATCAATGAGGAGACCGCCGCGGAAGAAGTGGAGGTCGGTGCCGCAGACGCCGCTGGCGATGAGGGTGGAGCGACCGTAGCCGGCGGGAGTGGCGGTTACGTCGAATTCGCGGATGTCAAAGGGCTGTCCGATGCCCATAAAAACGGCTGCTTTTGCTTTCATAACGGGGATTCCTTTCTACAAGAAGTTGATAATTAAACATACGGTTTACTTTTCGATGGAAACCGTGAAGTGTCGGGAGAACTCGTCGGCGATGCGTTGCGCCTCGGTCAGAGGGAGGGGCGGCGTATCGCGGAAGGGGTAAGTAAGGCCCATCGCCTCGTATTTGCCCACGGCCAGGCGGTGGAAGGGAAGGAGGGCAATATTCCTTGCCCCCATGCTTCGGAGGTCGGCTGTGATGGCGGATATGGCTTCGGGAGAGGTGTTGACGGAGGGGATGAGGGGGATGCGGATTACCACGTCGGTGCCTCCTTGGATCAGGCGGGTGAGGTTGCTTTTAACGACGGAGAGATCACCGCCGATGCGCTCCTTCGTGAAAATCGGATCGCTGGTTTTCCAGTCGAAAAAGACGGTATCCACATGGGGAAGCACGGCCTCAAAGCAATGCCACGGCACGCATCCTGCGGTGTCGAGAATGACCGAAATATCTTGCTCGCGCAAGGATTTTGCCAGCGCGGCCACGGCCTCGGTTTGGAGCAGGGGCTCGCCTCCCGAGATCGTCACGCCGCCGCCGCTTGCGCGGTAGAAATCGGCGTCCTCCATGACCTCGGCTACGATCTCATCCACGGTCATGGGGTGGCCGTAGGTGACGGTTTTGTTGGCCGCGGGGTAGGTCAGGGTGACGGGGGCTTGGGAGATTGTTTCGGGGTTGTGGCACCAGGGGCAACGGAGGTTGCATCCCTTGAGAAAAACCGTGGTGCGGATGCCCGGGCCGTCGCCGACGGAAAAGTGTTGAATATCCGAAATATTTAGCTGTATCATGGCTTATTCCTGCTGGGTGCGGCTCAGAATGTCCATCTGGACTTCTTTGGCCAAGGTTACATACAGTGCCGAGAAGCCCGATACCCGCACCACCAGATCGGGGTAGTTTTCGGGATGCTCCATGGCGTCTCGCAGGACGTCGGTGGAGGTGGCGTTGATCTGCATCTCCTGCCCGCCCTTTTGGAAGTAGACGCGAATGAGAGCGCGGAGCTTATCCCGTTTGCCCTCCGAGAACATGGAGGGGGAGTACTTCTGGTTGATGACGGTGCCGCAGGCGACCTTGGTATAGTCGGGCTTGGTGATACTCAGCACCGTGGCGGTGGCGCCGCGGGTGTCGCGGCCGTAGGTGGGGGAAGCGGCGTCGGACAAGGGCTCGCCCGCCCGTCTGCCGTCGGGGGTGGCGCCGATGACGTGACCGGCGTAGATGTTGCTGACGTTGGCGGCCATGGCGGTGTAGTAGCCGCCGCCGTCACGGGTCTTGTATTTCATGAACTCATCCGACAGAAAATCCACGAACCAGACGGCGTATTTGTCCGCGAAATCGTTGTTGTTGCCGTATTTGGGGGCGGCCAGCAGCTTTTGGCGCAGAGGCTCGTAGCCCTCAAAGTTGGCCTTCAGGGCGGCGGCCAGCTCCTCGGTCGTGGCGGCCTTGTCGGTGAAGATTACCTGCTCGATGGCGGCCAGGGAATCGCACATGGTGCCCACGCCCATAAGGGCCGCGCCGTGGACGGAGGGATAGACCGTGCCGCCCATGTTGATGTCCAGCCCTCTGCCGATGCAGTCCTTGCAGAAGACCGAGAGGAAGGGGGAGGTGTACGCTTCGGGATTCGGAAGTGTGTTATGGCGGTTGAAGGTTTCCACGTATTCCTTCACGCCGGCGCGCAGTTGGGTCTCCAGGCGATCCATGAGGATCTCCATGGAGGTGATGGAGGCGGTACTGCCCGTATCGATGCCCGCCGAGGGATGGAAATATCCCTTGCCGTCGTTGAAGACGTACTCCAGAAAACGGGGCGTATCAAAGCGGCCGTCGGTCCAGGCGGGTTGCATACCCGTGATGAAATTCTCGATACAGCCCACCATGGAGTAGTTGCGGGCATCCTCGATGGCGTAGCCGTAGCGGGACAGGGCGGCGATGTTGACCTCGTCGTTCATGAGGGCGGGGTAGCCCAGACCCGTGCCGATGACCTCGAGGCATTCGTCGAGGAATTCGTCGGGGGTAGAGGGGGCGATGCGGGCGGAGAGATTGGGGCCGGGGAGATTCACGTTGCCCACGGCGCGAAGGACGCAGAAGCTGAGCCGATTGGTGGCGTCGACACCGTCAGGGGTGACACCCGCCACAGCGATGTTGACCACGTCGTCGCCGCCCAGATAGGCGTGGCGCTCGTAGATTTTCACGAAGACGTTTTCCAGCAGTCTTATGGCTTCGTCCTCGGTGAGTATCCCCGCTTCGGTGTCATGAGCAAAGTAGGGGTATAAGTACTGATCCATCCGACCCAGGGCCATGGCGTAGCGGCCCTCGTACACGAAGGCGGTGTGTATCATCCACACCAGCTGGAGAGCCTCTGCGAAGCTCTCGGGAGGACGCTCACAGAGGGCGGCGCAGTTATCGCGGATGGCGGTCAAGGCGCTATCGTCGTAGCCCTCGGCGCCGAGCAGGGTATTCGCCAGGTCGGCGTGGGCGGCAATGCGAGCGCGCAGGCCTTCCACCGACAGCCGCATTCCCTCCAGAAAGCTCACGCGGGAAGGATCGGCGGCGTGGGTGATCTTTGAGGCTTCGATGCGGGCGAGAGTCCCGGAGATGCCGTCGCGCAAAAAGATCTCGTAATCGGGGGCGAAGTGGTCGCCGTTGTGGAGGAATCCACGCTCTTCCACGGGAGCGCAAAGATCCCCGGCGGCCTGCTTTTCTTCAGGCGTTGCAACACACCACAGGGGGCGGATGCTCCCCGCGATGAGATCCCCGCGGTAGATGTGCGGCCGCGGTGTCGCGAGCAGGGCGGCAATACCCATGCCGCGGCGGATATCCACGGGCAGATCACGGCTTTCGTCAAGCCCCTTGGCCCGATACAGGTGGGGGAGAAATTCCCCTTGGGGGAGGTTCTTCATTTCCTGCTTCAGCAGGGCGGTGGTGAGGGCACTTGTCATGCGGTCGGTCATATGCGGTACCTCCTCTGTTGTTTCGGTTGTCCCCTTCAGTATACCATGAAACGGCGCGGATTACAAGGGGGGATTGGTCAGAAAATACACAAAAAGTGTTTTTTCGGGGGAGAGAAATCGGGCGAGAAAACCAATGTTTATGATATATCCGTTTGTTGTTCACAGACAGTTCATAACTATGTGATAAAATGTAAAAAGATTTTCAGGCGTTGCTCCTTACTATAATTTATAAATTAACAATTCAAAAGAGGACTAACATATGACATTCACCATTTTCTCAGCCGTGCTTCTGCTCTCCGTGGGCCTGAGCGTGCTCAAAGAGGTTATGAAGGGCCTTCGCCGAGGCTTCGGGCGAACCGCTATTTCACTTGCGACGGTGGTGTTCAGCGCCCTTGTGGCCGCCCCTCTGGCCTATTGGCTGTCGGATCTCCCTGCGGAAATCGCCGACAGTCTTTTGTTACGCCTTTTGCCCGGTATCACCACCATCACGAAACAGTTCCCCAGCATCAACGATCTGCTGGTGTCTATCATCGATGCGACCATCACTCCTCTGATATTCGTGGTCTTGTTCGCGGTTCTGCGCTTGATCAGCAACCTGCTGGTGACCATCCTGTTC
This sequence comes from Eubacteriales bacterium, assembly GCA_045643785.1. Taxonomy (GTDB): domain Bacteria; phylum Bacillota; class Clostridia; order Oscillospirales; family CAG-272; genus CAMEON01. Next base: position 6,702 of record JAZRFR010000139.1, on the reverse strand, counting down.
AGCCGACGCATGAAGCCCAAGCCCGACGAGACGGGCGATCCCGTTTACGAGGGCGAGAACGCTCCCTGGCATCGCCGTCATGCCCGTGCTCTGGGCGGTGTTACCGGCGGCTTGTGCGGCTTCCTGGTCTCCCTGATCCTGCTCTCTCCCACGATCGGCTTCCTCAGTACGGCTGACGCCCTGTTCAGCATTACCGATTCGGTCAATCTCAAGTGGAAAACCCTGGGCGTGAAGGAAGAGTACGTGACGTTGGTTCGAAATATTACCCACGATCCCGTCATTCGGGCGCTGGAATTCAGCGGCGGTGGTCTGATCTACGATGCCACCGCGGCAACGAAGGTGAATGATACCCGCGTGATCATGCGCCGGGAGCTTCACGCTTGCGCCGACGTGGTAACCGACGTACTGTCGCTGACCTCGGTTCTGAAGAACAAGGGTCAGCCTACCGCCGAGCAGGCCGAGATCCTGGATCATCTGGGCGAAAAGATCGATAAGTCCGAGGTGACCAAGATGGTGCTCTCGGATACCCTGAACCGTGCGGCGGATGCTTGGTTGAGCGGAAAGACCTTTATGGGCATGGCTCGCCCCAGCTTCGGTAAGCACGTGGATCCTCTGATGAACGGTGTCCTGAGCGTGTGCGCCTACTCCGAGCCTGTGTGTGTCGGTCGGGATATTTCCACGCTGCTGCACGTGTATCTGATCGCTACGGACAGCGGACTTCTTTCTAACCCCAGCTTTGATGCGCTGGCGGACAACCTGAGCGACAATGAAAACAGCCTCATTACCCGTATTTACGACGAGCTTCAGAAGAATCCCTGTACGGCAGGGCTGACCGAGCAGATGACGGACATGGCCCTTCACATCATGGCGTCGGCCATCGAGGTCTCGGGCTTTAACGACTTCAAGCTGGACGGTCTGATGACGGATCTGTCGGGAGCCGTAAACCTGGTCAACGGAATGGGCTCCACCAACGCCGAGCGTGTGCAATCCATGAAGGAATACACTACGTATTACGCCAAGAAGTACGGCGTGGAAGTGCCTGATTCTCTGGCAGAGATGGCGGCCGTCGCCTTCGTCGATAAGCTGGGCAGTTCCGGCGGAACGGTTACCGCAGATGATCTGCAGGCCCTCTTTGACGAGTATCTGTCCGGTTCGGGCAACTAACGTACGCGAAAAGGAGTTTTGTGATGAATATCATCATCATGTACATAGAAAACGCAGTCGTACTCATGATCGCTCTGACGCTCTACCTGTATCTTGTGCCGTCGGTCTTCCCTCAGCTGACGCTGAAGCCCATGTGGAAGGCCACCCGTCGCGGTAAGGCGCAGCTGGAGGAGCGCGGCGTGCGCAAGCTGGTCTTCCCCGAAGGACGCGCGATCATCTACGAGCCTGCTCCCAAGATCCGTCACTTCATCCATCGCTACGCCCTCATCAAGCAGGATGGGTGCATGTATATCAAGTGCCGCGTTCACGATCGCGTGGCGTTCATCCACTACGACGTGGCGGCCTTCAACCGCGCCGGACGTCTGCTGGACGTTCTGAGTGTGAGCGAGCGCATTCTGGAGCAGGGACACACCCGTACGGTTCGTCTGCCTCGCGAGACCGCCTACGTTTCGGTCACCCTCCGCAAGGTAGATAAAATGTACCTTGACCGCAGTGTGACGCTGAAGCTTTCTCCCGCGGGAGTCTGGACCTGCGTGGTACTGACGGCTCTGGCGGCCATGGCGCTGGGTTTCGTGGCCAACCGTACCATCAATGCCATGCTCGCGCCCTGGCCCCTGCGTGTTGGCATCAGCAATCTGGGCGTTACCTTGGTTTTCGCCGCGATCTTTGGCGTGTTGAACGCCCTGTGGATCGTGTACAGATACCGTAAACGCGTCGTGAAGGTGAATAAGAAATGATGAAACGTTTTGATTTTGATAAAGAGGATGGCGCCCGTTCTGTAAAAGAGCGCTATGTACACCCTCAGCCCGAAGGCTTGGTTTCGGTTCATGACTTCCTGCTGACGACCACCGAAGCCGGTCGTTGCGTGCTGATCCGTTGGTCTATGGACGCCGATTTTCCCGTGGATCGCTTTACCTTCCTGTTCAAGCAGATGGATGCGGCGGGCGAGGTTCTGGGAGAGGCGACGGTTACGTACGAAGGGCTGGATATTCCGCCCGCGGCGTGCGGAGAGCTGTTTGTTTCCGAACAGGCGCTCGCGGTTTCCGACCGATGCGCCGATATCCATGTTCAGCTCGTCGAGCTGATCTCGGGGAACTACGTGTACCGCGTCAAGGGAACGCGAGCCGAGGTGGACTACCGCGTGGAGGACGCTTGGCTGTACGATAAGAAAGCGGGCCGCAAGGAAAAGCTGAAGAAAAAGATCAGCATGCGGGTGTTCTCCAAGTGCCGCGTGAAAATGAAAAAACGCTGGCTTGTGACGGTGCTTGCGGTGCTTTTCCTGGCTTTCGTGATTTTCTTCCCCATGATCCGCTTGATCGTGACCCCCTACGTCCGCATTTTGAAGGACGCGCTCTTCCCTCCGGAGGAGGAGACGGTGGCGGAGGAGACCGTGGCCGAGGATCCCCGGGACGCCGCGCTTGCGGATGTGGATTTCCAAACGGTTTGACCTGTCTGCCGTATGGCGAAGACGTCATCTGATATCGACTATATAGATTTATTGATAGATTATACGAAAGGGTTGTGTTTATGTTCGATCCTAACCACATCATCAGTCGGTTGACCGAAGGGCAAAAGATTCGGTTACTGACGGATATCCATAGCCTTGCGGAACCCGAGTTCAAGGCGCTGGGCGTGCCGCGGGTGCGGTGTATAGCCGCCCAGGAGATCAGCGGAGGCGACTATCCTGCGCCCGCCGTTCTGGCGCGTTCCTGGGATAAGGCTCTGCTTTCGGATATTGCTGAGGACAACTGCCGCTCGTTGGCTAAAACGGGTATCGATCATGTGTTCCTTCCCGAGGCAAAGGCGCGTCTGACCGCCTTTGGCAGAGGACTTTCCGAGGATCCCGTGTTTGCGGGAGATATGGTCGGCGCGTGCCTGGAAGGCGCAAACCGCGCGGGACTGTCGGCCAGTATTGCGGGTTACGGCTTCTTGGAGCAGGATACGGCGGCGCTGGGAGAAGATCACTCCCCGCGGATGGCGTATACCTTCATGGATATGCCCTATACCCATGCGCTCAAAAAGGGAAATTGCGTAGCCATCGTCAACGAAACGGGGGATAAGATCTCCCTGGATCAGGCCTTCGGACGGGTACTCTGTCGGTACGCTGACGGACCCAATACGGTCAAGACCATTGAGGACGGGCAGATCTGTATCGAAGGATCGGCTCCCGCTCTCCAGAGCGCGCTCCACAAATACCGCCGTATGAAGACCGCCATTGAGCACGGTCGCGCCACTACGTCCGAATTGCTGGATGCCTGCGCAGACGGATCGGCTATGTCGGAGGAGACCCTCAACGAAGCGGTTCGGCGCCTGCTGGAATTTGCCCATACCTGCTCGGAGCACACCCCTCAGACCGAAGGACAGGCTGTGGAGCACGACGAGCTGGTGGGACGGGCGCTCCGCGCCTCGGTGATCCTGCTGGAAAACCGTCCTATGGATCCCAAGGCTGAGGAAGATCCTAAGAAGCTGGCCAAGGCACGGCGTGTACTGCCTCTGAAAAAGGCGACCTCGGGTATTTGCCTGATGGGTGATATGGTAGCCGTCGGCGGCGCTTCGGCAGAGGATGCCACAAAGCGTTTGACTGACGCCGGTCATAAGGTGATCGGATATGCCAAGGGTTACGATCGTGTCGCCGAGCGAAACGACGATCTGCTGGAGGAGGCCGTTCAGCTGGCCTCGACGGCGAAGACCGTGATCGTGTTCCTGGGTATTGATGCAGACAGAGAAAAGAGATGGGAGAAAAACGGCCGCATTACCCTGCCCGCCAATCAGCTGGCGCTGTGCGATCGTCTGTCCCGTATGAATAAGACCGTGATCGCGGTGATGTCCTCGGGCATCATTCCCGATATGTCGTTCTTGACCTCGGTGCCGTATCCCTTTGCGGCAGTTCTGTGGGCGCCTCTGGACGCGCCCGGCGGACTGGCGGCTGTGATGGATACGCTGATCGGAAAGAACAATCCCAGCGGACGGTTGCCCGTTACCCTGTGCGCGCGCGAGGCGTGCCCCGAGGTGTTCCGCCGGGATCGCCGCATCGGTCCCTTCGTGGGATATCGGTATTTCGATTCCCTGGGATACGGAGCGCTGTATCCCTTCGGACACGGCCTTTCCTACACCTCGTTTACATACAGTCATCTGAAAATTTCCGACGGACAGGTCACCTTCACCGTGACCAATACGGGAAAGTACGCGGGAGCCGAGATCGCTCAGATCTACGTGGGCGTGGAAAACTCGGCCGTGCTTCGTCCCAAGAAGGAACTGATGAACTTCGTTCGCGTTGATTTGGCGCCCGGGAAAAAGCAGACGGTAACGGTTCCTCTGGAGTTGCCCGGTATCCGTACCGAGGACGGCGCTCTTCTGACCGAGAACGCCCAGTACGTGATCTCGGTCGGCGCATCGGTCTCGGATATCCGCCTGCAGGCTTCTCTGAAGGCGGGACAGGATCAACTTCCTCCCGACGGGGAGCGCGTCGAAGAATATCTCTCGTCCGTATCCAATATTTATACCCAACATTATACAATGGAGGCTGAGTGCACGCCCATGAAATCTTTGCGTAATATTTTGTTCGGTATCGCCGCGCTGATCCTGGCTATCAGCGTGAAGGTCTATGACGTTCAAACCGCTGCCGATACCTTTTTCCTGGATATTGTAGCCGGTGTTCTGGCAGCAGGTGCCGTTGTGCTGTTCGTGCTGGAAATCGTTGACCGCGTTAAACAAAACGCCGCTGAGCGCGCGAAAATGGAGAGCTTCAACGCGGCCGCGCTGGCTCAGTCGGATGCTATTTCGGTTCCTTCCTCGGAGGAGCTGTTCGCGGCTGAGGACGCCCTGGATCATTCTCAGGCGTATGCAGACGCCGTCGCAACCGGCGCCGCAGAGGACGAGTTCGACCTCTACGCCGACGTGGATAAGAAGCTGACCTTTGACGACGCGGCCGCCGAGCTGATCGTTCTGGCCCGCGAAAAGGGAATCGTTCTGAGCGAGACCACCGCAAAGAGCATTTTTGCCGCCGTGTCCGCATCCAACCTGATCGTGGTTCGTGACATGAGCGACAAGCACTTTGAGGCGCTGATTGCCCTGCTGGGTGAGTATTTTGCTTGCCCCACCGAGGTCGATACGGTTGACGAGAGCTACGCAAGCGAAAGCAACGTGCTGTTTACGGCGGATACCTTCTACAACATGACGCCCCGCAACGTTCTGCGTTCTCTGCTGGCCGCTCAGCGTGAGCCCGGCAAGATCCACCTGGCAGCTCTGACTGGCGTGGAGCCTGCGACCATGTCTTCCTACTTCGTGCCCTTTGCCCGCTTTGCTCACGCGCCCAAGTCCGGTGCGGTGATCAACTGCAAGGGCGTGTACGGCGAGGACGTGTCCTACCGCATCCCCGAGAATCTCTGGTTCGTCCTGAACCTGAAGAAGGGCGAGTCGGTGAGCGCACTGCCCGATTACGTGGCTGAGATCGCGACCGTCAACGATTGGTCCTTTGATATGACCGGTAACACCTCCGAGACCCACAGCGAGTTCCGTCACTTCGGTTACGGTCAGATCGAGTATCTGTGCGACCGCCTGCGTAACAATTTCGAGGTGGACGAGGATACCTGGAAGAAGATCGACCGTCTCGAGGCCTTTGGCGCTCGGTACGGCGAGTTCCACATCGGCAACAAGATGTGGCTGGGCATGGAGCTGTATATGGCTGTTCTGATGTCCCAGGGCGTTGCCGAGCCTGCCGCCCGCGACGAGGCTATGGCCGCCAAGCTTATGCCCTCCCTGATCGCCGTTCTGTCGGGTAAGATCCCGCGCGATGACCGCGGTCTCGGTGAGACGCTGGACGCTATTTTCGGCGAGGACAATACGGCTCTGTGCCGCAAGATCGTCAAGGAATCGGGCGCTGACCTGATCTAATTCATCCTATAATCAACCGTCAGGAGGCATTTCATGCTGAACCTTCCTATTCTTCCGTATCTGATGGCGCTCCTGTTCCAGAGCGCCGACGGCGGAATCAACGTTGAAGATCTGCCCGGTATCCTTTCTTCGGGTACTGCGATCGTAGTGTATATTTTCGTAATCCTGGCCATCATTGCCGTACTGGTGATCACGGTCCTCGTGAGCGGCAGAGACAAGGGCGACGCGGCTCCCGCGCCCCAGGACTCCGCGGCTGTATCCGGCGCAGACGCGCCTGTCGAGGACGAAGGCACGGGCCGATTCTGCATGCTGACGCGCATCGACGAGAATCGGAACCGCTACGGCCACGACGTATATAACCGCACGGTAACGCTGGAGAAGTTCTGCGAGGACTTCCGCAACTATGCGGCGAATAAGCTGAAGCTGTACTACGATATCGACGATATCCGTCGCTTTATAGCCGGTATGGCGGTATCCAAGATCCTGATTCTGCAGGGTATGTCCGGTACCGGTAAAACCTCTTTGGCCCACGCCTTCGGTGAATTCGTAGATAACCGTTCGACGGTCATTCCCGTGCAGCCCATGTGGAAGGAGCGAACCGACCTGATCGGCTACTACAACGAGTTTACCAAGCGATTCAACGAG
>JAZRFR010000138.1:0-3423 GCA_045643785.1 Eubacteriales bacterium | reverse complement strand
AAAAGGAGGCACCAACATGATCTTCAGAAAGAAAGAGTGTGTAGCGATGCTGCTGGCCGGCGGTCAGGGCTCCCGTCTGTACGCGCTCACCAAGAAAGTCGCCAAGCCCGCAGTACGCTTCGGCGGCAAGTACCGCATCATTGATTTCCCGCTCTCCAACTGCGTGAACTCGGGCATCGACACCGTGGGCGTGCTGACCCAGTACCAGCCCCTGGTGCTCAACGAGTACATCGGCAACGGCCTGCCCTGGGATCTGGACCGCTCCTTCGGCGGCGTCAAGATCCTGCCCCCCTACCAGGGTCAGAAGTCTGCTGACTGGTACAAGGGTACCGCCAACGCCATCTACCAGAACCTTGCCTTCATCAACCGCTACGACGCCGAGTACGTCCTCATTCTTTCGGGTGACCACATCTACAAGATGGACTACGACAAGATGCTGGATTTCCATAAGGCCAAGGGCGCTGACTGCACCATCGCGGTCATCGACGTGCCGATCGAGGAGGCCAGCCGCTTCGGTATCATGAGCACCAATGAGGACGGCTCCATCTACAAGTTCACCGAGAAGCCCAAGAACCCCGACAGCACCAACGCGTCCATGGGTATCTACATATTCAACCGCAAGAAGCTCTGCGACTACCTCATCGCAGACGAGGCTGACCCCTCCTCCTCCAACGACTTCGGTAAGAACATCATCCCCGCCATGCTGGCCGCAGGCGAGAAGATGTTCGCCTACCCCTTCGTGGGCTACTGGAAGGACGTCGGTACCATTTCTTCCCTGTGGGAAGCCAACATGGATCTGCTGGGTGTTCATCCCGTGCTGGATCTCTCCGGCAACGACTGGCGCATCTTCGCCCGTCACTCCGCCTCCGCTCCCCAGTTCGTGGGTAACCGCGCTACCATCGAGAACAGCTACATCACCGAGGGCTGTGAGATCTACGGTACCGTCAAGAACTCCGTGGTCGGCCCCGGCGTCAAGATCATGGCCGGCGCCCACGTGGAGGACTGTGTCCTCATGGGCGACTGCGTGATCGAGGCTGACGCTACGGTTCAGTACGCCATCATCGACTCTGACGTCACCATCGGAGCAGGCGCTACCGTGGGCGCTCCCCGCGCGACGGGCGCCGAGATCGCCGTAGTGGGCGAGAACATCACCATCGCAGCAGGCGCCACCGTTGAGCCCGGCGCTATGCTGTCCGAGTAAAGGAGGACACGAACATGACCGCAGCAGGATTGATCTTTGCCAATATCCACGACCAGAGCATCCCCGAGCTGACTCGGGTGCGCTCCATGGCCTCCGTGCCCTTCGGTTGCCGCTACCGCCTCATCGACTTCACCCTGTCCAACATGGTGAACTCCGATATCAACCGCATCGGCCTCATCACCCACTACAACTACCAGTCCCTCCTCGACCACATCGGCACGGGTAAGGATTGGGATCTGGCTCGCCGCTCGGGCGGTATCAAGCTCATCCCCCCCTACATCACCGCCTACGATCAGGCTACCGCCGGTAACCCCACCCACCGCCTGGAGGCTCTCTTCGGCGCCAAGGATTTCATCGCCCACTGCAACGAGGACTGCTTCGTGCTGTCGGACTGCGACATCATCTGCAACATCGACCTCTCCGAGGTCATTGAGGCTCACGCCGCATCGAAGGCCGACATCACCTTCGTGACCAAGAAGGTAGACGCCTCCACCATGCACCTGGCCGAGCAGGTCTCCATCATCACCGCCGACACAGATGGCAAGGTCTCGGATTTCTACCGCGCCAAGCCCGAGGAAGGTCTCATCAACCTGTACACCAACATCATGGTGGTCAGCCGTGAATACCTCCTGACTATTCTGGCCAACGCCGCCGCTCACGGTCATCGCTCCTTCTTCGCCGACGTCATCGTTCCCTCTCTGGGCACCGCCAACTACCGCGCCTACGAGTACGACGGCTGGTACGCCTACATCGGCTCTCTGGAGGGCTACTTCGCCAGCTCCATGGATATGCTCACTCAGGAGGCTCGCGAGGGTCTGTTCGGTATCAAGAACCGCCCCGTCCTCACCAAGGTTCGCAACTCCGCTCCCACCAAGTACAAGGAGGGCGCCGACGTCAAGAACTCCTTCATCGCTGACGGTTGCGTCATCGAGGGTACCGTGGAGAACTCCATCCTCTTCCGCGGCGTGAAGGTCGGTAAGGGCACCGTGGTCAAGAACTCCATCCTCATGCAGGATACCTACACCGGCTCCGACGTCACCCTGAACTGCGTCATCACCGACAAGGACGTTACCATCCGCGACGGTCGTCACCTGTCCGGTCACGAGACCATGCCCTTCTTCGTGGGCAAGGGCGGCAGCGTCTGAGAACAGGGGAGCGTGGAGAACGCATGGGGGAAACTTCTTGAAAGAAGTTTCCCCCACACCCCCTTCAAGAACTTTCAAAAATCACAGATAGAGCAATAGATTGTGACCAAAAATGGTTTTGTCTCTCAAAATGCCCGTTTCCCCTCGGCGGGGCGCACCTATGTGTGTGCCCGCAATCCTTCCCCGGAAGCAGGCGCACACGCAGGTGTGCCCCTACCGCAAATAACGGGTGCCTTCCCTACACTACATAATCGGAGGAATTACATCCATGTCTGAAAATCTGACTCCCAAGAAGATCCTTTTCGTCGGCGCCGAGGTCATGCCCTTCGCCGCTACGGGCGGTCTTGGTGACGTTATGGGCTCTCTGCCCGCCGCGCTCCGCGCCAAGTACGGCGAGGATGCCGACGTTCGCGTGATCTGCCCCCTGTATGATAAGATCCCCGCCGCTACGGTGGAGGCCATGAAGACCGAGGCCGTCTTCACCCTCCAGCTGGCCTGGAGAAACCAGTACTGCGGCATCCGCTCCATTGTCAAGGACAACGTCACCTTCTACTTCGTGGACAACGAGTACTACTTCAAGCGCGGCGCTCTGTACGGCCACTTCGACGACGGCGAGCGCTACGCCTACTTCTGCCGCGCCGTACTGGAAATGATGGAGAAGCTGGATTACTACCCCGATATTCTCCACGCCAACGACTGGCAGTCCGCCCTGTCTGTGGTCTACCTCAAGACCGAATATGGCTACAGAAAGAACGAATACGCCGCCATCAAGACGGTGTTCACCATCCACAACATTGAGTATCAGGGTCAGTATGACTTTGCTATGCTCCAGGATGTTTTCGCCATTCGTCCCGAGTACTACACCCTCATGGCCTACGACGGATGCATCAACCTGGCCAAGGCCGCCGTGGAGTGCGCCGACCGCGTCACCACCGTGTCCCCCACCTACGCCCAGGAGATCATGACCCCCACCTACTCCCACCGTCTGCACTTCATCCTGGCTCGCCACAGCCGCAAGGTCAGCGGTATCCTCAACGGTATCGATCAGGTCTACTACAACCGCGCCGAGGATCAGGA
>JAZRFR010000137.1:0-24627 GCA_045643785.1 Eubacteriales bacterium | reverse complement strand
CGCCCTGGGGGAAACTTCTTAAAAGAAGTTTCCCCCAGCCCCCCTTCAAGAACTTTCAAAAAATTATTGACAAATAACCCTTTTTGAAAGTTCTTGGGATTCTTAAACCCTTCTTTCAAGAAGGGTTTAAGCGGGGTCCAGGGGCAGAGCCCCTGGCTGACAAACCCAAATTTGAAGTTGAGCTGATACACCCCTTCCTCCGACGCCATCCTGTAAACTTTTTTCAGAAACCCCTCAAAATCCCTTCATCCCCTTGACACCCACGGGGGTTATGATATATAATATAGGTGTATACAAACCTTGTAATACAGGAGGACAAGCTCTTGATCGAAGTAAAAGGTCTGACCAAAAAATACGGCGCTCACACCGCTGTAGATAATGTCAGCTTCAAGATTCGTAACGGCCGTATCTACGGCCTCCTGGGCCCCAACGGCGCAGGTAAATCCACCACCATGAACATCATCGCAGGGTGCCTCTCCCCCACCGACGGCACCGTGCTCATCAACGGCTACGACATCTGCGACCAGCCCATCGAGGCCAAGCGCCAGATCGGCTATCTGCCCGAGCACCCGCCCCTGTTCGGCGACATGACCCCCTTCGAGTACCTTTGCTTCGTGGCTGAGGCCAAGGGCGTCAAGGACGATCTCATCGACCGCCAGGTGAAGGAAGCCATGACCGTCACGGATCTGATTCCCGTGAAGGATCGCCTCATCCGCAACCTCTCCAAGGGCTACCGCCAGCGTGTAGGCATCGCCCAAACCATGCTGGGTACCCCCGATATCATCATCCTGGACGAGCCCACCGTGGGTCTTGACCCCAAGCAGCTCACCGAGATCCGCGCCCTCATCCGCAAGCTGGGTGAGAAGCTGACCGTCATTGTGTCCAGCCACATCCTGTCGGAGATCTCCGAGCTGTGCGACCACGTCATCATCCTCTCCGAGGGTAAAGTCGTGGCCGACGACAGCGTGGACGCCCTGGAGGCGCGCGTCTCTCCCGAGAAGGTTCTTCGTATGACCGTCAAGGGCGACGAGCCCGGCGTGCGCGGCGTGCTGAAGGGCATCGAGGGCGTTGTGAGCGTGACTTCCGACGGCGCATCGTCCATCGAGGGCGCCATCAACCTGAAGGTGACCACCGCCGCCGACGTTGACCTGCGGGACACCATCTTCTTCGCCATGGCCGAGCAGCGCTACGCCGTGATCTCCATGGAGCTGGTGGAGCAGTCCCTCGAGAGCATCTTCCTGTCCCTCACCGGCGGAACAAAGCAGAAAACCGAAAAGGAGGGTGACTACTGATGTTTGCCGTATATAAGCGGGAATTCAAGGCCTACATGAGTAACGTGTACGGCTGGCTGTTCATGGCCGTGCTTCTGATGTTCGTGGGCATATCTATGTTCATTCATAACCTGGCTTTGGGTCTGCCCAATATTGAGTATGCTCTTTTGTGGAGTGATTATTCCGATTATTCCTGGTTGAACGGAGAGCTTGTGCTGCTTTTGCTGGTGCCTATTCTGTGTATGCGCTCCATGGCCGAGGACAAGCGCAACAAGACGGACATGTTCTATCTGTCCCTGCCCATGCAGACCTCCTCGGTGGTGCTGGGTAAGTACCTCGCTCTTCTGACGGTGTTCGCCATCCCCTGCGCCGTGATCTGCCTGTATCCCTTGGTGCTTGGCCTGTTCGGCGAGGTGAATTTCCTCAGCGCGTACGTGACCATTTTCTGCTACTTTTTGCTGGGCGCCGCTCTGATTGCGGTCTGCCAGTTCCTGTCCTCCCTGACCGATAACCTGGTGGTGGCCGCCGTGCTGGGGGTAGTGGGTTGTCTGTTTTTGTACTTTGTGACCGTTCTGGCATACATCCTGCCCGCTACGGCCCTCGCCTCCTTCATCGGATTCGTGGTCATCGCGGCTCTGATCGCAGGCGTCGCATTCCTGGTGACCCGTAACGTCACCGTCACCGCCATCGTGGGGGCGGCTCTGATCATCCCCCTGTCGGTGCTGTACATGATCCTCGGAAAGCAGTTCGCGGGGGTGCTTCCTGCCCTCCTGGAGTACGTGTCGCCCTTTTTCCACGTGGAGGGGATTGGCTTCTACGGGCTGCTTGACCTGCGTTCCCTGGTCCTGCTTCTGACCTACCCCGTCTTCTTCGTCTTCCTGACCGTCCAGTCGGCAGACAAGAAGCGTTGGGCGTGAATCTTCTGCGGAGGTAAACGAATATGAATAACAAAACTTTGTTCCGCATGAAGCGTTCCGCCAAGATCGGTACCTACAGCTTTGTCATGGGTGTGGTAGTGCTGGCCGTTCTCATTGTAGCCAACCTGCTGGTGGGCGCTCTGCCCGCGAAGGTGACCCGCTTCGACACATCCAACATGGGTCTGACCGAGATCTCCGACGAGACGACCAAGTTCATCTCCAAGATGGACGAGGACGTGACCATCTACTGGCTCTGTGAGGACAGTGAGGTGGACGAGCAGTTCCGTCTCCTGCTGACTCGCTACGAGGAAGCAGGGAAGCATATCAAGGTGGAGATCGTGGATCCTCTGGCCAATCCTACCTTTACGTCCAAGTATTCGGATTCGGCCATTTCGGCTTACAGCTTTATCGTAGAGTCGGATCGCCGCTTCATCATCCTGGATTTCATGGATATGTACTACTACACCAATCCCGTGTTCGAGGTGGCCTACCAGATGTACCCCCAGTACATTCCCCAGGATCTCTTGAGACCCATGAGCCTGGCCGCCCTGGAATCGGCCTGCGCCCAGTACGGCGACATGATCGCTTACATGCTGGCCCAGCAGGGTTACAGCGTGTCGGATATCACGGCCTACAACACCCCCCACTCCTTCTGCGGCGAGGCCAAGCTGACCGCGGCTCTGGACTACGTGACGCAGGAGTACATTCCCCACGCCTACCTCCTGACGGGGCACGGTGACACCGTACCCGCCAAGGCACTCTCCGAGCTGTTGAATTCCATGGGCATGAACGTGCAGGAGCTGAACCTGCAGGTGGCCCAGAGCGTACCCGCGGATGCCAACTGCCTCATTCTGTTCTCTCCCAAGAACGATCTGTCTGCTCATGAGACGACCCTCATCAAGGATTACATCAACGCAGGCGGCTCTCTCATGCTCAACACCTCCCCCGAGGTCGTGGAGTCCTGCCCCAATATCCAGAGCGTCACCGCCCTCTTTGGCTTGACCGCCGCTCCCGGTTTGGTGGAGGAGGGAGATACCGGCTTTATCTCGGGCTCCCGCTTCACCCTGGTGCCCACCGTCAATACCGAGCATAATGCCACCGCCTACGTCAGCAGCGGTAGCTTCAAGCCCCAGATGCCCAACTCCCACGCCATCACTGTGGCCGAGACCCTGCCCACGGGCGTGACCGTAACCCCCCTGTTCACCACCTCGGATAAGGCCAACCGCGTGTCGGTGGCCGATACAAGCGTGACGCTGGGTACGGCCGGCAAGCTCCACGTGGCCGTGGCCGCCACCAAGAGCGTGCCCGGTGAAAACGGCACGGCGAAGACCGCGCAGCTCACCTGGTACGGCTCGTCTGAGGCCTTTACCGACAAGTACGCCGAGGCGACCTCCAATGGAAACTACTACTACTTCGGCGCCACCGCCAGCTTTATGAGCGCGTCCTTTGTTTCGCCCTACGAGGGTCTGGCCGCTATCCCCCTGACCGCACAAGTCCTCACCGGTCTGAACGACGGCGCGATACTGAGTATCGCCATCGTGACGGCACTGGTGATTCCTGTCGGCCTGCTGGTTACGGGTATCGTGATCTGGGTCAAGAGAAAGAGGCGTTAAGTGCTAAACGCTAAACGCTAAACGGTAATCGCTTATAGCGATCTACGCGAAGAAACGGTGAGCTTTCGCATGGAGATCCCGTTTCCCGCCCTCCACTACCCGTGCCGCATGCGACACGGGTAGTTTTCAAAAATACCGCCTCAATGAATACCGCCGCCGCGCGGCGGAATGGAGATATCACTTTATGGATAAAAAGATCCGCAACCTGATCATCCTCGTGGGCATCCTGGCCATCCTGTGCGTCGGCTACGCCGTAGTGGGATTGCTTCTTCCCGAGGAGGAGACCGAAACCGAGAACGCACCCGAGGAGGGAACCACGGCGTTGTTCCGCGTCACCGAGGACGGGCTGACCGCCCTCTCCTTCACCTACGACAAGGACGGCGACGGCACCGCCGAATTCTGGGATTTCCTTCGCTCCGAGGACGGGAAAACCTGGAAATGGAGAGGAGACGGAGAGGTGCCCATCGGCAGCTCCGCGTTCTATTCCTATTCCTCCACCCTGGCCTCCGCCGTCTCGGTCAAGACCATGAAGAACGTCACCGAGGAGCAGCTTTCCGAGTTCGGTCTGACTACCCCCTGCAAGACCGTGTACTTCACCGATGCCGTGGGCGGCGAGCAGTCGTTCTGTATCGGGGCGTATAACGCATATAATGGGACGTATTGCGTGTACGTGGGCGAGGATAAGACCACGGTTCACCTGGTCAGCGGAGATTTGTTCGACGCCTTCGAGAAGCCCATCGAGTCCTTCGTGTCCCACAACGATCTTCCCGCCTGCAAGGCCGACGCCCTGGTTTCTCTGACCCTGGAGCAGGGCGACCGCCGTGTGGTGCTGAACCGCATCCTGCCCACCGAAGGCGACGCTTCGGATTCCGACGTGCGCTGGGAGAGATCGGTCAACGGCGGAGACGCGGTACGGGTGGCCAAGGATCTGGCCTCCAATCTGGATCTTCTGCTGGGGGATATGGACTACCTGGTCTGCCACAGCGTATCCAAGTCGGATTTTGCGGAGTACGGCTTGGATCAGAATACCACCCGTATGACCGTGGTCTACCGTAAGACGGTAGGGGGTGCTGAGGTGGAATCCACCTTTACCTTGACCCTGGGCGGTACCGACAAGTACGGCTACTACTACGCCAACCCCGACGGTACGTCCCTGACCATGCTCCTGGGCGGCTCGGTGTTCCATAAGGTCATGACCTACGACGACGAGCACGTAGCCGTCGGTGACGAAACGACCGCGGAGACCGCCGCGGATACCGCCACAGAGTAATCCCCGACTCCCCCGCCGCCATCTCATTCATACACCCATCCACCATCGCGCACGGCTCACGGAGGGGCCATATACTATGAATGTAGCGTTTTTTCTGATTCCCAAAAGCCAAGTGACCCATCTGACCGAAGGGAGCAGCTTTCGCCAAGGTCTGGAGAAGCTCCACCGTCACGGCTATACCGCCATCCCCGTGATCTCGGGGGAGGGGAAGTACCTGGGCAGTATCAGCGAGGGGGATTTCCTCTGGAACATCATGAGCATGGGCAGTACCGACCCCTACGATCTGGAGAAGGCCTGCATCGACGAGATCATCTCCGACCGTACCCCGGCCATCCGCGTGTCCACTCCCATTGCAGAGCTGTGGGAAAAATTGTTGGATCAGAACTTCGTGCCCGTGGTGGACGATCGGGATATGTTTGTGGGGATCGTGACCCGCCGATCCGTCATGGCTTACCTCATGAACCGCAAGGGAACAGTTCGCACGGGAAACGAAATGATCTCCTGACGTCGGAAAAACACAAGAAAAGGAGCGGCTCACACGCTGTGAGCCGCTCCTTTTGTGCGTTGGTCAGGTGAAATCAAAGGAAAACAGGTCTGTCTGCTCGGTGCCGCCCCAGTTTTCCAGGGGGATCAGGCGCAGAGCCAGGATGTCGTCCCTGTGGAGGGCGAGATGGTAGGAACGCCGAACATTTCGGGCTTCCTCCAGGAGGGTCACGGTCCCGACGGGGGTGTCCGCCTCGAGTCGGAAGGCGCGGCAGAGGGTCAGAGGAACGTGGGCGTGGGGACTGTCCAGGCGAACGTTGGCGCGCATAGAGTGGGTGCGCTCGCAGAAATCCCCGGGCAGGGTTAGGCGATCCAGATCGCTGTTGAAGGTGATGTGGACGGCCTCAATGGAGCGCGGCGAGGGGAAGCGGTAGGATAGAGGCTTTCCATTCGGCACAGAGCATCCGCAGGGAATACCGCCGTACAGAGAGTTGGGGCGGTCACGTCCGTCCTTCATAAATTCCTGGTCGGGGATGGGCTGCCCCGCCTCGTCGGTCACGGGTGTGGTACGGCACAGATCTCCCACGGAACGGAGCCGGGCCGGCAGAAAACAGTCGTCGGAAAGTAAAGCGCTTTGCAGATCGCTCATGTGTGACGCGTAGATCTCATGAGGGCAGACGTCCAGCTCGGCGCAGAGCGCGGCAGCGGTGCCCACAGCCTGTCCCAGGAGAGCGCAGGTGGCCATGACCCGCATGCTGCTCATGGCCATGTGGGTCATGCTGATGTTGCGGCCTGCAAAGAACAGATTGGATACGTTGGCCGAGTAGAGGGAGCGGTAGGGGATGGAATAGGGAGCCTCGGGGAGAATGTTGGTGTTGGGGCGACCCTTGTGGTAGAAGCCGTCGGGGTAGTGATCGTCAATGGGCCAGCCGCCGTAGGCGACCGCGTCGGGAAAGGGGGTATTCTGCAGAATATCGTTGGCCGTGATGGTATATTCACCGACCATTCTGCGGGACTCCCGCTTGCCGGGAAGAAAACCGAGAAAGTCAAGCTCCCAGTTCTCGGCGTTGTATTCCCCGGAATTCTTTACGTGATCCCAGGTTCCGAGCGCCAGAGGGATCAGCTCCCGCGCAACCGCTTCGGTGTCCCCGATGGCATCGCGGTCACCGCCCAGCTCCAGGTACCAGTAGTTTGTGTAGCTGTTGTATAGATCGAGATTTCGGTTGGCAAAATGCTCCTCGGTTACTTTCGTGCTCCAGGCGGGGGGCGTGAAGGGAACCGGCTTGGTGGTCTCCCGTCCTTGGAGCAGACAACTCATGCCCATGTGAAGGCCGTCAGGGGTGACCACGTGGGTGGGCTCGCCAAAGTCCTCCCGACCCTCCCGCCCCTCGCGGTAGAGAGCCCCGGTCAAGGGCGCCAGAATGCTGTCGCCGGAGCAGTCGGCGTAGTTGGTGGCCACCACCTCATAGAACTGTTGCGTGGTCATTTGATACCCGGTAACCGATGTGATCCTGCGGTCGCGGCCGTGGGGGAATGTACCCTCCTCTGTGGCAGCATCCATGCAGGTGCAGTTGAGCAGCAGGTGGATGTTCTTTTCCCGCAGAACAAACTGGTAGAGCACCGTGTCCCAGATATAGTAATTCTTGGTGGGATTGCGGCGGTAGTTTTCCAGAGCGATCTCCTCAATGATGCCGGTCTCCCGATTGTTTTCGCCATGGGCGCCGCAGACCCACATGCGGATCTCAGAGGATGCATTCCCGCCCAGAACAGGTCTCTCATGCATGAGCACCACCCGGGCGCCGTGCCGCGCCGCCGCAATGGCCGCGCAAATGCCGGCCATACCGCCTCCGATCACGCAGAGATCAGCCGACAGAACATATTTTTTGAGCATATCGTGCCTCCCTTAAGTTTTTATTCGATTATATCATATTTTCGGCCAAAAATCAACGGGCAAGGGGATTTTGCGGGAAATATTCCTGAAAAATCTTTCATAAAGGCTTGACTTTTCGCCTCAAATGTGCTACAATATACCCGTTGTAAATTTTATAAGCCGGTGTGATGGAATTGGCAGACGTGACGGACTCAAAATCCGTTGATGGCGACATCGTGTGGGTTCGAGTCCCACCACCGGCACCAACAGAAAAGGCAGGACAGAGTCCTGCCTTTTCTGTTGGTGGCGAGGTGGTCGAGAGCCCACATGCAAGCTGCCGGCAACCATCCCGTTTCTGCTTCCATGGCGCAGCTTGTACTGCCGAGGCCAAGCGAAGCGAAGGCCCGGCGGGGTTCGAGTCCCGTTACTGTAGCCAAAATCGGGCATGAGGGACATGCAAGCTGCCGGCAACCATCTCGTTTCAGCTCTTTTGGCGCAGCTTGTACTGCCGAAGCCAAGCGAAGCGAAGGCTCGGCGAGAGTATTGACTTTCGCGAAAAAACGTGATATAATACGGTTGAGCAATAAGCTTGCATTAACTAACGGGAGGGTATGTATGGGCAAGTATGATCTTTTCTGGAAAACAATGGAACTTTGCGATTGGGATCACGAGGGCGATGATGATCGTGTCCTTTTGCCCGTCATTCAATATCTTTCAGCGAAAGATGACAGTGCCATATTCGAGTTTGAAGATCAGATGTCTGAATTGCTGTTTGCGCTGGACACAAAGTGGCTTGCCATGCAGTGTGAGAGAATATGCGGATATTGGGGAGAAGACGATTTCCTGTATTCAAGATGTGTTGCGTTAGTGAACGGCGAGACTTTTTATAATGAAGCGCTTTCAGGAGAACAAGAGGTAATTTGGGATATGGAGTTTGAGTCACTGCTTTATGTTTCGGCAAGAGCATGGGCAATCAAACACCGGCGGGAAGAAAGTGAATTCCCGTATTGTTCACCTGTTAGCTACGAAACGGGAAGTAATGTCGATGCGTGGTCATAAAGTTAATTCCGATTGGTCTAAGAACTTATGTTATAGCGATACATCTCGGTACAAATGCTATGCACCTGCAAAGGGGTGTGCTATATATCAAAAAAGGGCTTCTCATCGAAGCCCTTTTCTTTTTTATTCTTCCACCCGCAGGGCGTCCTCAAACGCCTTGTGAGCCGCCGCGGTATCCTCCGCGTTCAGAATGGTGTAGAACACGTAGCTTCCGCATACCGTGACCTTGGCGCAGTCCAGCTTGGGCAGCTCAGCCTGATTGTAGGACTCCAGGAGGGGCTTCATGCGGAGCTGCTTGCCCTCCAGGTAGGTCTCCACGAAGGACTTGAAGGAGGCGGCGTCCTTTCCGTTCTTGAGACGGAAGATGCCCCACTCGTCCACGTTCATGTCGGATTCGGCGGAGATGGTGATGCGGTGATCCTCTACCTTGGCCAGATAATCCCCGTAGTTCTCGCCCCAGGCGGAGGGGGAGATGTAGTCGTCGCTGACGGAGGCGCGGCCGTCACCCTCGGGCAGGGCGGCCGCTACAATATCGTTGAGGGCGGCGGAGGTCAGATCGGTTCTCCAGTTACCGTTGTCGCAGGATACGGCGGTGGCGAGAAGCAGGACTGCGCACAGGGCGCAGATCAGAAAACGAAGGGTGGATTTCATGGTGACTCCTTTCGTGGCGGATCAGTCGGTGACGGCGTGGGTGCGGATGTAGGCCAGAATCGCCTCGTAAGCACCGGCGGTCAGGTGGATGCCGTCGTCGCTGTTGCAGTATTCGGCCTTCAGACAGTTGCTGTCGTCCTTCAGAATAGACTGGGTGTCCAGATAGCGGCAACCGTTGTCGGCGGCAATGGCCTTGACCCAGGTGTTGGCGGTGTCGATCTTTTGGTTGTCCAGCACCTTGCAATCCTTGGTCACGGGGAAGATGGATTGCAGAACAATGACGGTGTCGGGAGATGCCTCCTTGATCTGTCTCACCAGCTTGGAATAGCAGTCCTTGAACTCCTGCTCGGAGAGGTAGGACACGCCCCAGTCGGTGCCCAGGGTGATGATAAGGATGGAGGGCTTGGCGGCGGCGGCGGCCTCGGCAATGGTCATCTTCTCGCCCGTGGCGGGGAGGATGATCTTAGCCGAGGTGACCTCAGAGTTCAGATTGATCATGTTGGACTCACTGCGCCAGACCTGCTTGGTATTCTTGCCGTCGGTCAGTACGCCGCGGCTGACGAGATGGGCGGTGAGGGAGTCGCCCACGAAGGTGAGGCTATCCTGGTATGCGATCCCCGCGTCGGGGGTTTCGGGCAGAACGACGCTGTTATCGGGAGTGTTTGAAGTGCCGGCGGTCTCGGACGAGGTTTCGGATCCGTCGGAGGGAGAGGTGCAGGAGACGGCCCCACAGAGCAGGACGGCGCACAAAAGACAGCAGAGGGCGCGGGAAAACAGTTTCATAGTGGCTCCTTTCGGGGAAGATCAATCAAGGCACGGCGTGGGTGCGGATATAGTTCAGGATCATCTGGTAGGCGCCCGTGGTCAGGTGAATGCCGTCGGTGCTGTTGCAGTATTCATCCTTGAGACAGTTCTTGTCGTCCTTCAGAATGGACTGGGTGTCCAGATAGTAGCATTCGTTCTCGGCGGCCACGGCCTTGACCCAGGTGTTGGCGGTGTCGATCTGCTGATTGCTCAGACTGGGGCAGGCGGCGGTGACGGGGAAAATGGATTGCAGAATAATCTTGGTGCGGGGAGAGGCCTTCTGGATCTGCACCACCAGCTTGGTGTAGCATTCCTTGAACTCCTCCTCGTTCAGGTAGGCGACGCCCCAGTCGGTACCCAGGGTGATGATGAGGACGGAGGGCTTGGCCTCCCCGGCGGCCTCGGCGATGGTCATCTTTTTACCCGTTCCGGGGAAGATGATCTTGGCGGAGGTCACCTCGGAATTGAGGTTGATCATGTTGGTCTCACTGCGCCATACCTGCTTGGTGTCGGTGCCGCCGGTGAGAACGCCGCGGTTGATGAGGTGAGCGGTGAGGGAATCGCCTACGAAGATCAGGCTATCCTGATACTCCATGCCCGCGTCCTCGGTCAGAGGCAGGGTCACACCGTCGTCCTCGGGAGGCGCGTATTCGGGATCCTCGTAGGGAGAGAAGGTGCCGTCTACGGGCTCGGAGGGGGGAGTGGGACTCTTTTCGGGGGCGTTCAGAATGATGAACAGGGTAGTGAGCAGGATCAGCACGGCCGCGAGGATCGCGGTTGCCAGAAGCAGGATCCGCAAGAGGCGGTCGGCGTTGAGGAAGTGTTTTTGATCGGACATGAAGAAAAAACCTCCGAGGAATTACTTTTTGCCGAATTGGCTGACGTAGGGAATATCTTCGACCTTCTTACGGCGGGAGCCGGAGCGGATCAGGCAGAAGATTCCCATGAAAATGCCGTACAGGATGGCGGCCAGGAGCAGGATCAGAAGGACCTGCTGACCCGAGGGCTTGGTAGAGATCTGGAAGGGGAGATAGCAGAACAGGTAGAAGCCACCCAGCACCGTAATGGGATGCAGGGCGCACTTGGCGCCGGTGGACAGCTTGTCCGCGTTGCGGATTCTTGCGGCGACGGTCACGCAGAACGCGAAGGGAAGGATCAGGAAAAAGCGGAGGGAATCCACGTAGGGAGGGGTCTGGGCATCTGCCGCAATGGCGCTGATGAGCAGAAGGAGCATGCAGAGAACCGTGTAGCGGGCGCAAGTACCGAGCCACAGTCTCATGAGGACGGAGGCGGGTGTAGCTTGTTTATTTTGTGCCTCGAGGGCGGGTTTATTCATGAAACGGACTTCCTTTCGGAGAAATATGGATATTCCCTTTTATTATATATGATTTCCCCTCGGATTGCAAGAGGTATTTGTTAATTTTTCGTGATTCGCCCATCTTTCCCGAAGCAAGTTTGCAAATAATGGGGAGATGGTCAAACGTTGTTCACAATTGTGTGGTACAATAGGACGAAATAACACGACAGACCATTGTGAAGTGTTCAAATTTGGGTTTGTCGAACCTTTTTGCTTTGCACCTTTCTGTCCTTGGCGACAGAAAGGTGCCCAAAGAGCGCCACTTAAGGAAAGTACCCACGGTACTTTCCTTAAGGATCCTATCCCCTGATCAGCGCGCCATTTCGCTTTTGCGAAATGGCTTTACGCGCTATCAGGTCGCAGTTTGCCATAGAGCCGAATTGCCGGCGGAGCGCCGACAATTCGGTTGGCCGCCCGTTTGGCAACAACCCTCGGTTTTCTTTTATCCGACAGGGTAAACTGCGGCTTTAGGCAGAAGCAAAGCGGCGAGTTCCGCGCGGACGGCGCTCCGCCGCCCGTGCGGGTTATCGGGTCTTGGCGACCCTACGCGCGGTCAACTTCTTTCGCCTACTGGCGAAAGAAGTGCGCGCAGTAGGATGATGGATACGTAAGGAAGAAACCGTGGGTTTCTTCCTTACGTGGCGATTCTTTTGGTACTTTTCTTTCGACACGGAAAGAAAAGTACATAAACAAACTCCCCTATAAACTGCAATTTAAAATCATCTACAAAATACCAAAAGAAAGGAGGTCCCCGCATGTCTCGCAAGCAAGCTGATAAGAACCCGGAGCAGAAAATACCCGAAACCAAATTCCTGCCCCGCATCCATACTCCCGCCGATCTGCGCGCCCTGTCCCATGAAGACGTTTTGGCCCTGTGCGGCGAAATACGTGAGACGTTGATCGAAACCGTTACCCAAAACGGCGGGCATCTGGCCTCCAATCTGGGCGCGGTGGAGCTGTCCGTGGCCATGCACCGCGTGTTCGATTGCCCCCGCGATCACTTCATCTTTGACGTGGGCCACCAGAGCTACGTGCATAAGCTCCTGACGGGACGCTACGACCGCTTCGGAACCATCCGCCAAGGCGGCGGCCTCTCGGGCTTTACCAAGCGGAGCGAAAGCGAGTACGATTGCTTCGGCTCGGGGCATAGCTCTACCTCGTTGTCCGCCGCGCTGGGCTTTGCTCAGGGCGACCGCATGGCGGGATCGGACGCTTACACCGTCGCCGTGGTGGGCGACGGCGCCTTTACGGGCGGTATGATCCACGAGGCGCTCAATAACATCACCCCCGGCCTGCGGCTCATCATCATCATCAACGAAAACGAAATGTCCATTTCCAAGAACATCGGCCGCTTCGCCACCCACATGGCGCGCATCCGTCGGAAATCGGGTTACTTCAAGACCAAAAAAGGCATCTCCCGCTTCATCAAGCGCATTCCGCTGATCGGAAACGGCCTGTTCTGCGCCATCCGCGACACCAAAAAGGCCATTAAGAACGCCATGTACGGCAGTAACTATTTCGAGGATATGGGACTCTACTACCTGGGTCCCGCCGACGGAAACGATTACGAGGCCGTGGAGGCTCTGCTCACCGAGGCCAAAAAGCAAAACGAAAGCGTGGTCATCCACCTCAAGACCCGCAAGGGCAAGGGCTACGCCCCCGCCGAGGCCGAGCCCGGTAAATACCACGGTATGCCCCCCGCAGGGACGGCACCCGTGGAGAACTTTTCCCACCGCCTGGGCGAGATTCTGATCGCCGAATCCCAAAAGGACGACCGCATCTGCGCCATCACCGCCGCCATGAGCGAGGGAACGGGCATCGAATCCTTCCACGCCGCCCGCCCCGACCGCCTCTTTGACGTGGGCATTGCCGAGGAGCACGCCCTGACCTTTGCCGCAGGCCTGGCCGCCGACGGCTACAAGCCCGTCACCGCCATTTATTCCTCCTTCCTGCAACGCGCCTACGATCAGATCATCCACGATATCGCCCTGCAAGAGCTTCCCGTGCTCATGTGCATTGACCGCGCAGGTCTGAACGCGGGGGACGGCCCCACTCACCACGGCATTTTCGACGTGTCCTTCCTGTCCTCCATCCCCGGGGTCACCATCTATACCCCCGTTACCTTCGCGGGACTTGCCTTGTCGGTGAAGACGGCCCTGGAAGCAGGGAAGCCCGCCGCCATCCGCTATCCCAACGGCGGAGAGAATGCCCGCCTGCGCGCCGCCTTCTACCCCGACGGCGAGCCCACCGAAATCGGCGTGCGGGAAAGCGATCCTTCCAATACGGAAGTTCCTTCGGCCATTATCGTCACCCACGGCCGCATCACCTGCGAGGCGCTGATCGCCCGCGATATGCTGGCCGCCGAGGGCATCCGCGTGGGAATTCTGCTCTGCGAGTACCTGAAGCCCTACGATCACTTGGCCTCCGAGGTCGCGTCCCGTCTGCCCGACGGCGTCCCCCTGCTCTTTTTGGAGGAGGAAATCCGCGCGGGTGGCTTTGGCATGATGCTCTCGGATGCCCTGATCCGCCGAGGCGCTATGATCAACCGCCCCTACGCCATTCTGGCTACCGACGACAGCTTCGCCTGTCAGGATCGGTGCGAGCCCATCTACCGCACCGCCGGCGTGGATGCCGATGCCATTACAGCACAGATCCGACGCCTGCTCCCATAAGACCCGAAAGCTCCGAGGTAATCCTCGGAGCTTTTTTGCGGATAGGGAAAGCGACACCCGAAAAGAGTCAAATGGGGTTTTTTACCGGGATGTCTTGACAATCCGCCACATCTGTGCTATAATAGATTCATTAGATAATCTAACGAACGGAAGGCAGGGCGTATGGAACCGAAGCTGGAAGAACTGAATACCCTGCTGGTGGATACCTTCGACGCGATCCTTCGGGTGGAGGAAAAGAACCTGAAGCGAGTCGGAAACGGCAAGCTGAGCATTGCCGAGTTCCACACCCTGGAGTGCATCGGAGAGGGAGAGGATTGCCGCCGCGCCGTGGGGGAGATCGCCGAGGCCCTGGGGGTCACCGTGCCCACCGTAACGGTCTGTGTCAACAAGCTGGTGCAAAAGGGCTACGTGACCAAGACCCGTAGCGAAAAGGACGCCCGCATCGCCATCATCGAGCTGACACCCGAGGGGCGGAAGATGAACCGCCTGCACCGCTTCTTTCACGAGCAGATGATCTTCGCCATCCGCGGCGAGCTCAACGACGAGGAAATGGAGTGCCTGACAAGGTGTGTCCGTAAGCTGAACACCTTCTTTGAGGAGCGGGCGTGAGTCCGTTCGCCACCGTCAAACATACCCGCCCGAGGGCGGATTTGGATATGAAATCATTTTTTAAGGAGATACCGACATGAAAGAGAAGATCGTAGAAATCCTGGCCGACTACAAGAACGTGGACACAAGTGAGATCAAGACCAACGTACCCTTTACCGAGCTGGGTCTGGATTCCCTGGACGTGGCCGAGCTGGTCATGCAGATCGAGGACGAGCTGGGCGTAACCCTGGAGATGTCCATCAAGTACAACACCATCGACAAGCTGGTGGCCTACATCGAGGCTCATCAGTAATTCGGATTCCCGTATGCAAAAAGCCGTTGCTCCTGTGAGCAACGGCTTTTTGCGTGGGGGAGGGCGCATAGGGGAAATCTTCTTTCAAGAACTTTCAAAAACAAACCTAATTCTGAAAAGTTTTGAGGATCCGTAAGGAACTTTTTCAAAAGTTCCTTACGTGGGGCGCAGGGGTGAAGCCCCTGCGAAAAATACGCGTACTTATTTCAGCTGATTCAAACAGTCCGCCGTCACGAGATTCTCCCGATTGCAGACGATCAGCACCCGCTCACAGCCGTATTCGGCGGCCAGCTCCGAGAGGTTGGTCATGCCGCCCGAGAGATTCACCATGCAGATGTCGAAATGGCGGGCCAGGAAGGGAACCATGCTGTTGGCAAAGGAATCCCGCGCCAGAAGCAGGCGGGGACGGGACTCACCGCGGGCGGCGGCTTCCTTGTCGGTGATGAAAAGTATCCGATGGGTACCGTCCAGAAACGCTCCGTACTTGTCCTTGCCTTCCAGATACGACTCGCTGATAAAGCCCGATTCAATGACCGTCTTGTATTCGTCGGAGTTGTTTCCCTTAGGCTCAAGGACGGTAAAGCGGCTGTCGCTGCCGTCGGCCGCCTCCCAGATCTCCAGAGTGTCGGGGAGGGTGAAGTACATCCCGCTGCGGGAGTAGGTGGTGCCGTAGAAATCAGGAACCGAGCGAACCGTGAAGAAGTCCTCGGGCAGAACGTGCTCCTTCATCCCCCAGGACTCCATGACGGCGGCGTAGGCGGTGTAGGCGCCCTTGGTGGTCCAGTGGTGATCGGTGCGGAAGTAGACGTACTCGCCTGCGGTGTGAAGCTCGCGGAAGGCTTCCAGCAGCTCCACGCTGTTGACCTTGGCACCCCCCAGCGTAGACTGAATGGTGGTATCCAAACGGTCTGTCAGATCGGTGGGGTAGCTGAAATCCCCGATGGTCACGTCGATGGTGCGGGGGGCCAGAAGCACGCAGAGGGGGATATTCTGCTCGGCGAGGGTCTGATCCAGAGCCACGATGGCCTCCAAGCCCCTCTGTACGTGGGCGGGATCGTAGGAGTCGGTGCCCTTCAGGCGCTCGGTGAGGGATACGTAAGCGTCAAAGCGGCGCACCGCAAGCTGTCCGTTTTCTCCCAAAAGCACACCGCCGCTCTCGCCTCTGCCCATTCCCAGCTCACCGAAGGCATGGAGAGAGACCCAGGCGGAGCGCAGAGGGAACTGATCCGAGTAGTAGTCAATGAGGCGGGAGGAAACCTTGCCCTCCAGCCACTCGTCGGCGGATAGCTCGGGGAAGGTCTGCAGGGGGCGATTTTCCTCGGGGGAGAAGTCGGTGTCGGGGAGTACCCAGAAGGTGATCCCGAACCCGAAGATCAGCACGAGAAACAGCGCCGTTATGGTGATGTTGATCTTGTTTTTCATAGGAATCCTTTAGAAAATATAGTAGAGGAAGGGGCTGAAGGTGCCGCTGACCATATAGGCGACAGAGAGGATCAGCGCAAGACCCAGGAGAATGGGCTCGCAGATGGCTACGGCGGGGTGCTTGTCCTTCAGCTTGCCGAACAGGCGGGCGGGATAGGGCGTGGCGGCTACTACAGAGACTACCAGAAGGGGCAGGGTACGGAGAAGCTCGTAGCCAATTACGGGGGAGGCAAAGCCCACCGTTCCGATACCGAACATACCGCCGATAACCGAGAATGCCTCGGAGAGATCCGAGTGATCGAAGATCATCCAGCCCATGCCCACCAGCACCAGCGCCCAGACGTGACCCAGCACGCGGGTGACGGGCGAGGACTTGAACCACTTGAGGAGGAAGGCCTTTTCCAAGGCGAGGATCACGAAGTAGAACACGCCCCACAGAATGAAGTTCCAGGCCGAACCGTGCCAGAATCCCGTGAGGAACCACACGATACCCATGTTGACAAACTGCCGCAGAAGTCCCTTGCGGTTGCCGCCGAGAGGGATATACACGTACTCCCGGAACCAGGAGGACAGGGAGATGTGCCACCGCCGCCAGAAGTCGGTGATGGAGGAGGCCAGGTAAGGGTAGTTGAAGTTCTCCAGAAACTCAAAGCCCAGCATCCGCCCGAGACCAATGGCCATGTCGGAGTAGCCCGAGAAGTCGAAGTAGATGTGGAGGGTGTAGGTCAGCACCAGAAGCCAGGAGGTCAGCACGGTGGGCTCTACGTCGGCGGCGGTGCCGAAATAGGCGTAGAGGGCGGCCAAGGAGTCCCCCAAAAGCAGCTTTTTGGCAAAGCCCACGGTGAATCGCCGCACACCCGAGGAGAACTTGTCCACCGAGTGGGCGCGGCTCATGAGCTGGTCATTGACGTCGCGGTAGCGGACGATGGGACCTGCGATGAGCTGGGGAAAGAGGGAGACGTAGGTGCCGAAGGCGATATAACTGCGTTGGGTGTCGGTGTCCCCGCGGTACAGATCAATGGAGTAGGACATGATCTGGAAGGTGTAGAAGCTGATACCGATGGGGAGGGTCAGCCCCTCGATGGGCTTCAGAATCCCCGAAAGCGGCGGGATGAGCGCCAGATTCTCAATGAAGAAGTTGGTGTACTTGAAGAACAGGAGCAGGGCGAGATTCAGGCACAGCGACACCGCCAGCCACACCTTGGCGCGGCGGGGATTCGACTCGCGGTACTTGCCGATGGGAAAGCCCGTCAGATACGCCACGGTGATGGAGAACAGCATGACGGCAATGTAGGCGGGCTCTCCGAACCCGTAGAAGATCATGCTGAGCAGAAACAGCGCGAGATTCCGTCCCTTGAAGGGCATGATGTAGTAGATCAGCAAGGACAGAGGAAGGAATCCGAACAGGAATATGGTGGATGAAAAGACCATGTGGAAAAATCCTTTCGTGGTAGTGGAAGGACGAGCAAGGGTTCCACCCCTGCATCCCGCTTAAACCCTTCTTGAAAGAAGGGTTTAAGAATCCCAAGAACTTTTAAAAAAGCATGATCAAATAATTCCTTTTTGAAAGTTTTGGGGGTCAAGCCCCTTTTTCAAAAGGGGCTTGCGGGGGGTGGGGGCAGCGCCCCCACAAATCCAAATTTGAAGGCTATGCAAACAGGGAGGCAGTCACCTTGATGACGTCGCCCGCGCCCATGACGACCACGCTGTCACCCTTGCGGGCGAGGGCGCGGATGGCGTCGGCGGCATCGGCGGGGGTGGGGGCGTAGGAGGCTTTGTCGGAGGTCGCGGCGTTTAGATCGTTGGCCAAGCCTTCGGAGGAAACCCCGTAGGTGTTGACCTCGCGGGCGGCGTAGATGTCCAGCAGGATCACGTGATCCGCGGCGTCAAAGGCGGTGAGGAATTGGGGGTAGAGGTTGGCGGTGCGGCTGTAGGTGTGGGGCTGGAAGACGCAGATTAACCGCCCCTCGGCGCATCCCGCGGTGCAGAGCGTCTTCGCGCCCTCCAGGGTCGCCCCCACCTCGGTGGGATGGTGGCCGTAGTCGTCGTAGACGGGGGCGCCGTTGATATGCCCCTTGAGTTCCATGCGGCGGCCTGCGCCTATGTAGTGGGCAAGTCCCGACAGAATGGCCTCGCGCCCAATGCCGCAGGCATCCATGGCGGCGGCGGCGGCCAGGGCGTTGATGACCTGGTGGCGGCCGGGGACAGCCATACAGACCTCGCCCCAGTTCTCCCCGTGGGCGATCATCTCAAAGCAGGGAAGTCCCGCTTCCGTATGAATATTTTGCGCGTAGAAATCGGCTTCCTTTTTGCCCTCGGCGCTGAAGGTGATCAGGCGGCCGGTCTTTCCGCGCTCCAGCGCGCGGTGGGCAGACTCCAAAATTTCCCCGTCGTCGGCGTTGACTACCGTCACGCCGTCTGTACCCGTTAGGGATGCAAAGCGGGCGAAGGATTCTTTGATCTGCTCCATATCCTTGAAGTAGTCCACGTGCTCCAGCTCGGCGCCCAGCAGAATGGCGACGGTGGGGTTGAAATCCAGGAAGGAATCCATGTACTCACAGGCCTCAAAGAGGAAATGCTCCTTGGAGTCGCCCAAACGGTAGGCGCCGCCCATGGGGGCGTAGGATGCGCCCGACAGAATGGTGGGATCCACCTCGGCGTCCAGAAGGATCTGAGCGCACATGGAGGTGCAGGTGCTTTTGCCGTGCATTCCCGCCACACCCACGCGGCGGCGGTAGTCGGTCATGAGGGCACCCAGGTAGTCGGCGCGGGATACGCAGGGGATACCGCGTTCTCTGGCCGTTACGTATTCGGGGTTATCGGGGGAAATGGCCACGGTGTAGACCACCAGGCCGCAGTCGGCGGGGATATTCTCGGCGGCGTGGCCGTAGCAGATGCGGATGCCGTCGGCCTCCAGCGTATCGGTGATGGCCGTATGAGCGCGGTCGGAGCCCGCCGTGGGGTGGCCCGCGCGATGGGTCAGAAGAGCCAGGGAGGACATCATCACGCCGCCGACACCGATGAAGAATACCGATGCGTGGCGATGAGCGCAGGCTTGCAGGTAGGCGGTGATGCGGGCGGCGCCGTCGTGGGTATTGGGAGTAGACATGGAGCGCTCCTTTGTTCGTAAAAATTCGAATAAACGTTGATAATGGGGTGAAATTTCGGGAATTCTATGGGAAAATGTATTGAATGATATTTTTTGTGTGAATAAATTCACATAAAAAACTTAATTTCGTAAAATTGATTTCACACAATTAGGTTATACTTTATTTGCTATATCCGAAACAAGGAGAATTATTGCAACGGAGGAGTAAATATATGCAGATTACCGATGTAAAGGTTCGAAAGCTTTTTGACGAGGGCCCCATGAAGGCCATCGTATCCGTGACCTTTGACGGACAGCTGGCGGTGCATGACATCAAGGTCATCAACGCCCGCGAGAAGTATTTCATCGTGATGCCCAGCCGCAAGAATCCCGACGATACCTACCGCGACATCGTACATCCCATCAACGCCCAGTTCCGTACCACTCTGGAGAAGGCCGTGATCGAGGCCTACTACGTGGCGCTGGAGACCGCAGAGGTTGAGGAAGAGGATCCTGTCGAGATCTGATGGATTTGCATGACACCAAGAAAGTCGTTCCGCATACGCGGAGCGGCTTTTTTGTTATGTATCAGAGATTCCCGTGACCGAACAGCATCTGCCCGTTTCGGATGGTCAGCGTGCCGAAGGAGGCGTCTCTGTCCCCCAGACTGCCGGGGTTGAAAACCGTCAGGGGCTTGGATACCGAGAAATCGAGGGCGCGATCGGGGGACAGGTGAAGCTCCAGCGGAACGTGGGTATGCCCGAATATCAGGACGTCTGCCTGGCGCCCCGCGGCGTGGGCAATAGCCGTGCCGAGACCTCCCTTGACGCCGTACTTATGGCCGTGCATCAGCAAAATGCGGATGCCTTCCACCGTAATCAGCTCCTCGTCCTCGGCTTCCAAAACGGAATTCCCGACGATCACGGGAGACAACATCCAGTCGCAGTTTCCCTTGACCGCCCACAGGGGGCATGCTCCTAAGGGGGCGGGAAGATCGCAGGAGGCCAGATCCCGTAGCCCGTCCCCCGCGAACAGAATGCCGTCGGGCTTGACGCGGGCAATGCACTCACGGATGCGGTCGGGGCGACCGTGGCTGTCGGACAGAATGAGCAGGGTCATGACGGCACTCCTTTCTAAATTTTTATCCAATATATAGTATACCACGAAAAGCGAGATTTGTCCATGCGTTTTCGCAGGATTTTTCAAAGAAATCACACTTTTTTTCGCCCGTCATATACTGCTGGTAGCCGCCCTTTCCGCGCCCTTCCCACGGGGCATCGGCAACATCCTATGGCGGCAAAGGGGGTAGCGTTATGCAACTGGACAAAAAGAGCATCGACCGTCTTCTGAAGCTGAACGACGACCAGTTCCGCATGGTGATCGGGAAGCTGTTGACCGAATACGGAGTAGACACGAGCCGCGTGCCGCTGGCAACCATGGATCTGTCGGCTCTCCGCGCGGTACTGCAAATGGCGAGTGAGGAGGATATCTCAAAGCTCCTGCAATCCTTCGGCGGCTCGCCTAAACCCTAAGCGAGGTGACCCATGGATACGGATATGCAACCCACCACGGGTGCGGCTCCGCCTCCCGCGGAGTTGAGCGCCCTGTTGAATCGCCTGCTGGACGAAGCGGAGGGGACGGCAGATGCGCCCCCTCCCGCAGATATTCCGACGGCGTCTCAGCCGATTCCCACTCCGTCGGCACCCGCCCCAGCGGCACCCGCCCCATCGGCGAGCGCCCCATCGGCGAGCGCCCCGGCGGTGGGCGCCTCGTTGGCAGGGGGCGGCGGACTGGGTACTCTGCTGGCCAACCCCGCCCTGCTTTCGGCTCTGCCCACCTTGGCCGAGAATCTCTCTCCCCTCCTGGGAGCCATGTCGCGGGGGACGGGAGGAGTACCCTCAGCGGCACGCCCACCTTCCGTGGACCGCCCACCTTCCGTGCGCCGCCCCCACACCGTAGACCGCCATACCGCCCTGCTCTGCGCTGTCAAGCCCTATCTGAGTCCCCGCCGTCAGGAGGCGGCCGAGACGGTGATCCGTCTTTGCCGCATCTGGGACGCCCTGGAGCGGTCGGGGATCTCCCTGTCGGGGCTTTTGTCGGGACTGGATAGGTTCGTCCCGACGGGACATACCCCCGCGGCAGAGTCGTCCCCCACGGCTGAGTCGTCCCCCTTGACGGGGGACAGCAAGGAGGTGACCTGATGTACAGCAAGGATCAAGGAATCACCTACGGCGTACACCGCCCGGGGGCAGGGCGGATCCCTTCCTATCGCCAGCCCGAGCGCCCCAAAATGCAGGTCCCCGCCAACTACAGCGGCCACGCCATCGTGGACGGGGAGGAGCGACCCTTGGGAAGCTCCGAGGAGATCGAGGCGGATCTGCCCTCGGTCGAACTACCGGGGGAAGAGACGCCCACGCCCCACTTTGACGGCCTTCCCAAGGTCAGCGAGCTGGGGGGTGCCTACCGCCGCCCTCCGCCTGCGGCCATTCCCGCGAGTTTTGATGAACCCGAGCCGCCCCCGCCGGCGGTTGCTCCTGCCGAAACACCCGCTCCGCCCCGTAAGTCCTCCCTGTTTGACCTCTCCCATTTCCCCTTCGGCCACGGGATCGGCTGGGAGGAGATCTTGATTTTGGGGCTCATCCTGTTCTTCCTCCACGAAAACGCCGATTGTACCGACCGCGGCGACCTGGACGAAACCGTGATCCTCCTGGGGCTGCTGTTGCTGTTGGGATAAACAAGTGTAAATTTGGGTTTGTGGGGGAGCGGGGGAACGCCAAAGGGAAACTTCTTCAAAGAAGATTCCCTCTGGACACCCTTCAAGAACTTTCAAAAAAGATATTGATAAATAACCCTTTTTGGAAGTTTTTGAGATTCCAAAGAACTTTTTTCAAAAAGTACTTTGGTGGGGTCCAGGGGCAAAGCCCCTGGGAAAGTCTCCAAAACAATTTTTCCAAACATCTTTACATCCCTCCCGACTTGTGGTATAATGAGGCCATCATACTCCAAGGGAGGGATTTTTATGTCTGAAATTCTGGAGATCATCATGGTTTTGTGCTTCGGCGCGTCCTGGCCGTTCAACGTGTACAAATCCTACCGTGCAAGGACGGCGAAGGGCAAGAGCCTCTTATTTCTGATCCTCATTGAGGTGGGATACGTCGCAGGGATCGCATCGAAGTTCATGAACCCCACCTATATGGCTGCGTTTGGGCAGAAGTGGTACGTTCTCGTTTTCTACGTCCTCAATTTCATCATGGTCGCCGTCGATCTGATCCTGTACTTCCGTAACCGCGCTTTGGACAAGCGCCGAGAGCAGAAAGGAGCCGCCGTATGAAAAGATCCGTGAAAATTTTGGCCATCGGAAACAGCTTCAGTATCGATGCCATGGAGTATCTATGGCATGTCCTTCGCGCCGGTGGCGTGGAAGAGGTTGTGCTGGGAGATCTATTCATCGGGGGATGCCCCGTTGACATCCACGCGCAGAATATTCTTGACGATGCCCACACCTACGTATACCTCAAGAACACCGACGGCGTGTGGCAGATGACCCCGAATGCGTCCCTTGCCGAGGGGCTTCTGGACGAGGAATGGGATATCATCACTCTCCAGCAGGCCAGCCACGACAGCGGCCTCCCCGAGACCTACGCCCGCCAGGGAGAGATCATCGACTACGTCAACCGTAATAAGCGCAATCCCGCCGCTGCCCTGTACTGGCACATGACCTGGGCATACCAGGGAGACAGCGACCATTGGGCCTTCCCCCGCTATAACCGCGATCAGACCGCCATGTACAACGCCATCCTGCACGCCGTGGAGAGCGAGATTCTTCCGAATCCTGCCTATGCGGGGGTGATCCCCTCGGGTGTCGCCATCCAAAATCTCCGCGCTACCCCCGTGGGAGACACCGTCACCCGTGACGGCTTCCATATGAGCGAGAGCCACGGCCGTTACGCCTCCGCCCTCACGTGGGCCCGGACCCTCTGCGGGGTAGACCCCGACACCGTGGACTGGATGCCCGAGGCCTTTGCCGACGTAATTCGTCCCGATCTTGGGTATATCCGCGAGGCGGTGAAGGCCTCTGCGGGAGCGTTTGCCCGCTGACGAACCGGCAGGGAAGGATCAAGGATAAAAGTTTCCGATCCGCAAAGAAAATTTTGCGAAATCTATTGACAAACCGTGACGACTCCTGTATAATGTTGTCGTTAAAAAAAGGTAGAGGCGCGAGCTTCAAGAGTAGGGCAGGCAAAACGGCGCGGTGCCGCTGTCCGAAAGGGAAGATCGCCGAAACGGGTCTCGCCGCCGCGGGCGGGGCGTTGTTGGTGTACGGGAGAATATCCCGTGGACTGTCACAGAGTTCTGTGGAGCGCTATCGGGTCAATACGTTTCGGGTATATCGCGTATCACGCGTATCTGGTGAAGTATGGGAGCCGTGGGTTTCACGGCTCCCGTTTTATTTCCTTCTGCCAAAAGAAAGGATTATAACCATGAAACGCAAAATCATCATCAATTCGGTTGTGATCGCTATTCTGTTGGTTCTCTTCGTGGTGCTGTCTCTGGTGGTGGACAACGGAAACGTTGGCAAATACCTCAACGACGACGGCTTCCTGATGACCGACGAGGAACTGGCGGCCTATGCCGACGAAAAGCTGTACGAGATCTACGTTCCCTCCGCCCTGGAGGATCAACGGGTCGCCGAAAAGGCCGCTGAACTGGGCATCGACCCGGATAGCGAGCTGTCCGAGGCCGATCAGGCTCGCATTGACGAGGCGCGCGAAGCCATTCACGCCGCCCTGTTCGCCGAGTTCGTGCCCGCGGATGCCAAGGAGACCTTGGGGGACGAGCTGTACGCCGATCTCTCTACCGTGGACACCCCCTACTACGCTACCTACCTCGCCCTCCTGCCCCCCGTCATCGCCATCGTGCTGGCGCTGATCACCAAGGAAGTCTTCTCCTCCCTGTTCGTGGGCGTCTTGGCAGGCGCGCTCCTGGCCACCGACTTTAACCCCGTCGGTACCCTGACCGCCATCGTGAACGACGGCTTCATCGCCTCCACCGCCGACGCATGGAACGCGGGTATCCTCATCTTCCTCGTCCTGCTGGGCATGATGGTCGCCCTCATCAACAAGGCGGGCGGCTCCCGCGCCTTCGGCGCGTGGGCCCAGAGCCACGTCAAGACCCGCGTGGGCGCCCAGCTGGCTACCTTTGCTCTCGGCGTGCTGATCTTCGTGGACGACTATTTCAACTGCCTCACC
>JAZRFR010000136.1:0-3104 GCA_045643785.1 Eubacteriales bacterium | reverse complement strand
CCGAGTCGGAAACGCGGGTGTGAAGATCGGGTTTCATGACCAGTCGGTCGATGACGATTTCCACATTATGCTTGAGGTTTTTGTCAAGCTCGATGTCCTCCGTCAGTTCATAAATGATTCCGTCGGCGCGGACACGGACGTAGCCCTTTTTCTTGGCATCGGCTAGCACCTTTTCGTGCATACCCTTTTGGGCACGCACCACGGGGGACAAGACCATAAACCGCTCCCCTTCGGGTAAGGTCAGGATCTTGTCGATGATCTGATCCACGGTCTGCTGGCGGATCTCCTTGCCGCAGACGGGGCAATGAGGCACGCCCACGCGGGCGTAGAGCAGACGGAGGTAGTCGTAGATCTCCGTGACCGTACCCACCGTGGAGCGGGGATTCTTGGAGGTGGTCTTCTGGTCGATGGAAATGGCGGGGGAGAGTCCTTCAATGAGATCCACGTCGGGCTTGTCCATCTGCCCCAGAAACATACGGGCGTAGGAGGACAGGGACTCCACGAATCGGCGGTGTCCCTCGGCGTAGACGGTATCGAAGGCCAGGGAGGACTTGCCCGAGCCCGACAGGCCTGTCATGACCACCAGCTTGTCACGGGGAATGGTGACGTCCACGTTTTTGAGGTTGTGTACGCGGGCGCCTTTGATGATGATAGATGTTTGCATATTTGATAACGGTTCCTTTATTTTGTTGCCAGACAAAATGTCAGTTGCTTTGCTTGTTCCGGGGTGATCTGCCCGTTCTCCGAGCAAATCTCGGTAAGCCGCCCGACCTCGGAGGCCTCGGCAGCCGTGGGCTTGGCGAAGGAATAGTTGCAGGTCAGGAGCCACCGCTCCAGCATGGCGTTGGCCTTGCGGGTGAGGTGATCTCCGCCCAGACGCAGGGCAGTCAGAATACCGATGAGTCTCCGCCATTTGCCCGCGCGGGACAGCACCGTCAGGCACCGCACACGGGTCAGCTCGGAGTCGGTCTCGGTCATGATTTCGGTGACCCGCACCCCGTCGGGACAGCCCATCTTGAACAGGAGCAGGGACGCGGTCTTGACCACGCCCGCGCGGGAGTCGGTGAGAGCCTCAGTTAAGGTAGCGGCCACCGATTCCATGTCCTCGGCAGGGGTCAGCCGCACAAGGGCGGTCATAGCCGCGGATACCACGGCGGCACGGTCATGGGGCAAATAGGAAGTGATATGTGCCAGATCGGAAGTGTCTCCCACCTCGCTGAGTCCGTAGAGCAAAGCGGGTAGGGAAGGATCACCGCTGGCGCAGGTTGTCAGCTTCTCCCGATAGTATGCCACGGCCAAGAAGTCGGCATCCAGCCGTTCGCTCCACTCCTGTGCCACGGTGCGGACAGCCGCGTGGGCATCGGTGAGGAATTTTATCGTGTAAGACAGGGCTTGGTCGGGACGGTGGAGGCAGAGCCACAAAAGTCCCTCGTAGCGATTCTTGGGAAATTCATCTCGGAGCATGACCGCCGCGGCCTCGGGGATGGCAGCGGTATCGGCAGGGGCGAGTCCCTGCTCGGTCAGCCGCGAAAATATCTCGCGGCGCAGATTGGGGTCGGGCTCATGCGGAAGTCGGGACAGAAGCAGCTCGGCGCCCTTGTCCGACTCAGAGAGCACCCGCACACAGAAGCGGCGGGTATGGATGTCTCCTTCGGCCAAAGTCTTGGCCAATGCGGGGCGCATCTCCTGGGCGGTCAAGGCGGTGATATACGCCGAGAAGCCCGAGGCGGGATCGCGGACAAGCCCTCTGGCGTGCTCCGACCGCAGGACGGGCAGGGCATAGGGGATCGCCTCGCACAGCTCGGCGGGGGCGGCGATCTGCAATTTGTATTTCAGCAGTTCCTCGGCGGCGGCGCGGACTTGGGGCACCCAATCGTACAGCCCCGACAGGGCGATGCAGAGGGCGCGTCCGTCCACCTCGTGGATCATTGCGCGAAACGCCTTCTCCCGCAGATGCCCGCAGGGGTGGGCGGTGGCCAAAGCCAGCACCCAGAAGCGCTCGGTGGAGGTCATGTCGGGGGTAAGAAACTCGCGGGGCTCCTGCTTGCGCCAGTCCACGAACCATTCCATGCGGGTACTGTAGCCGAATCGATCCAGCACACCCATGATCTGACCGCTTTCCATGCCGTCTAAACTGTCGCAGAGCATAGTGGCGGCATGCTTTTTGTGGCGGCTCTCACTGCGCGTCCCCTGACTGTGGCCAAAGACCGAGTATATATCGGCAATCACCGAAAGATCCTTGCTCGACAAGCTTTTTTCGTAAAGCGGAAGCTGTCTTTTCCACCAATCGTTTAGCTTCACATGCGTAATAACGCTCATGCGCTGAATCCCTTCTCGGCCTCCAGCGCTTCTTTGACCTTTGCATACTGCTTGGCCGTCAATCGGCTCACCTTGCGGCGGTTGACCCGTCCGCTTTCCATGACGAAGACAATCTGGGCGTTCTTATACACGGGGGCGTCGTTGGGGAGTACCTTGTCCCCACCCCCGGCGGTGTTATCCCGCATTTCCAGGCGGGTGACCGAGGCGGCGTGGAAGATCATCTGTTGGCTGTTTTCGTCCTTGCCCGCGTTGACCATGCCCTCACCGAAGGTGATGCAGGCGGTGAGCAGGAGGGCGACGTCGTAGAGGCACATACAGCCAAACGCGCCCACCAGTACCACCAGGATAGAGCCGATGACACTGTCCCACCAGCCCAGATATTCAAAGCCGATGATGACGGCGGCGACGGCGGCAACTACCCCCAGGGTAGACCAGATGTAGACCCAGTTCCGCAGGTATACCCGACGGGGCTTGTCGGCGGAGGCGGGGTTCTTCAGGGCGGGCTGATTCTTTTGGGCGGCGCGTTGCTCGGCGCGGCGGCCGTGATCGCCCTTGTGTTTCTTGTTGCTCATGGTTATGCTCCTTTTGCGAGGGGGATTTTAAATTTGGGTTTATCGGAGAGCGGGGGAGCGGCCTCCGGCGGCCAAGAACCTTTTTGAAAACATCCTCGCTTCGCTCGGTGCGAGGAGGCTTTCAAGAAGTTCCTCTTTGGCGTTCCCCCTCTCTCCTGTAAACTCCGAATTGTCCTACCAAAAACGCCAGCCCGCCGTGAATTTCACGGCGGG